>JAFYHD010000160.1 GCA_017539325.1 bacterium | reverse complement strand
GCCGAGATCCAGTTAACGGGGCTGAACCAGGCAAACCAGGATGTCTCCTTCTTATTCGAGTCCATAATTCTCCTTATACTCATTATTTCAGTTTAATATTTAAATTATACAAGGATTTAGGGTACAAGTCAACGAGGGTTTTTGCGCGCAAAATGTTATAATGTAGTTTTAAGATTAAAACGCGTTTATGGGAAACGACCTTACATACGCGGTCTTAGGGACCGGCGCTTTGGGCGGCTACTACGGCGGGATGTTAGCCCGCGGCGGCAGACGCGTCTGCTTCCAGGTCCGCACGGGCTTCGAGGAAGTCAGAAAGCAGGGGCTCGTCGTGGAGTCCTGCGACGGCGACTTTACGCTCCCCCGTGCCGAAATACACGCCGACACAAGCTCGATGCCGAAAGCGGACGTCGTTCTGGTCTGCCTGAAGACCACCGCCAACCATCTCCTCAAGGAGATGCTGAAGCCGATCCTCAAGGAAGGAACGCTCGTCATCCTCGTGCAGAACGGGCTGCTTTTCGAGGAAGAGCTCAGTTCCGAACTGCCTGGCGTGCCGATCGCCGGCGCCTCGGCCTTCATCTGCTCCTTCAAGGTCGCTCCCGGGCACATCAAGCACTGCGACTTCGGGCACATCAGCTTCGCCCTGCTCAAAAACAGCGAAGCGGCCTCAAGTCTGCTTGAGAAAGTTAAGGAAGACTTCATCGCCTGCGGCGTGGAAGCTTCCGTGGAAGCGGATCTCCCGACGCTCCGCTGGCGCAAGCTTGTCTGGAACATCCCCTACAACGGCATGACCGTCGTCATGGACACCTCTACGGACAAGCTCATGCAGAATCCCGAAAGCAGGAAGCTCATCAAAGACCTGATGCTGGAAACGCAGCAGGGAGCCGCAGCCTGCGGCGTAATGATCGAAAACGAATTCATCGAGAAGATGCTCACCTACACCGACTCGATGGTGCCCTACGCGCCAAGCATGAAACTGGACTACGACGCCAAGCGTCCCATGGAGATAAAAGGGATCTATTCCAATCCCTTGAAAGCCGCCATAAATGGCGGCGCCGACCTGAAAAAGATCAGAATGCTGGAACAGCAACTTTATTTTAAACAAAGCGAGTATTTGAAATGACCAACCCTGTTATAACCGCTCTTGACGTCAGCGACCGCGAAGCAATGCGCGCGCTCATAAAGCAGCTCGCCCCTTACGGCGGCATCTTTAAACTAGGCCTGGAAATGTTCGTGGGCTTCGGCCCGGAAGTGGTTAAGGAAGTGATCGGAGGAGGCGGCAAAGTTATGCTGGACCTCAAACTGCACGACATCCCCAACACCGTGAAGAAAGCCGCCAAGAACGCCGGGCTCCTCGGCGCGGAATTGCTGACCGTGCACGCCTCCGGCGGAAGCGCCATGCTGAAAGCCGCCGTGGAAGGCGTAAAGGAAGCAGGTTCAAAAACGAAAGTGCTGGCCGTGACCGTCCTGACCTCCATCGACGAGGAAACGCTGCAGAACGAGCTGGGCGTAACGAAAAGCGTGCTTGACCAGGTGAAAAGTTTGGCCATGCTCGCGAAGGAAAGCGGCGTGGACGGCGTAGTCTGCTCGCCCAAGGAAATTACGGCCATCCGGGAATGCTGCGGGCCCGACTTCCTTATCGTGACGCCCGGCATCAGGCCCAAAGGCTCGGCTGTCGGCGACCAGAAAAGAATCAAAACGCCTGCCGAGGCGATCAACGACGGCGCCAACTACATCGTGGTCGGCAGACCGATCACGGAAGCGAGTGATCCCGCGGTCGCCATGGAAAACATTTTAAAAGAGATCGAGAACAGATAATGGAAGAATATCCCGACTTCACAAAGATCCACGAGCAGAACAAGCGTTACAGGATGATAACGATCGCCGCCCTCGTTCTGGCGGCCGTGGCCTTTTTTGTCCTTTACCGCTATCCCCTTCTGAGAACTTACCAGAGCTGGAACAGCCAGCACGGCTACAATTCCAACGGGCTGATCATCTTTTTGGGCAGCGCGTACCTGCTCTTCGCGGCCAGGAAAAGCATGAAAGCCGCGAGCAAGGCCGTCTCGTATTTCGGCCTTGTCTTCCTCGTTTTCGGCTTCGCCTGCACGCTGGGATTGAAAAGGGCGGACTTCAACGCCGCCCAGACCGTTTTCTGCCTCTTCTGCTTCTGGTCGGCGCTGCTCTACCTGGGCGGCTGGAAAATGGCCTCTTTCGCCATCTTTCCGCTCTTCATCATGCTCTTCTCCGTGCAGTGGGGCTTGGGCAGCAGCATCATTTCGACGCATCTGAGGATCCTTTCCACAGATCTTGCCTGCCGCTTCATCAACTTTACCGGCAAACTTTGGGACATCCAGGTCATACGCCAGGGCACCAACGTCTCGCTTGTCAACGTTCCCGACGTGCAGTTTGACGTGGCCGCGCCCTGCAGCGGCCTGCAGTCCCTCATCATGACTAGCGTTCTCTGCCTCGTCATGGCTTACTTCTCGCTCAAGACCTGGTGGAAGCGGGCTGTCATGGTCCTCCTCATCGCGCCGATCGCCGTCCTCAACAATTCGCTGCGCATCGTCTTGATCGCCTACTGCGGATCGTTCTTCACTTTCTTAGAGCACAAGCTTAATCTCTCGGAGGGCTGGGGCCGCAACGTGGCCTTCGGCGCCTTCCACGAATACCCCGGCGTCGTAGTCTACACGCTCGGCTTCATCATGATCTTCGTCGCCTGCGCCATCCTTGAGAAACTGCCTGGCGTCGAGCGGGAGCTGGCGGCGAAACGCAAAGCCGAAAAGCAGGCGAAGCGCGAAGCGAAGGAAAGAGGCGAAACGGAAGCGAAAGAGGAGGAGATAAGGGAAGACTATGACGAGAACATGGCCTCTCCCTATTACGCCAAGATCTGGAAGCACGCTCTTATCGTGCTTGCCATAACTTTGATCACCCTCTTTTTGGCCGGCAAGGTCAAGGAGAACATCCGCTACACTCCCGGCCTGGCCTACGCCACCATCCCCTACATGGTGACCGGCGACGGCATCTCGATCAGGATGCTGCCCATCATCACGAACATTCCCCTGCAGACGGAAAAAAGGATAGGCGTCCCCGTTCCGGTCTCCGAGCTCGAGCTCAAGGAACTGCCGGAAGACACCGCCTACTTCAGGGCCTACTACATGCCGAAAGAACTCTACGCCTCCTACGGCAAAGTGATCAACAAGCTCTTCCTCAACACGGCTAAAGACGAGGAGCGTTTCGAGGCCCTCGGAGGCGTCAGTTCCAAAACGCCGATCGACGCTTTGGCCGCCACCCAGATAGTCCAGAGCGCGACCTTCTGGCGCTCCAACCTCGTTCTGAAAGCCAAGGAGGCCAAGACCGCCGAGGACAGGGGAAGAGTGATGCAGCAGACGCAGCTTCTGCGCAACTACGCCCTCGTCCAGTTGATCCAGCTGCACCGCGCTCCGGAAGCGACGATGCTCGCCATCGTCCAGAACGACAAGGATCACCACTCCATCCACGCGCCGGAAGCCTGCTTCCCGAGCCAGGGCTGGACCATCGACGAGCCCACTGACTTCCCGCTGACACTGGGAGAGACTTCCTTCAACGCCGCCAGAATGGACGTCAGCTTCATCCAGGCTAACATCAAGGAAACGATTATCTACTGGTACCAGTGCGACCACAAGCTCCACAAGACTTCGCCCATACTCTACGCCACCAGACGCTACATGTGGCTCCCCTTCAAGACGACCCTGGACCTGGTCTTCAAAGGACTTGGCGACCGCTGGGCCTTCATCCGTTTCTCCGCTCCCGTGGAGGATGACGAAACCTACGACGACGGCGCGGCCAGGATCAAAGAACTGCTGAACGGACTGGAACCCTACCTTACCTACGAGAAATAAAATGGCGGATTTCAAATTCAATCAATTCAAGGGAACGAGGCTGACGACCGTTATCCTCATCTCCATCGGACTCTCGCTTTTCCTTTGGGGGCGCTACAAGCTGAGCGGCGCCGAGGAATTCACCATGAAGGCCGAGATACTCTGCAACGTGAGCGACCCCGAGAAGTTCACAGCCTTCACCTGCTACACGAATTCCACCGAGGAAGTGAACAGCGTCGAGCTGACCGTCCTCTGCACAAAGATGGACCGCGACCTCGTAAGGCCCGACGACTTCTCCCTGATGCTCGACTTTTCCAGCGAGACGCAGCAGAACGTCATCCCCGCCCTGGAACTGAAGCCATCCATGGCCCGCTACATGGGGCCCCAGGACTTCAAGGGCAAATTCAACGTCGTTGATATCAAGCCCAAGCGTTTGAAAGCCGTAATAGACACCATAAGCGACCGCAGCCTCCCAGTCATAGTCGACATCAAGGGCGAGCCGGAAGACGGCTACACCGTTTCCGCCACCAACATAACGCCCTCCTTTGTGACCGTCAAGGGCCCCGGCGAACTGCTTTCCAAAATGACCGGCGTCATGACGGAAAGCCTGAGCGTGGAAGGCGTCAAAAAGAACCTCGACACCTTCTGCTCCGTTATAGTCCCTGAAAAGATCGAGACGCACACCAGGAACGTCAGGGTCAAACTCGATATCAGCCACGCGCCCAAGATCGTCGCCATGGAAAAGATCGCCGTGGAGCATTTCGGCACGCCGCAGGGCAACTGCGAGGCGACCTTCATCCCCGCAACGGTCGACATTACCATGGAAGTGCCGGTTGACGATGTCGAAGTGTTCGATCCCAAGGAGGTCAAAGCTTTCGTCGACATCAGCAACCTCGCCCCCTCGGAATATACGCTCCCCGTTAAAGTGCTGCCGGTGAAGGCCGGAAGAGTCAAGGTTATCGAGCCTAAAGAGATCAAAGTCTCGATTATAAAGCCCATAAGGCCGGCGAAGCCGGAAAAGCCCCCGAAAGGCTGATTGACTTGAAAGGCCCTTTTTGGTAGGATAATCAACACAATTTCTAAAAAAGGCGGTGTAGCCAAGTGGCTAAGGCAAAGGTTTGCAAAACCTTCATTCATCGGTTCGATTCCGATCGCCGCCTCCAATTTCATCTTTAAATGCCGAAGTGGCGGAATTGGTAGACGCCAGGGATTTAAAATCCCTTGTGCTTTTGCACGTGCCGGTTCGAGTCCGGCCCTCGGCACTCTCCTCCCGAGGTAGCAATTGATAAACAATTTTTCCCGCTTGCGCAAAAAGCGCAGAGTTATCCCTGATGGTCTCTGGACCAAATGCTCGGGCTGCGGTGAGATAATTTACGCTAAAAAGCTTACGGAAGCTTCCGAAGTCTGCCCCAAGTGCGGCTTTCATTACAAACTGCCGGTGGCGGAGCGGATCGAGCTACTTTGCGATGAAAATTCCTTTTCCGAGACCGACCATTCCCTCATTTCCGGCGATCCCCTTTCCTTCAACGACGGAAAGCCCTACCCCGAAAAGCACGCTGAGAACCGCGAGAAGACCGGAGATCCCGAAGCCGTAATAACCGGCGTCGGCAAAGTCGACGGCCGGGACATCGTTTTAGCCGTCATGAATTTCGATTTCATGGGCGGCTCCATCGGCTCGGCGGTCGGCGAAAAGATCACCAGGGCCGCGGAACTCGCGCTTGAGAAAAAAATACCGCTCGTCGTGGTCACGGCTTCCGGCGGCGTCAGGATGCACGAAGGCATAGTCGGCCTTATGCAAATGGCGAAGACCGCTGCCGTCATAGGAAAATTGAAAAACGCTCGCGTCCCCTACGTCGTCATATTGACGAACCCGACCTACGGAGGAACGACCGCGAGCTTCGCGACGCTCGGCGACATCATCATTTCCGAACCGAAGGCCATGATAGGCTTCGCGGGCGGCCGCGTCATAAAGCAGACCATCCGCCAGGATCTGCCGGAAGGCTTCCAGACGGCGGAATTCCTTTTGGAACACGGGCAGATAGACATCATAACGCCGCGCGGAAAACTTAAAGAGACGCTGTCGAAGTGCCTCAAATACTTATGTTCACAGGCATCGTAGAAACAGTCGGCCAAGTCCTGGAACTCAGAAGAGAAGGGAATGTCCTTGGTTTGACTATTAAAGCCTCCTTCGCCGGCGAACTCTCGCTCGGCGAGAGCGTGGCCGTAGAAGGCGTCTGCACGACCGTGACGAAAAAAGACGACGCCTCTTTCACAGTGCAGCTTCAGGGCGAAACGATAAAGCGCACGTCGCTAGGCTCCCTCAAATACGGGCAGGCCGTCAATCTTGAGCGCGCCGTCACGCCGACCACAAGGCTCGGCGGGCATTTCGTAGAAGGGCACGTCGACTGCTGCGTCCCCCTGCGCTCCTTCCACCGCGAAGGAACGGACCTGGTGCTGCGTTTCTCGCTTCCCCCCGAACTTACGAAATACGCCGTGGAGAAAGGCTACATCGCCGTCAACGGCATAAGCCTCACCATCGCCTACGCCGCGCCCGATATTCAGCTGCACATCATCCCCGCGACTTTTGAAAACACCACGCTGAAAAACCTGAAGGTCGGAGACAGTCTCAACATAGAGACCGACATCCTTGGAAAATACGTTGTGAACGCCTTGCGAAAATGAGGGATCTCAGGCACTACCATATCTGCTACTTTTTATGGATCCCGGCCATTCTCCTCTGCGTCACGGGAGTTTTGGCCATTTACAGCGCGTCTCTGGGCTATCAGTCCGACTATGTTTCCAGGCAGCTGATGTGGCTTCTCATCGGCGTGATCCTGGCCGTTTCCGTCTCCCTGATCCCCTACCTCTTTTTCCACCACTACGCTACGATCATCTACGCCTTTTCGCTTCTTTCTTTGCTGTTGGTCCTCATAATAGGCCAGGAACGCAACGGAGCGAAAGCCTGGCTGGGTTTCGGCTCTTTCGGGATACAACCATCGGAATTTACCAAAATAGCCGTAATTTTCCTTTTCGGGCGTTATTTCGCGGATTTCGAGGAACACCGCTACAGCTGGAAATATTATTTCATGTCGTTCGGCATCCTGGCCATCCCCATGGCCCTGATATTGCTCCAGCCCGACCTCGGCACCATGCTGACGTTTTTCCCGGTCGTCGTCGCCATGTTCCTTGTGACCGGAACGAAACTCTCCCTTCTCTTCACGACTTTCCTCGGCGTGGTGGCGGCCTTCCCGCCGGTCTGGATGTTCCTTTTGAAAAACTATCAGAAGCAGCGCTTCCTTCTGACCTGGCATCCGGAAAGGGACCCCTGGGGCTACGGATACCACGCGCTGATGTCGAAACTGACGCTTGGCAGCGGAATGCTTTTCGGCAGAGGCTACGGGGAATCCCGCATGAGCAAACTTAATTTCCTGCCGGAACGCCACACGGACTTCATCTTCTCGGTCTTCGGGGAAGAATGGGGCTTCATTGGCTCCGCGCTTCTGCTCTGCCTTTACTTTTTCCTGATCTTGGCGGCCCTCAGGATCGCCCGCGGCGCCCGCGACCTTTTCGGCGTCACGGTGGCGACGGGCATAGCCGTCCTTATAGCGACCCACGTTATCATGAACGTCGGAATGTGCACAGGCTTGATGCCTGTCATCGGCGTTCCCCTTCCCCTCTTTTCCTACGGCGGGTCGTCGCTACTCTGCACTATGATCGCGCTCGGCGTCTTGCAGAGCATCTACGCCGACGCAAAAAATAAGGGCGCTTATTAAGGCGCCCTTATTCTTTTTTACTTCACTTCAGTCATCTGCATGGTGAAGGTGCCGTCGGCTTTTTTCTGAAGCGTCTGGCCTGCCGGGGCGGCCGGAGTTTCCGGAGCCGCGGGCTGAACTTCCACGAACTCCTCAGCGGGAGGAGGCGGGAGTTCTTCAGTCTCGGTGGTCTTGCAGCCGAAGAGGCAGAAGGCAAGGCCGGCGAGGATAAGAAGGCTTAAAGTTTTCATGGCTTTTTCCTTTTGGAGAAAAAATGGTCTCCGGAAAGATTCCGGAGACCATGCGTTAATGGGAGTTATTTGCACTTCCCGCATTTGCACTTCTTGGCGGACCTTTCTTCCTCGATGGCGGCCTGAGCGGCGGCCAAGCGGGCGATAGGAACGCGGAAGGGGCTGCAGGAGACGTAGTCGAGGCCGTTGAAGTAGCAGAACTTCACGGATTCGGCGTCGCCGCCGTGCTCGCCGCAGATGCCGACTTCCAGGTTCGGGCGCGTGTCGCGGCCGAGCATGGTGCCGATCTGAACGAGCTGGCCGATGCCGTCCTGGTCCAGGGTCTGGAACGGGTCGGCGGGCAGGATCTTCTTGTCGAGATAGTCGCCCATGAAGGCGCCGATGTCGTCTCTGGAGAAGCCGAAGCCCATCTGGGTCATGTCGTTGGTGCCGAAAGAGAAGAACTCGGCGACCTCAGCCATTTCGTCGGCCAGGAGCGCGGCTCTCGGAATTTCGATCATCGTGCCGAACATATAAGAGAGCTTCTTGTCGCCGGTGGCCTTCTTGACCTGTTCGAAGACCTCGTCGCAAAGCTTCTTCTGGAACTTCAGTTCATTGACGGAGCAGGTCACGGGGACCATGATCTCGGGTTTCGGATTGAAGCCTTCCTTATGGAGCTCAGCGGTGGCTTCGAAGATGGCCTTGAACTGCATCTTGCTTACTTCCGGATAAGTGACGCCGAGGCGGACGCCGCGGTGACCCATCATCGGGTTGACCTCGTGGAGGCCTTCGCCGCGCTCACGGACTTCCTTGACGTCGATCTTCAAAGCGGCGGCCAGCTCTTTCTGCTTGGCTTCATCCTGCGGGACGAATTCATGCAGAGGCGGGTCGAGCAGACGGAAGACGACCGGTTTGCCGTTCATGACTTTCATGGTGTCCTTGACGGAAGCTTTGACGTAGACGCCCAGCTTGGCAAGGATGGCTTCCCTTTCCTTGACGTCCTTGGCCAGGATCATCTGGCGGAGCAGGAAGAGGGGTTTCTCGGAGTTCTTGCCGTAGAACATGTGCTCGGTACGGAAGAGGCCGATGCCTTCGGCGCCGAACTTCAGAGCCTGAGCGGCGTCGGCGGGGTTGTCGGCGTTCGTTCTGATCTTCATCTTGCGATATTTGTCGACCAGCTTCATGAACTTCTGGAGAGCGGGGTTCTCGGAAGCGTCCATGGTCTTGACGGCGGTGCCGTAGACGTAGCCCTTGGAGCCGTTCAAGCTGATGACGTCGCCTTCCTTGAAGGTCTTGCCGTTCATGGTTACGGTGCCGGCGTTCATGTCGATCTTGACGGCGTCGCAACCCACGATGCAGCATTTACCCCAGCCGCGGGCCACAAGGGCGGCGTGCGAGGTCATACCTCCGCGGGCGGTGAGGATACCGTCGGCGGCACGCATACCTTCGACGTCCTCGGGGTTGGTCTCCTCGCGGACGAGGATGTTCTTTATCTTGGCAGCCTGATACTCTTTGGCTTTCTCGCTAGTGAGGGCGATAACACCAACGGCGCCGCCGGGACCTGCGGGCAGACCCTTGGCGAGCACGGTGTGCTTCTTCTCGTCGGCGGCATCCAGAATCGGGTGCAGCAGTTCGTCGAGCTGGGCGGGCGATATGCGCATCACCACCTCGCTGTCGTCGATCAGGCCTTCTTTGAGCATATCCATAGCCATCGTGAGGGCGGCAACGCCTGTGCGTTTACCCACGCGGCACTGAAGCATGTAGAGTTTGCCGTCCTGGATGGTGAACTCGATGTCGAGCATGTCGTGGTAGTTCTTCTCGAGGATGCTGCGGATGTCGCAAAGCTCCTTGTAGGTGTCGGGCATCAGCTCCTGCATCGAGTGCATGTGCTTGTTCTGCTCGTTCTTGGTGTCGTCGTTCAGGGG
>JAFYHD010000159.1 GCA_017539325.1 bacterium | reverse complement strand
TACTGCTTCTTTTCGGGCGAAGTCAGCGTCAAAATGAGCATGTGCTCGGCCATCCAGCCCTGGTCCTTGGCGAGCTTACTTGCGATGCGCAAAGCGAAGCACTTCTGGCCTAAGAGCGCGGTGCCGCCGTAACCGGAGCCGAAAGACCAGATCTCGCCGTCCTCGGGGAACTGCGTGATGTACTTGTCCTCAATTTTCTTGGCACAGGGCCAGGCGACGTCTTTCTGGCCTTTCTTCAAGGGCGCGCCCACGGAGTGGATGCAGGGGACGAAGGATCCGTCTTTGCCGAGGTGCTTCAAGACCGCCTCGCCCGTCCTCGTCATGATGTTCATGTTGACGACGACGTAAGGGGAGTCGGTGATCTCGATGCCGTACTGGGTGATGGGGTTGCCGATGGGGCCCATGGCGAAGGGAATAACGTACATCGTGCGGCCTTTCATGCAGCCGGAATAGGCTTTCAGCATCCGCTTTTTCATCTCTTCGGGATCCATCCAGTGGTTGGTCGGGCCGGCGTCGATCTCGTTCTTGGAGCAGATGAAGGTGCGGCCTTCCACTCTGGCCACGTCGCTCTCATGCGACCTGGCCAGATAGCAGTCGGGGCGCTTCTTGGGATCAAGCTTGATGAACTGTCCTTTTTTGACCATCATCTCGCAGATCGCGAGATGCTCTTCTTTCGTGCCCTTCACGACCACGATCTTCTCGGGCTTGCAGATCTTGTTCCATTTGTCCACCCACGCGAACACTTTTCCGTTCGCGAACTTCGGGGTTTTGACGGTTGCCATTATTTATTCTCCTGAAATTTTGATTTTGCGAAAGATTATACCAAAAGCGGTCAAAATAAATATCGCGAGCGCCGGCTCCGGCACGGGATCCAAACGGATGCCGAAGAGCCCGGAATAATTGGTGTAGGCGTTTCCGTGCAGATCGTTGGCGATCAGTCTGATCCTGGCGCAGTCGCACTTCACGTCCGAGGGGAAATTCTTCCAGTTGTAGGGAGACTTGAGCTCAAAAGCGTAATCCTCGCTGATCTCGATCCAGGGGCCCAAAAAATCGTTGGTGGTGTAAGAGAGGTTGAAGGACAGCCAGCCGTCGGCGGGCGGATCGTTGATCTCCCAGGTTATCTTTCCCCCCAAGTCGTAGCGCTCACCCTCCAAGGGTTTGGTGACCTCCAGTTCCGGCGGACGCGAGTTAACGACTTTGGGCCAGGCTTCCACGCTGACTACGTAGTTGGTGTTGTCGTCAAAGGGCCTTGAGAGCGAGTAATCGTAGGCCTTGCCGAAGGTGATGTACCATTTCCCCGTCAGGACCTGGCCGAAGCAATTGTCTTCCGTCAAGGTCCAGACTTTCTCGGTATCCCTCAAATAAGTCCATTCCTCGTAAGCGTTGTTGGGGCCTGTTATCATGTAGTTGCGGCTGTTCATGGGCACGTACTTCTTCCTGATGCCGAATTCCACCGGGATGCCCGTCGTAACTTTTACTACCGCCTGGGTCGTGCCTTCCGGCAGTTCAAACGAGAAGGGGAAGAAGCCCGCGAAGTCCACGTCATTCTGCTCGATCGTTTCCCCGACGCCGATGGGGTGCGCGGCCTTGGCGGGGTTCAGATAAACGCAGAGCCAGTTCATCATCTGCCCTCTGTGCAGGCCGACTTTCTGCGGAAAATGTTTGAACCACCAGATCTTGTGCTTGTGGTTGACGCCGCCTCCCCACTCCGAACAGTTCATGGAACGAGCCGGGCCGGAGAGATCGGGATAGTTGTACCAGTTGTCGGCGTAGCAGTCCACATAGTTCTTCATGCCCCAGAGATAATCGTTGGTGGAGTTGGGGGCGTAGTGAACCGTTCCGACCTGGATGTTGTTGGTGTCGATGGCGTAGTTCATGTTGAAGAGGACGAAATCGTTCTTCTTCGAATAGTCCCGCCAGGGATGGTAGTTGATGTAGCTGCAGTCCCAGCGGGTGTGCAGCATGGATTCCGCCGCGTGGCCGAAATTCTCCATCGGCGTATCGGTCCTCTCCATGCTGGGCGTGCACATCATGAAGACCTTTTCGGAATCCAGCGTCCCCAGTCCGTTGGAATTGCAGTAATCGGCGCCCCAGCCGTTCAGTCTGCTCTCGTAGCAGCCGCCGTCGGGATGGCTGTAAAGCCAGACCTGGTCGATTATCCCTTTGTTTATATACTCCACGATCCAAGGGCACTCGTTGGTGTAGAAATACATGTAGTCGAAAGTGAAGCTCGTGTTGAAGGGCGGCCTGACGCCTTTCTTGCGCGCGTCGTAATACGACTGCGGAGTGAAGCGGTCGCCGCTCACGTAGCGCGGCCAGGTGTTCAGGACCACGTTGGTCACGAAGGTGACTTTCACCATGCCGTGCGAGGCCTCGAACCACCAGTTGGCCTGGTCTTTGGCCATATTGTAGCCCGTGGGCCAGCCGAAGGTGGCGTTCATCCTCCTTCCCCTCGCGATCTCGGCCACGTTGGTCATGTAGGGATTGTGCGTGACGACAGCCACTTTAAGGTCGAGATTGCCGACAGAAAAAGCTTCCAAAGCGGAAACGGCCAGCGTCAGAACGAAAATAACGTTCCAAAAAAATTTCATTTGTCCCCCGAAAAGAAAATTATTCTTCAACTTTGAAAATAAAAGTCGTCTCTGATCCGTTCAAGGCCCTGCGGTAGGTCTTGACGATGCGCTGCTTTGTCTTGTCGAACCAGACGTGGCGGCGGATGGCCACATGGGAATAGTCGTTGTAGCGCTTCCTGAACCTAAGCTGCGCCTCGGGCAGCAGAACAAAGTCGTAGCGGAACAGTTCGCCGTCCTGGAAAACGCCGGTGTAGTAGTTCGTGAGAGACCCCTGGATGGGAAT
>JAFYHD010000158.1 GCA_017539325.1 bacterium | reverse complement strand
AGATGTCGACGACGCCGTCCAGGGCTTTTAAGACCTCTACGGACTCGTAGCCTCCGCAGTTATAGAGCAGGGGAAGGTCCATGCCTTTTTCGCGCGCCAGATAAAGCGCTTTCAGAGCGGGCAGGATCTGGGGAGTGGGAGTGACGAAGTTGATGTTTTTGGCACCCCTATGCTGGAGTTTCAGCATTTCTTCAGCCAGCTCCTCAACGGTCATGAATCTGCCGTTGCCTTTGTGGCTGAAGGCGAAGTTCTGGCAGTAGACGCAGCGCAGGTTGCAGCCGGAAAAAAAGATCGTGCCGGAGCCTTTGGCAGGGATTCCTTCTTTGAGGCCGGTGCCGGAAAGCGGCGGCTCTTCGCCGAAGTGAAGGTTGCAGCAAAAGACTTTCAGTTTGTCGTCAAGACCGCATACGCCGGTCTCGCCCTCCTTCCTTTTCGCCTTGCACTCCCTTGGGCAGAGCAGGCAGGGGGAGGAGAGATCTTCTATTTTCGCTATCGCGTTTTTTAAGCGGTCAGTCGCGGTCATTATAGGCGAACTGTTTTCTTTCGATCCAGTCGGAGCCTTTCGGTGTCAGAATGAGCACGTCGATGGGGCCGCCCACGTTCTTGGAGCGCATCTGGAAGCGCTGCATGCTGGCGGTTATGTCAACGGCGGTCTCGCAGAAATCGATGGCGTCAATCAGCGGCATGACGTCCCAGCCGATAGCGTAGTTGGGAAGCTCGGTCATTGTCGGCTTGCCTTCCTTGTCGGTCTGGCCGCTTGGTATGAGAGCCCTGGACTGCAATAGGCGCGACATGACGTCGCCCTGTCCGCCCCAGGAAGTGCCGTAAATGATGTCGCCGGTCCTTTCGTTGGTGTTGAGGCGCTGGATGATGTTGTGTGAGACCTGGCAGTGATAGACGTGCGGAACGGAGATGCCGTTCTCAAGGGCGTAGCCGGCCACGTGAAAACTTGTGTTGGCCTTGGGATAGCGGGAGCTCATGAAGCGCATGAGATTGCTCACGACGTCCATTATGCCGTCGCCCTGGTTGTTGGCTTCCTCTTCGAAGAGACGAATAGCATAGCTTATTGGCTTGCCGTCCATGATAGTGTCGCCGAAAGCGCTGATGCCGACGCCCTGGTTTTCCAGGAAAAAAAGCTTGTCGCAGTTGTCGGAGACGACGATTTCCACTTCAGGCAGATCTCCGCTTTTGCCTCTGGCGATCTGGCGGCTGTCGGCAGCCATGACGATCCCTTCCGGGACATAGGTCGTAATAACGAATGACATATTTTTAGCTGAGTTTCAAGGTTATTCTGGTTCTCAAGGCCTGCAGCTTCAGCCAGCGAAGGATGGGGCTGCCGGTGTGGGATTCGGATTTGAGGTCTCTTAGCATCAGTTCCGGAACGATGGCGCGGAAGTCCTTGCCTTCGTAGAGAACGCTGTAGATGGCTGAGGTGAGAGGCATGCTGATGTTGTATCTTTTGGCGAGCTTGTAGACGCACTCCGCGTTGCGATACCCTTCCACCACGCCGGCCGAAGCCTTGAGGGCTTCCTCGACGCTCATGCCTTTTACGAGGTTCATGCCGAAGGTGTAGTTGCGGCCCATATTGCAGGTCGTCATAAGGTCGCCAATGCCGGCCAAACCGATGAAGGATTCGACCTGGGCGCCCATGGCGACGCCGAAACGCATCATCTCGACCAGGCCTCTCGTCACGAGGGCGGACTTGGTGTTGGTGCCGAATTCCATGCCGTCCACGGCGCCGGCCGCGATGGCGATTATGTTCTTCAGAGTTCCGCAGAGCTCGACGCCTATGATGTCGCTGTTGGTGTAGACTCTCAGATGCTCGTTGGAGAAGATCTGCTGGACGAAGGAGGCGAGCTGAGGGATCTTACTTGCGACCGTTACGGCGGCGGGCATTTTCCTAGCGACCTGGGCGGCGTGGCTCGGACCGGAGAGACAGGAGACGTGCTTGCACTTCGTCTCTTCCTCGATGATCTCGCTCATCCTCATAAGGTAGATGCCGTCAGTCTCGATGCCTTTGGCGACCGTGACGATGGGGTACGGCTCTTTCATCGCTTCGCCGAGCTGGCGCGAGACGCTGCGCATGAATTGCGAAGGTGAAGCCATGACAAGGAGCTTTGCGTCCTTTACGGCCTCTTCAAGGCTGTTGGTGAACTCCAGTTCTTCCGGCAGGGGAATGACCGGCAGGAACTTGTAGTTCATGCGTTCCTTTTTCATTTCGCTGGTGTACTCCGGGAAAGCGCCCCAGAGCATGACGCGGTAGCCGTTCTCCAAAAGGGTGAGCGCGATGGCTGTTCCCCAGGCGCCGTCTCCGATGACGGAGATCTTCATGCCTTTCTGCGGTTTGGTGTCGTCGATCATAGTTTTAATTATT
>JAFYHD010000157.1 GCA_017539325.1 bacterium | reverse complement strand
GCCCGGAACTCGGTTGTTGTTACTGAGAGCAGCGCAACATCGGTATTGTAGCGTTCTTTCATACCGCAAACCTCTTTTTTCTTTATTTTTCGATGCACGTACCGGCTGAACGGAGTTTTTCCCGCCGGATCAGGAATGCCAGATAAATCCCAAACAGAACCGTTGCCGCGATCAATCCGACGATGCAGGAAGCCGTTTGATTGCACCGGAAACCTTCCGGCGCGTCAAGAATATAGGTGACGCTGACCGCCGTCATGAAAGATGCCGGAAATGCCGTTAACAGAGAACCGAAGCGATACTTTCCCTCTCTGAGAAGATAGGCGGTGGACACCCACAGCGCGATCATTGCAAGGGTCTGATTGCTCCACGAAAAATAGCGCCAGACGATCTGGAACCCGTTATCATAGAAAACGGCAAACCACGTCAGAAGTCCGCCCGCAACCAACAGCGGGATCGTGATGATCAACCGGTTCCGGATCTTCTTTTGTCCCAGCCGGAAAGTTTCGGCAAGGATCAATCTCGCGCTCCGGAAGGCGGTATCTCCGGATGTGATCGGGCATATCACAACGCCCATGATGGCAAGAAAGCCGCCGAACGTTCCGAGGACACCGGTTGATATTTCATAGACGACGTGCGACGCACCGCTTGCCAACGCCTCGTTCAGGAGCTGCGTGGCGCCGTAAAACGCAACGCCTGCCGCCGCCCAGACAAGCGCGATGACAGACTCGCTGATCATTGCGCCGTAGAAAACCTTTCTGCCCACTTTTTCGGACGTGATGCACTTGGCGATCATGGGCGACTGCGTTGCGTGGAATCCCGAAACCGCGCCGCAGGCGACCGTGATGAACATATAAGGCCAGATGGGTGTGCCGCTCGGATGGAGATTGGCGAGCGTGATTTCCGGAACGGTATATTTGCCGCCCGAAAGCAGGATGCCCCCGATAACGGCAACCGCCATGACGATCAGCAGAACGCCGAACACGGGATACAGCTTGCCGATCAGTTTGTCGATCGGCAGGAGCGTGGCGATGAGATAATAGGTGAAGATGACGCCGTAGACCACCCAGAGCCATTGGTTGGAGAGAACGGCATCCTGGTGCATGACGGCCCTGATGAAAATGTCGCCCGGAGTATAGACGCAGGTCACGCCGAACAAAAGCACGGCCAAGCAGACGAAGATCCCGAAGAAGACCGCCACGCGTTTGCCAAGGTAGCGTTTCACCAGGCTTTGGATCTGCTCGCCGTCGTTCCTGACGGAGATCATGCCGACCATGTAATCCTGGACGGCGCCGGCCAAAATGCAGCCCACTGGTATCGTGATGAAGGCCAGAGGCCCGAAGAGGATGCCCTGGATGGGGCCGAGGATCGGGCCCGTTCCGGCGATGTTCAAAAGGTGTATGAGGCCGTTGCGCCAGGAAGCCATGGGGACGTAGTCCACGCCGTCCCTTTTCGTGACAGCCGGCGGCCTGCGGTTCGACACTCCGAAGAAACGTTCGATGAAAAGACCGTAGGCGAAGCCGCCGAAACCTAAAATAGCGAGACCGATTAAGAATGTGATCATAGCGATTTTTTACTTGTAATTTTTTTAAAACTGAAGAACGCGATGAAAACAAGGCTAAGAAGCCCCGAGATAAGATAGCTCGCGTCCCAGCTCAAGTTGAAGCCGACCTTGGCGTTCAGTATGAAGCTCGAGACGACGTAAAGGTAGAAAGCGCCGGGAACGACCGTGAAGAGAATGCTCTTGTTTTGCTTGACGCACCAGCTGGTCGCGACCGCCAGCGTGAAGACGACGAGTATCTGGTTGCTCCAGGCGAAATAGCGCCAGATTATGGCGAACCCGTCCGGCTGGAACTTCACGATGAAAAGCAAAGCGAGCGAGGCTGCGACCATGCCGGCTCCCACAAGCGTCTTGCCGATTCTGCTGGAACCGATATTGAGGAGCTCGCAGAGCATGATGCGCAGTATCCTCATCGTCGTGCCGCCCGTGGTGATGGGCAGGACTATGAAGCCCGCCATGACGATGAAGCCGGCCTTGTCTCCCATCAGCGTGTTCACGATCTCCACGAGAGTCCTGTTGGCGTTGCCGGCGTTGCTGAGCCCGTATTTGCCCATGACGCCCATCGCGACGGCCGCCCAGATCATGGCGATGAAGCCTTCCATCAGCATCATGTTGAAAAAGACTTTGCGGCCGCACTTTTCCCGCTTCAGGGAGCGGGCGATCAGAGTCGCCTGCGTGGAGTGGAAACCGCTCGCTATGCCGCAGGCCACGGTCACGAAGAAGAGGGGGATCATGTTGGGCCTGAGTCCGCGCCAGTTTTCAAGCGTGAGATCCTGGAGCGGCAGATGCCTGGTGAAGATCATGATGAAGATCAGAACAGCCGAAACGATGAAAAGGCTTCCTATTACGGGATACACCCTGCCTATCAGCTTGTCGATCGGCATGTACGTCGCCAGAAGGTAGTAGACGAAGACGACGGCGTAGGCCGCCCAGGTCCAGGGGTTGGTCACGGCGGCCTGCTGCTTCATGAAACTGATGACGAAGATGTCGCCGGGCGAGTAGGTGAAGGCCACCACCACGAGAAGCGCCATGACGCAGATGAAGACGTTGAACAGCCAGGCCACGTGTTTGCCCAGGTAGCTTCTGACGAGGTCCTGCATCTGAGCGCCGTCGTCCCTCATGGAGATCATGCCGATCATGTAATCGTGCACCGCTCCCGCGAGGACGCAGCCCAAAGGGATCGTTATGAAGACCACAGGCCCGAAGAGGATTCCCTGGATGGGTCCAAGGACCGGGCCCGTGCCCGCGATGTTGAGAAGATGCACGAGCGCGCACTTCCAGGTCGGCATGGGAACGTATTCAGATCCGTCGTTTCTTGCGACGGCGGGCGTTTTCCTTTCATCGGCGCCGAAAAATCTCTCCATGAAGAGGCCGTAAAAGAAGCCCCCTATGAGGAGTATTCCGAGTCCAGTCAGAAAAGTCGTCATAGCCTTGCTTAGAATTCCTCCTTAACTGAATGTATGGTTTTCTGAGGAGTGCGGGAGCGGGCCACGATCAGTTCGGAAACGAGACCCATGATCACCGCCTGTCCGCCCAGGATGAAGAGCGCGAGCCCCAGAACGGCGAAGAACGGATTGAAGCGGAAGCGGAGGAGCGTGCTGACGGCCATCAGAAGGAAACCCAAGAAAAGGGCCAGAACTCCGAGCCCGCCCAGAAGGTGGGCCGGGCGGCGGGTGTAGGTCGCGAGGAAAGTGACGGTGAGAAGATCCATGAATCCTCTCATGTAGCGCTCGAATCCGAATTTCGATCTGCCGTGGATCCTGGCGCGGTGGTTGACGACCAATTCCCCGACCTTGAAGCCCCTTTCGTTTGCGAGAGCCGGCATAAAGCGGTGGCGTTCGCCGTAGCAGTCTATTTCTTTCGCGCATTCCAGCGTGTAGCACTTGAAGCCGCAGTTGAAGTCGTGGAGCCTGACGCCCGTCATGTAGGAGACCGTCGCGTTGAAGAGTTTGGAAGGCAGGCGCTTCTCCAGAGGATCATGGCGCGTCTGTTTCCAGCCCGACACAAGGTCGTAGCCCTGTTTCATCATTTCCAGGAAAGCCGGGATCTCGTGCGGGTCGTCCTGAAGGTCGGCGTCCATCGTGAAGACGTATTTGCCGGATACTCTTTTGAAGCCGGCTGAAAGGGCTTCCGATTTGCCGAAATTGCGCCGGAAGCATACGCCGCGGACTTTTCCGTCGGATTCGGCCAGGTCTTTGATGATCTCCCAGCTGGTGTCTTTACTGCCGTCGTTGATGAAAAAGATCTCGTAACTGAGACCGGTCTTTTCCATCACTTCCGAAATTTCGGAGTGAAGCTGCCTTAGGTCGCCTTCTTCGTTGAAGACAGGAATGACAAAGGAAACATCCATATTGAACTCCTCTTTTTAAGCTTTTACTCTTATTCTTTTTATTATAGCAAAAGCGCCTCTGCTTTTTTGAGGGAGACAAACACCACCAAAAGAGGGAGAAAAATCAAAAAAGCTTGAATCCCGCTTGAAAAGAAAATAAAATGTTTTCCGTTTATGGCGAAATGAAAACTGGAAAGCCATGAACGAAGATCTATTAGCGGCGCGCGCCTTGCTCAGGGGAGACGATAATGCCTGGCGGAAATTTATTGCCGATTTTCGCTCTCCCTGCTACACCTTGGCGAAACGGTATCGGTGCCACAGGCATTTTGAGGAATTCTTCTCAGACCTCATCTACAGGCTTATAAAAAAAGACCTTGCGCGCTACAGGGAGGAAAAGCCTTTGGATGAACTTGTTATGAGAAGATTTTCCGACATCGTCAGCACCTACATGCACAAGGCCAAAAGGCGGAATACGATCCTCATCTATGAAGAGCACGCCCTGGCGCCTTCCGCTTCGTATTTGGCGGAGGAAGAGGAGATCTACGCGCTTTTGGGTCAGGCGAGGTCGGAATTGAAAGGAGACGAGAAAAAGCTTCTTGAGGAGTATTACTTCAAAAACCGCACTTTGGATGAGCTGGCCGGGAAAAGAGGCGTGCACGCCTCAACCATAATGCGCCGTCTGAAGAAGATCCTCGGCAAACTGGAGGCGAGGATAGAAGGCCGCTAATATGGTATAATCCTATTATTATGGGTACATTGGTGTGTAAAGTTTTCTTCGCGCTGCTCGGCTCGCTCTTTTTGGGGTGGGATGCGGTCCTTTACAGTCGGTTCGTGCCTGGGAACGACCTGATATGGCCCATTCTTGTCCTGCTTGTCATGTCTGGGTTCATGCTGGCCCTTTTGCGCCCTAAATGGGCTTTCGGCTTTTTGCTTTTCACTGCCCCGTGGCTTATGGCTGTACCTTTGCTCATCACTGGAGGCAGCACCCATCCCATGCATGTTTTCATTTTGCTGTCTGTGCTGTCCGGGCTTTGCTGGCATGAGCTTTTTGCGAAGGAGCCTTACGAACCTTTCCCAGGACAAACAGGCTGGCTGCTTTGGATTTTAGTTGCTCTCGTGGGAACCTACGCCAGTGTTTCCCGCTACGCCCCTGAATGGGTGTTCAGCGACAACTCCTTTTTCTCCCAGATCGTCAACGACAAGGAATGGACACGCGAAAAAGCGCTCACTTATGTCACATTCAACGCTACTCAGCTGATCGCCGGACTTATGCTTGTTCCCTTCGCTTATCGTTTGGGGAATCTTGAGGAACGTTCGGGCGGCAATGTCCTTAAACTTTATTTCAGGATGTGGCTGTTTTTCGCCGCAGGCTGCACTTTGGCCATTGCGGCGGCGTTCGTCCAACGTCATATTTCCATCGAGTTCTGTGCCAACCGCTCCTTCTACTGGGTGAGGATGGGCAGGGTGAACGGCACCTGCCAGGATCCCAACGCTCTTGGCGTGGTGCTTGGATTGGCTTTCTGCTTCGGTCTGGCTTTTGTTTCCTCATGGAAAAAGGAGCGGGGCTATACCAAGCTTGTTCTAATGGTCATTTGGCTTGCTCTTTGCGCACTCGGGATCAACTATTCCGGATCCCGCAGCGGTTTTCTTGCGATCGTAGCCGCCCTTTTCCTTTTTACGCTGGGCTTTTTCATCAATACGAAAAAGATTCTGAGAGCGAGGCCGCTTGTCAGGCTCGGCATGGTGGCGCTTATGCTTATAGTTTTGGCCAGCGGCGCGGGCATGTACAGCATGTACCTTGTCAAAAAGGCCGACAACATCCTGACAGGTACGACCAAGAGCCCGGCTCTGCAGAGAAGGCTGAA
Source organism: bacterium (assembly GCA_017539325.1). GTDB lineage: Bacteria > Auribacterota > UBA3054 > UBA3054 > UBA3054 > UBA3054. The sequence goes on along the minus strand of JAFYHD010000157.1, from coordinate 7,687 downwards.
GAAAGATATCAGGAGCATAAGGAACTCCGGCAGCATACTTAGGATCTTCAACGACAGCAGACGCCAGCTTTATCCGCGGTTCGCGCAATTGACGGCCGAGAGGACCTGGCCGTCCGGCGTAGGCATAGGCAGCTTTGTGGTCGAGCTTCCGAACTTCGCGAAATACGAAGAGGAGAACCTAAGGGCCCCCGACAACGCCTGCAACTTCTATCTCCAAGTCAAGGCCGAGAGCGGACTTTTCGGAATGCTTGGCTTGGGCCTCTTTATCGGCGGGATCTTCCTTGCCTTCGCCGTATCTTGGATAAAGCTGAGGGGCGAGGAGCTTGAACTAGTCAGACTTTGGACGGTCTTTTCACCTTTGGCGGTCTTTGCCTCGCTGCTTTTTTTGGGAGTGCACCAGGAAGTTATGGAAGTGAACGTTTCCTGGCATGTCCTTCTAGGACTCTCGCTGGCTTACCTCGGAGCGAAGTCACGCTTCCTCATCCAGATCCACCATGAGGCCAGGGCCATGGCTTTCATCGGCGTTCTTTTGCTGTCGGGAGTGTCTTTCGCGTGCTATAGGCATCTTAACGCCACGGATCTCAACAGCGAAAGGAGACGGGCTTCCATAGGCGTCATGGGGGACGAAGGTTTTTACAGTTGGGAGAACTGGCACGCTCAGTCCAAGCCCTGGAGATGGTGCGGCAAGAACGGCGTCATTTGCGTCAAGAAGATGAACAACTACGCTTCCTTTGAATTGATCAGCAATTTCCCGAAACTAGGCGAGGATCCGCAGCATGTGACGGTCTATGTTAACGGCGAAGCCATGACGAACGTTACGTTGTCCACTCCCGGAGAATCCTGTAAAGTGACGGTGCCTGTCGGCTACGCTCTGCCTTTCGACTCGGTGGCGGACCAGTGCGTGGCTTTCCGCCTTTCCTGCGAAAAGACCTGGAGCCCTTGCGACTACGGCGTCTCCGGGGACGAGAGGACTCTCGGCGTAGCCATGAGCAATATACGCTGGCACAAAGAAAAAGATCCGGAAGGCGGCTTTTACAACAAAGAGACGGATCCGAGGGGCGTTGTCTTCTCCTGGACGAAGGCACAAGCGCATTTCGAGTACTTGGGGAACCGCCGCAACTTCAGGCTTAAGCTGAGGGCCGGCAATCCTTTTCTGCGCTACTATCCTTTGTCCGCGGCGATCTACATCAACGGCTATTACCTTGACACAGTCGTTCTGGGTGACAAGCTATGGCGTTTCTTCGAGTATGACATACCGGACGACATTACCTTGAGAAAGACCAATCTTGTTGAATTGATCGTCTCCAGGCAGTGGATGCCGCGGCACTACGGTTTTTCGGACGATCGGGAGCTGGGCGTGGCCGTCGCGCTGGACGCCTGGCAGCCGGCTGTAACAAACGTTCTGAATGAGGCGGCAGAATGATGATCTACGGACCGAGGGAAACAGAACAGGCCGCGAAGATCGGGGAAGCCATGAAGTTCAGGGGCGTGACGATCAGCACCGCGGAGTCCTGCACCGGCGGCGGGCTTTCCGCCTGCTTCGTTTCCGTACCGGGAAGCTCCTCCTGGTTCAAGGGCTCAGCCGTGGCTTACCAAAACGAGATCAAAAGAGATCTTCTGGGCGTGAGCGAAGAGATCATCCGCGAGAAAGGCGCGGTAAGCCAAGAGTGCGTGGCCGCCATGGCCGAAGGAGCCAGGCGGATCTTCGACACGGACATGGCTGTCGCTATTAGCGGTATCGCCGGCCCGGACGGCGACGGTTCGGACAATCCTGTCGGAACCGTCTGGATCGGAATAGCGCTATCCTATGAAACGAAGACAAAATGCTTCCATTTCAAGGGCAGCCGGGAAAAGATCAGACATTTGACGATCATGGAGGCGCTCTCCATGATCTGGGAAGAAATTATTTAAAAAACATCAGGAGATAAATTATGGCAACAGCTGAAAAAAATGAAAAACTGAAGGCCTTGGAAGCTGCCATCGGACAGATCGAAAAGCAGTTCGGCCAGGGGTCGATCATGCGCCTCGGGGAAAACCATGTGGCTAACATTCCCGTCATCCCGACGGGCGCCCTGACGCTGGATCTGGCTCTGGGCGTGGGCGGCATTCCGAGAAGCAGGATCACGGAAGTCTACGGCCCCGAATCCAGCGGCAAGACCACCCTGGCTTTGAGCGTGGTGGCCAACGCCCAGAAGATGGGCGGCGTGGCGGCCTACATCGACGCCGAGCACGCGGTCGATCCCGGTTACGCCAGACGCATTGGCGTCGACCTTGACAGCCTCCTTATTTCTCAGCCGGACTGCGGTGAGGACGCGCTTTCCATCGCTGAGACGCTCGTTCGCTCGAACGCCGTGGACGTCGTGGTGATCGACTCCGTGGCCGCCCTGGTCCCCAAGGCTGAGATCCAGGGCGAGATAGGCGACTCCTTCGTCGGACTGCAGGCGAGATTGATGTCGCAGGCCCTGAGGAAACTCACTTCCATAATCGGACGCTCCCGCTGCGCCTGCATCTTCATCAACCAGATCAGGGAAAAGATCGGCGTGATGTTCGGCAACCCCGAAACGACGACCGGCGGCCGCGCGCTTAAGTTCTACTCCTCCTGCCGTCTCGACATCCGCAGGATGAGCACCCTGAAAGACAACGAGGGCAACTCCAACGGCATCCGCGCCAAGGTCAAAGTTGTGAAGAACAAAGTCGCCGCTCCTTTCCAGGAAGCGGAGTTCGACATCATGTACGACGAAGGCATCTCTTACGAGGGAACGCTCGTTGACGTCGCCACCGCCATGGACATCATCCAGAAGCGAGGCGCTTGGTTCTCTTTCGGTGACCAGCGCCTGGCCCAGGGCCGCGACGCCTGCAAGGAATACCTTAAGAACGATCCGGATTTCGCCAAGAAGGTGGAAGGCATGATAAGGGAGAAATACGGGCTTCTGAAGGGTGAGCTTCCCGAGAAGGAAGAAACCAAGGAAAGCAAAAAGGAAAAATGAGCCCAAATAAGGACGCTGTGCGGCTGGGAGCCGAGCTCTTAGCAGTGCGCGACTATTCCGAAAAGGAAATGACCGAGAGACTGATGCGCCGCGGCTACTCCCCCGAGGAGAGCCGCGCCGCCTCCTCGCGCCTTGTTGAATTGGGGCTTATCAAGATAGCCGGCAACGACCGGGAGGCGCTAAGAATTGCGGCCAGGGAGTACCTCTTGAAAAAAGGGAAGGAATTGAAACCGTCGACGCTTTCATCTCTGGCAGCCTATCTCGTGAGAAAAGGCTTCGACGAGGAACTCATAGAGGAGTACCTTAGTGAGGCCGCAGAAGTCATGAGGGATCCGGAACGGGAATGAAAACTGTTTCGAACATTATCGATCTCGGAGGCGTCTGGCAGGCTAATATGGACGGCGAAAAATTCGCCGTTGAAGTTCCCGGCGCGGTCGAGAGGTTTACGGAAAGGAAAGACTTCGGCGGTTTCTTTACGCTGAGAAAAACGTTTTCCCTAAAAAAGCGCTTCAAGTTTTACCTTCTGCGCTGCAAGGCCGTCAGCTATTTCTGCGAGATCACGCTCAACGGAAAGATCGTCGGCGAGCATGAGGGAATGTGGGATGAATTCTCTTTCGACGCCACACGCTTTCTAATCGACGGCGAGAACGAGCTTGTTTTCAGAATAGCCAAGCCCGGCTATTACGACAGTGATCCTTATCCTCTGAGGCAAGTGCTCTCGGGCTTCGTTCCGGACGTCTGCTGCGCATTCGGCGGGATCTGGGACGACATAATTTTGGAGGGCTATGACGAGGTGCTTCTCCTGCGTTGCTACGCCGACAACTGCGCCCTTAAGATCGAGCTGGAAATAAAAAAAGACGGCGTTTATTACCTGGAAGGAAAGATAAAGGGGCTCAGGGAGATCAGGGGAAAGTGGGAGCTGAAAAAAGGTTTGAGGGAAGTGGTGGTCCCGCTTAATTCAGCCAGGATGGAGAAATGGTCTCCCGAAATCCCCAAACGCTATGAGATAAGTTTCAAAATAAAAGGCGCCAAAGACCGCATGGAAGGCAAGACCTCCTGGGCCCGCCGGGAGATCTGCTGCAAGGAAAACACGCTGCTACTCAACGGTGATCCGCTCTATTGGCGCGGGATTCTTCACTGGGGCTTCTACGACGAACTGATTGCGCCGAATCCCGATGAGGACGCCATTCGCGCTGAAGTGAAGGCTCTTAAAAAAATGGGCTTCAACGCCGTGAAGCACTGCCTCTACATCCCACGCCAAAAATATCTCGACATCTGCGACGAAGAGGGGATGCTCTGCTGGATAGAGTTTCCTTTGTGGCTTCCCGAAGCGAATCCGAAGTTGGAAGCCAGGATCAGAAGAGAGTTCGACGCCATAGGCGAGGAACTTTTGGGACACCCATGCGTCGCCCTTCTGACTTTGGGCTGCGAGATGAATTCCGTAGTCAAAGCGGACATCCTGAAGGAGACGTACCTTAAACTGAAGAAGAAGCTCGGCGTTCCAGTGAAGGACAATTCAGGTTCCGGCGAATGCTACGGCGGCCTCAAAATCTCCTACGGCGATTTCTACGACTATCATTTCTACGGGGAACTCCAGAACATGGAGGACCTGATGGACCATTTCACGCCCTCCTACCGCGCCGGGAAACCCTGGCTCTTCGGCGAATATTGCGACAGCGACACCCTAAGGGACCTGAAAAAAGTAAGGGAGGGCAAAAAAACGCCTTCCCTCTGGTGGGAAAGCGGGAACGTTAGGAACAATCCCATAAAGAAACTGAAACCTGATTTCTATCTCGACGGCTTTGAGAAAGCGTTCAAAGACATCAGAAAAGATTTTGAAAAGTTAAGGGCGGCCTCTATAGACCACGCCCTGACGCACCGCAAAGTAACGATGGAAGAGACGAGGAGCTACAGGGAGATAACAGGTTACGACGTCACGGCGATTAGGGACGTGCCAATCGCGACCAGCGGACTCTTCGACGACCTTGGAAACATGAAATTCCCGCCTGAGGAATTCACACGTTTCAACAACGACGTCGTGCTTCTGCCGGCCTGGGATCTGAGAAGGACCTGGGTCTGCGGCGACCGCGTCTGTCCGAAGGACCGCTACAGCTTTTGGAGCGGCGCCTCCTACGACCTGCATATACTGCTCTCGAATTTTTCCGGACGCGATCTGAAAGGGGAGACTTTGCGGCTGGAACTGCGCGATGGTTCCGGAAAACTTATCTCGTGGGAGGAGCGCTTACTGCCGAAAGTAGGCAGAGGCGAAATAAAGGAGGTCTGTTATTTCAACGCCGTTCTTCCGGAAGTATCCGCTCCGGCCAACTTCATACTGACGGCCAGCCTGGGAAATTACAGCAATTTCTGGCCGATCTTCGTTTATCCCAAACCGAAAAGCGAAAGCGAGAACTTCCTGCTCAAGGACCACACCGGCGTTTTCCGGGGAATGAAAGGCGTAAAGGAAGGGGCGAAGATCATCGTAACAGACCAGATCGACGAATCTGTCAAGAAATTTCTTCGAGAGGGAGGGAAGGTTTTCCTTATGCAGGGGAGCGATCCAACTTTTCCGACGGAGGAGGTCTCCTTCTGGCGCGAGAGCTTCCCAATGAGTTTTCCGCATCCCGTCATGTCCGGACTCAAACGTTCCTGCTTTACGGATGATCTCAGATACTTCTCAGTCGCCCCGGAAAGGGCCGTTTGCGCAAAGGAGGCATCAGATATGGGCTTCACCCTGAAACGCCCCTTGTTGAGGCGCTGCGACGCCAGAAACTGGAAAGTCGCGGAGTATCTGGCGGAGTATTCCTTCGGCAAAGGAACTCTCATCGCGACGACGCTCAAACTTTCCGGCGGCAGGGGTAGGGAAGCTTCGGGATTCCGGAATAATGTCTTCGGGACGTACCTTTTTGGTAAGATAATAGAATACCTGACTGATAAATCAAAATAAAGCAAGTTTATGGCGGAATTAAAGATTGAAAAAGGCTCGTTTTTCCTCGACGGAAAAGAGATCTTCCTGACCTCCGCGGAAGTCCATTATTTCAGGACTCCGAGGGAAAACTGGGAAAAAGTTTTGAATAGCGTGAAGGAAGCCGGCTGCAACGCCGTCTCCTTCTACACCCCCTGGCTCGTGCACGAACCGGAGGAAGGCCGTTTCGACTTCACCGGACTATACCATCCCTGCAACGACCTGGTCGCTTTTCTGGAACTTGTGAAGAAGAGCGGGCTCCTCTGCTACTGGCGCCCGGGCCCCTATATCTACGCTGAAGCCACAGACCTCGGAATCCCCAAATGGTTCACCAAGAAAAACCCTCAGAGCATGGTTATGCGCTATGAGGACGGGGAATACATTCCCAGCTCGGCCGTCAACGCCGTCGCGCACATGAACGGAGATTTCCTGGCCGCCGTCGAGAAATGGTACGCGGCCGTAGCGGAAGTCATCAAGCCTTACCAGGCGCCCGATGGCTTCGTCGTCATGACGCAGCTTTGCAACGAGATCCCCGGCGACGACTACAGCGACGAGAATCCCGTAAATTTGGGCCTCGAGAAGAAGGACGGCATTTGGCCGACGTATCTTAGGGAAAAATATGGAACGCTTGAAAAGATCAACAACGTCTATGGCTGCAGTTTCGGCGATTTCTCAAGGATCCCGCCCTATATGCTCGAGCAGGCGAACAAGACGCTCTACGAGATCGAGCGGAGGGAATACTACTACGGCTGTTATTATCCGAAGTATTTCCAGAAACTGAGAGACATACTGGAGGGTTGCGGCATAACGACGCCTATGACTCACAACGCCTACTGCCCGCGCGCGCTTTCGCTCCACATCAAAAACAAGGAGCTGAACCCCTGGCTCAACATTGGAGTGGACTGCTACTACTCCATGAGCGGGAATCTGAATCTCACCAGCGGTACCTATTTCTGCGAATACGGCCCCGAATATCTCAAGAGCATCTTGAACAGCACTCCCTGGGTGATAGAGCAGGAGAGCGGATATTGGTTCGACTTCCCCAGAGTCTACGCCCCCGAACTTTTCATCTGGAACGTCTGGGCGGCCGCGGGCGGCTACAAGGGCCTCAACATGTATCTCTGGGGCTCCGGCAGCAACCGGCAGGGTCTCGGCTTCTACGGGACCGACCACAACTGGCAGGCTCCGGTCGATCAGAACGGAACGAAAAGACCTTCCTTTGACGCTATACAGCGCTCCTTTGCCGAAATAGAAAAGCACGCGGAGGATTTTCGCTCTGATTCCGTCTACGACATCGCTCTGGGAGTGAAGAGGGAGCCGGTGGTCAGCCTCAAGCCTGTCGGACCGGCCACCACGGAAGTTTTCTACGCCTTAAGGTCGCAGGGTTTTTTGCCCAAGCTAGTCGATTTTGAGAGCGAGACGCCGGAAGAGCTTCTGAAGCATCCCGTTCTCGTCGTTGTGAACGACCGCTGGATGGCCAGGAAAATTCAGGAGAAGCTGGCCAATTACGTTGAAGCCGGCGGCAATCTTCTGCTTATAGGCTCGCTGCCGACCAAGGAAGAGACAGATCATTACTGCCACATCCTGGCCGACGAGCTCGGCGTTCTCGGTGGAACTTTCCCCAAAAAGAGCGTGGACCAGGAGAAGGTACTTTTCGATGGCCAGGAATATTATCTCGGCAAGACGATCCAGAACATCGACATCGACAAGAAGGGCGAAACGCTTGGCCGCACGGAAG
>JAFYHD010000156.1 GCA_017539325.1 bacterium | reverse complement strand
GTCGTTGTATTTGAATTTCCCATTGCTGATGGTGTAGACGAACTCCGCGATCATGCCGTAAGTGCCCATTTCGCGGAAAACGTAATTGCCGGTTGATCTTTTTGTGGGCACCGCTTTCATGCCCACGTAGATGTCATTCCACAGGTTGTAGAGGCCTATCACCTGGTTGGAGAGAAATTCGTTGAGGCCCGCGGCCGGCAGGAATCCGGTCAGGGAGATGGTGAAATTGCCCTTCCAGGAAAGGGGTGAAAGCTCGTAGTGTCCGGGCTGGGGTTCTTCTTCCTCAGCCAGAAGGCAGAAGGCAAAAATAAATGTCAGGAAAAGAAGTCTTTTTATCATGGGAGTTCCTCCTATTATCTACATATTTATTTTACCATAAAAAAAGAAGCGGAAAATTTCCGCTTCAGTATTCTTCTATTCCCCATTCGTTGAGGCGCCTTTTTTTGTCCACCTCCTCGAATTCCTCGTAGGCCATCTCCTCCTCGACTAGCCTCCTGATCTCCTCGCTGTCGGGGTCCTCCAGTTCTTTGGCGCCCTTGTCGTTGTAGTAGGGGTCCTTGTAGGCGTCTTTCTTGGGAACTTTGGCGGCTTTGGCGGCCTTGGGCTTCTTGGCCTTTTCGGTAGAGGGCACGACCGTTTCCTTAAGGACGCCCGCTTCGCCTTTCACTTCGCAGGCGAAGCTGGCTATTTTGTCGGCGTCCTCGTTCTCGGGCACCCGTGAGTGGCCGGGCACCTGGAGGAAACTGAGTTTCGGGAACTCTTTCAAGTACTTCTTCAGGGCCTCGACCATTTCAATGTTCGCTTTCGGCGTCCAGCCTTTGGTCATTAGCCCTATGACGTAGGTGGAGTCGGAGCAGATGACGATGGGGAGAGTCTTGTCTTTTATGGCGGATAAGCCGAATCTGACAGCCTCGAGCTCCGCGATGTTGTTCGTCACCTCTTCCCCTAAGTAGACCCTGAAGTTCTTGCGGAATTGGTTGTATAAAAGGACGATCCCGCACCCACCGGGTCCGGGATTGCCTTTGCAAGCGCCGTCGCAGTAAAGATAGACGGTGTCCTTATAATGCGTGACGCTCAGAGTAGGATGCTTGGTCCTTCTTTGGTAAGAAGGTTCGCTCATTCCTCGGAGGCCTGCTCCATGATGGCATCTTCCATCTTGAAGTTGGCGTAGACGTTCTGCACGTCGTCCAGTTCGTCGAGGGCGTCGATCAGAGTCAGGACCTGCTTGGCGGTCTTGACGTCGTTGACGTCGACGGTGGAAGCCGGAATCTGCTCGAGGTTGGCCTCGATGTAGTCGATCTTGGCGTCTTCAAGGGCTTTCTTGACAGCCTCAAACTCGGAGATGCCGCAGGTGATCTCGAAGTTCTCGTCGTCGGAGTTCATGTCCTCGGCGCCGGCGTCGGAGACCAAAAGGAAGAGGTCGTCCTCGGTGGCTTTGTTAAGGGGAACTCTGATGACACCTTTCTTGTTGAACTGCCAGGCGACCGCGCCGTTGTTGGCCAGGGAGCCTCCCCTCTTGTCGAGGGTCGTTCTCACTTCGGCGGCCGCGCGGTTTCTGTTGTCGGTCAGGACCTCGATGATGAGTCCCACGCCGCCGGGAGCGTAACCTTCGTAGATGATCTCTTCATAAGAGACGCCCGGGAGTTCGCCCGTGCCTTTCTTGATGGCGCGGGTCACGTTGTCCTGGGGCATGTTGACGGCCTTGGCCGCCAGAATGGCCGTTCTGAGCCTGGGGTTCATGTTGGGATCGCCGCCGCCGTCCTTGGCCGCGATGGTGATCTCTTTGCTGATCTTGGAGAAGGCTTTGCCGCGCTTGGCGTCGGCAGCCGCTTTTTTGTGTTTAATGGATGACCACTTATTATGTCCACTCATATAAACTCCTGAGTTTGGGATTTAACTAATTTTCAGTTTCAGGCAGGTTCGCCCGCAGTTCTTCAATGGTTGTGCTGGCCGTGCCGGATTTCCCGACCACGATGCCGCCGGCGATGTTGGCCAGTTGGCAGGCGTCCCAGGCGGAAGCGCCCGCGGCTAAAGCCGCGCCAAGCACAGCCACGACGGTGTCGCCGGCGCCGGAGACGTCGAAGACGCCGCGCTTGGTCGCCGCCTTCGCCCTTTTAACGGCCCCAGAACGCTCGCAGAGAGCTATTCCGTGCTCGCTTAGGGTAACGACGAGGCTTTTCACGTTATGGCGCTTAAAAAAGGCTTCCGCGAGCAGAGGGAGCTCCTCGACCGGAGCGCCCTTGGGCGTATAGCCGGAAAGTATCAGAGCCTCCTCGAGGTTCGGCGTAGCAAAGGAGCCTATGTACGGCGTCGCGCAGTAGCGGTTCGGATCGACGAGCAGCGGCTTTCCCGAGGCTGCCATTGTCTCGTTAAGAGCGTGATCGCAAAGTCCCTTGTTGTAATCCTGGAGGATCAGGACTTCGCATTTCGGCGCGAGTTCCCTCACCGCGGCGTAGAGCTTTTCGTGCACCGTGTCTTCTTCTTTGATAATGCCGTCCCAGTCCACTCTCACGACGTGCTGGGATCTTGCGATTATCCTCACTTTCCTGGTGGTGTGGATCGATTCGCTCACGATGAGCCCGGAGCAGTCCACGCCGGCTTTGGTCAAAAGATCCTTGAGATGCGCACCGTCGGCGTCGTTGCCGATCGCGCCGACCATGACAGGTTGGGCGCCCAGCGACGCCAGGTTCATGGCGACGTTGGCGGCGGCTCCCGGCATGTCGCTCTCGCTGGTCACCCTGACTACGGGGACCGGAGCTTCCGGGGAGATGCGGTTGACCTCGCCTCTCACGAAGTGATCGAGCATAACGTCGCCGACGACCAGTACGCGCCGTCCCGCTATGCCGTCAAGAATGTTCTCGATCTTATTCTTCCACATTCTTCTTGGTGGCTTCGTAGGCGGTCTTGATCTGCTGGGCGATGTTGGGAGGAACTTCGCTGTAGTGCGAGAATTCCATGGAATAGCTGCCGGCGCCGCCGGTGATGGAGCGCAGTTCGCTGCAGAAGCGGAACATTTCCGCCTGCGGAACCTGGGCTTTGATCACCTGGAGATTGCCGTCCACGTCCATACCCATGATCTGGCCGCGTTTCGAGTTGATGTTGCCGTTGATGTCGCCCATGAATTCCTGCGGGCAGGCGATCGTGACGTTCATGATAGGCTCGAGCAGAATGGGGTCCGCTTTCTTGATGGCTTCAGAGAAAGCCATGCGGCCGGCGATCTGGAAGGCGATATCCTTGGAGTCGACCGGGTGCTCTTTGCCGTCGTACAGTTCGACGATGACGTCCACGACGCGGCAGCCGGCGATGACGCCTTCGGTCATGCGGGACTGGATGCCTTTGTCAACGGAAGGAATGAAGGAGCCACTGATCACGCCGCCCACGATCATATCCTTGAATTCATAACCCTTGTCTCTCTCGTTGGGTTTCAAGCGAATGGCGACTTCGCCGAACTGGCCGGCGCCGCCGGACTGCTTTTTATGACGATATCTTACGTCCGCGGTGCCGCGGATGGTTTCATGGTAAGCGACCTTCGGAGTGGCGGTCTTGACTTCGGCTCTGAATTTGTCCTTGAGCCAGCGGAAGGAGACGTCGAGGTGGACGTCGCCCATGCCGGAAACTAAGAGTTCGTGCGTTTCCTGCGGGCGGTCGACATGGATCGTCGGATCCTCTTCGATCAGTCTGTTCAAGCCTTCGGAGATCCTTTCCTCGTCGCCCTGCTTGGCGGCGGTCACGGCCACGGTCATGACGGGGTTCGGGAACTCGATCGGCGGGAAGTCGACTTTCACGGCGCCGAGGCAGTCGTTCAGTCTCGTCTTTTTAAGCTTGGAGACGGCCACGATCTCGCCAGGGAAGGCGGAGTCGACGACGATGCGCTCCTTGCCCTGCATGATCATGAGGTCGCCGAAGCGTTCCTTCTGGCCGGAAGTCTGGTTCTGCACTTCGGTGCCGGAAGAGATCTTGCCCTGGTAGACGCGCATGAAGGTGATCTGGCCGATGGAGGCGTCCGTCACGGTCTTGAAGACGTAAGCGCAGGCCGGAGCGTTCGGGTCGGGCTTGAGCTCGGTGTCCCCTACTTTCTTGGCGCCCTTGTCGGCGGGGCTGGGCAGATAGTTCAGAATGGCGTCGATGACTTCCTGGACGCCGGTAAGGCTGGTGGCGGAGGTGACGAGCACCGGGCAAAGGAGGCCCTTGGCGACGCCGGCCTTGAAGGCCGCCGCGACTTCCGCATCGGAAAGTTCGCCGCCGAAATATTTTTCCATCAAAGCCTCGTCGGTCTCAGCGACGGACTCGATGAGTTTCGTTTTCATTTCCTCGAAGAGCGCGGGATCAGCGGCGCCGGCGTCGGAACCGAAGAGGGAGACGACGCCTTTGAAATTCGCTTCCATGCCGACGGGGATGACGATCGGGCAGCACTTGCTGCCGAAGTCTTCCACTAGCGCGGCCAAAGTTTCCTCGAACTTCGCGCTTTCCTTGTCAGCCTTGTTGATGACGAACATGCGGGGCAGTTCGTACTTGTCGAGGATCTTGACGTTCTGGATGGCGCCCACTTCCACGCCCTTGGTGGCGTCGACCACGACGATAGCGCTGTCAGCGACCGCGGCGTTCGCGACGACCTGGCCCACGAAGTCAGTGTAGCCCGGCATGTCGCCAATGAAGACGTTGTGGCCGTTAGTGGTGAAGTAGAGGTTGCTGCCGTGAATGGAAACGCCTCTCTCCTGCTCCTCGGGGGTGCAGTCGGAGACGGTGTTCTTATCGAGGATAGTCCCTAGTCTCTGGGTCATACCCGTTTTGTTTAACATGGCTTCGACAAGGCTAGTCTTGCCGGAAGCGGCGTGGCCGACCACGATGACGTTTCTGATCTTTTCTACCGGGACGTTTTTCATACTTTTTGGGTTTGGTTGGGATTAATTGAAACTTTTATATTTTGATTTTATGATTATACAAAAAGCTCCATTTCCCATCAAGTGGTTGAACATAAAAAAAAGGCGCGGCTCGCGCCGCGCCTTAAATCTAACTTATTTGCCCATTTTCTTCAGGAAGATCTCCGCTCCGTTGCCGTCGCAGGGCGGCTTGAAGAAGATCTCGACCGTGTAGCTGGCGCCAGGGCTGTGCTCCTTCAGATCGATCTCGTAGCGCGCCTCTTCTTTTCTCGTCTTGTCGATCGGGAGGGCCTTGGCCTTGGCCACCGGTTTGCCGTTCATGGCGATGGCGATGGCGCAGGGGCGCTTGTAGCCGCCGCCCTTCACCATAACCTGGTATTTGCCGGGACCTGTCACGTTGTTGGAGACGAGGAAGTGCACGTTGGTCAGCACATGCTTCTCGCTGGCGTTCCAGGTGCCCAGGAAGACGCCCCTGTCTTTTTCCACCATCTCTTTGTTGAGTTTTTCGAAGATCTCTTTGAGCTGCGTGGCGTCCTTCAAGGTCCTGGCCGTCCACTTGGCCGGATCCTTGTCAGGCTCGGTGGCGCCGTCGGGGCCGTTGCTGACCCAGTCCTGCTCGAAAGCCCTGACCTTCTTCTGGATCTCCGCCATGTCGGTGCCTTTCAAAAGCTCCGTCAGATAGAGCTGCCAGCGCGGCAGGTAATAGCAGCCGATAAGGCCGCTCCAGTGGTGCGCGACATACCCGTCGAGGTGTCCGCCCCAGACTGTGATCAGCCTTCTGGCGTCCATTTTGTAGTACTTCTGCAGTTCCGGATCATCGCTCCACTTGGCGGCGGCGCCGGTCCACTCGTTCAGCATGAACTGATAGCGCGTAGAGTTCAGCTTGTCCACGTCGGTGAGCATTTCCGTAAAGCAGCCCAGGAATTTCTTGGCGTTTTCCTTGGCTCCCAGCTGATGGGAGAAAATGGTCATGGCGATCATGTTGTCAGCCGTGGAGCTTCCGATATGGTTGGCGAGTTCCACCGCGTCGTCCCAGTAGCAGCCGCAGTTGGCGAATTCATTGGAGCAGGAGAGGAAAATGTCCAGCGCCTTGAACCAGTCGGGATTCAGATGATGCGGATCGGTGGAGAGCTGTGGGATGACCTGATACTTGAAATGTCCGCCTCCCCCGCCCGAATAGAAGCACTTGAAGATGATCTGCCAGGCTTCCCAGATCTTGTCCGGGCAGGAGCCGTAGCGGGCCGTCAAGTATTCCTTCAGCCAGTCTTCTATCTTCATCTCGTCCGCCAGCCAAGCGGTGTCGGTCATCTCCTCATAGACGATCTCGTTCTGGCAGACGCCTTCCGGAGAGTAGCCCAAACCGACCTGCCATCCGCGTCCCGGCCTCTTGAGAGGCTGGAAGGAAAGACGCATGAGACGGGGCGTGTTGCCGAACATGCCGTCGTAGCCGCCGAAGTTGTGGATGTAGCTTTGGATCCACTTCTTGCCGTAGAAGGCCTTGTGGTCTTCCCAGCCTTTGTAGCGCTCGGTCCCGAGGTCGATGATGATCATCTTGTCATTGGGAACTTCCGAAAGGAACGCTTCCGTGGCTTCGTGCGTCCAGAAGTGGCGGCTGTAGCTGAAGAGCCAGCCCTGCATGAGCCAGATGGCGTCTTCCAAGCCTTCGTGCAGCGCCTCATAGCTCTTCCTGCCGTATTCTTTGAGGTCCTCATTCTTGTCCCCTGTTATGGGCACCGCCAGCTCGTTGAAGCTGTCGACCAGGAAATATTTCTGCGGTCCGTAGAAGTTCGTATACTCTCTCACCATGTCGATGGCGATGGCTTTGAATTCATCTGATTTCGGAGACAGCCACCAGGATTTCTGGTCGTCCCTGAAGCCCGCCCAGCCGGCGCTTTTGTGGATGTCGAGATCCTTGTGGCTCTCGGCGAATTCGCGGGGCACGAACCCTGAGAAGCCCGGCACCACCGGGCTCATGCCGAGCTCTTCCATCCTCTTCAAACACTGCTTCTGCAGTTCCGCGTTTTTAGCAATGTATTCCTGAGGCTGGGGGCCGTTGTGATTGTTGATATTTCCCATACACTGCCACGGTCCGTAAGCCGGCCCGCAGAACATCTCGTCGATGCCTTTCTGGCTGACGCCGTGCTTGAGCCAGACTTTCTGCATGACCGCTTCCTGGCCCTTCATGGCAAGCGGCATGTTGATGCCGTGGAAAGCCATCCAGTCGATCTCCTGCTCCCACCTTTTCCAATCCCAATACGGCGTGGTGTAGCCGAAGGCGCAGATGTTGTAATAGAGCCTGAATTCATGCGGCGTTCCGCCCGCAGTCTCATCGCATGAAGGCAATTCAGCCGGCAGCTTGATCTCCCTCTGCGCCCAGGTCAGCATGACATGCACGTACTTCTTCAAATACTCATAGATGCCTCGGCAGATCGCCAGGTCCGTTTCGCCCTTGACCGTCACCACGCCGTCTTTCGCGCTGTAAGTGAAAGTGTCGAACTTGTTCGTGTCGACGCTGGGCGCGTACTCAAGCTTAAAACGCGAGGTCTCTCCGCAAACGCGCTGCAAAACGCCGTAGGCGGCCTTTGGGCCTTTGGGCGCGGCCTCCTTTTGGGGAACCGTCCCGCATTTCGTGAAACCTAAAATAAGCACTAGAAGAGGCAGAGCGAAGAATAGCTTCCGCATGATAACTCCTATGTTTGAGATTTATAAACAAATACGCACAAATTGTAGCAAAAGGCTCACTCAAATACAATATATAGTGTTTTTTTCGTCAATCCTGCTAAGCGAAAAAAGAACACATCCCCCGTTCACGGACTACGCGTGCCGTGCGAACATAGCATATACCCCTCGCTCACGGACTACGCATGCACTGCCGTGATTTGCATCCTCCGTGAGTTCGCTTAGGGGTATATGCTATGTTCGCACTTGAATTTCTCCGTGAGCGAGGGGGACATGCCGCTTTCTGTGATGAAAAAAAGGCTCGCGGAAAACCGCGAGCCTCTTTTTTGAAGCTAAGCCTCAGTGATTACTTTCTGCGAAGGAAAGCCGCCAGCGCCAGCGCGACCAACGCAATCATAGCGGGTTCCGGCACAATACCGTATTCGCTGATCATAACGTCGTCGATCTGGAAGTTGGCTTCCTGGGAGGAGCAGACAATGTAGCGGGTGAAGCTCTTCGTCTCTTCAGTGATGAAGAGCTCGGCGGGTTCCACGGTCAGATCACCGAAGGTCACTTCGCTGATGGTCTGATCGTCAAACCAGATGGTGTAGGAGAAGGGCACCCACTCATCCAGAGGAGCCGTCATGGAGAAGACTTCCGCTTCCACGCCGCTCTTCTTCAGGATCATCTGTTCGTTTTCAGAGTCGCGGGTGATGGTGAATTCCGCATACGGCCAGGCGTCGTTCTGCTTGAAGAAGAGCGTGCCGCCGTCAACGCCCTCGCTGGGGCAGAAGACCGCGGTGTGGACGGTCACGGTACCGGCGTTGGGAGCGACCACATCGGCGCGCAAGCCAACGTAACCGGGGGCCGTCATGACGTTCAGGACGCCGTCTTCAACGCCTTCCTCGAAGTTTTCGGGCAGGACGTCGGGATCATAAGACCAGGTCTCCTGGCCTCTGATGGAGCCGTTCTTGAACCAGGGCTGCTCGAAGTCGCAGGTGTAGTAAACGCCGCCGCTCGCGAAGGTGAAGACGGAGGTTACGGAACCGGCTTCGCCGCCGTTTGAAACGACGCGGGATCTGTAGAAGCCGGGAGCCAGATCAGTGCGGCTGATGGTGACGTTGATCTCCTTTTTGCCTTCGACGGTGCCGCTGGCGGGATCAAAGGTGAAGCATTCCGCGTTTTCAAGGGCCTCTATGGTGTAATCGAAGGAACCGGCGCCGGCGTTGCGGATAACGAAAGTGCCTTTGCTTTCAGCGCCGAACTGCTGGAAAGCGGGAGCGACCAGCTCCGGATCGCCGGTGCGTTCCACTTCCTCGGCGATGATATTGTCGAGGCCGATAAGAGCGAGGTTTTCCTGCGGGGTGGCGTAGATGGAAAGATCTTCCAGTTTGGTGACTTCTTTGTCATTGGTGTCCTTCATGAGCTCGATGCCGAGATCCTCGAAGACCGTGTCGCCAAGCGTGACGCTCTTGACGATCTGAGCCTGATAGTCGATCACGAGTTCCACGCGGATCCATTCGTCCATGGAGCCTTCCCATTCCTCGAAGATAAGGTCGTTGTTGTTGAGGGATTTCACATGGAAGACGCCGCTGCCCGGTTCATAGGCGAAGACGAGATCCCAGGCCAAGGACCAGTAGCTGGACTTGAAGTGGAATTCCGTGGTTTGGGATTCCATGGGGATGTAGATGTCGGTGCCCACATGGATGATCTCGTTCTCCCTGGAATCCACGGAGATCGTCTGACCATCGTACCAGGCGGTCTGGTTGATGAAGCCGATGCCTTCCCTGTCATAGGCGTTGGTCACCACGATGTTGTAGGTGGTGGGAGGCTGCATGTTGTTGTCCCAGCGGTCCTGGGTGG
>JAFYHD010000155.1 GCA_017539325.1 bacterium | reverse complement strand
GACAATCTTGTCGCCGGACATAACGTTCTGGCCGTTGCGGCCGCTCTGCTTGGTCGTCAGCTGAAGACCAACGAGCTTCCTCGGCGTGCCTTCCGCCAGTTCTTTCTCGACCACGTCTTTGCCGATGTAGAATTCCTTGTCTTTGGCGATGGCGAAAGTCAGGCCGCTGGCGACAGGGGACATGGTGTCATTCATCTCATGGCCGTAGAGCGGCAGTCCGCATTCAAGGCGCAGGGTGTCCCTGGCGCCCAAGCCGGCGGGAACGGGAACGCCTGTGGCGAGCAGCGCGTCCCAAACAGGCTTGCACATCTCGACGTCGATGTAGATCTCGAAGCCGTATTCGCCGGTGTAGCCGGTGCGGCTGACGATTGCTCTTTTGCCCATGACTTTCGTCTCGACGAAGGTGTAGTACTTCATCTGCTGGAGGTCGTATTCGCAGATGGGCTGCAGCGCTTCCGCGGAAGCGGGGCCCTGGAGGTCGAGTTTCGCGACCTGGCTGGAGGCTTCGTCAAACTTGGTGTCCGGGGAAAGGTGCGCGCTGATCCACTTGGCGTCGTTCTCGCGCGTTCCGGCGTTCACCACCACCATGAACTTCTCATCGCTGAGGCGGTAGGTGATAAGGTCGTCCTGAGTTCCGCCCTGCTCGTTCAAAAGGAAGCCGTAGCGGCAGCGGCCAATGGCCAATGTCGAGAGCTCGCAGGTGAAGAGCTTGTTGAGATCATTCAGAGCATTGGGGCCGTAAACGAAGAATTCGCCCATGTGGCAGATGTCAAAAAGAGCGGCTTTCGTTCTGCAGGCGGTGTGTTCCTCGACGATAGAAGTGTACTGGATGGGCATGTCCCATCCGCCGAAGGGAGCCATTTTGGCGCCCATAGCGACGTGAACGTCATACAAGGGGGTTTTCAGGCACATATTTATTTCCTTAGATTGTGTGGTTGGTTGCTACTTTTGGGGAACGTAAAGGACGTCGCCTATCTGCAGGGAGCTCTTTTCCGTGTTGTTCATCTTCATCAAAGTGGCGGAGGCGACGCCGAAAGTCCTCGCGATCTTCGAGAAGGTGTCGCCCGGCACCACGGTGTAAGTCGTGACGTCCGGAGCCTGGCTTATTTCGGAAGTGTCCGCTCTGAGAAGCAGTACTTTCCCTACTGAAAGCGTGGAGCCCGGCCTTAGGCCGTTCAGGTTGCAGAGCAGTTTCTCTTCGATGCCGTAGGCTTTGGCGATGCTTTCCGTAGTGTCGCCGTTCATGCATTTGTGAAGGTAATTCTTGGAATTGACGGCGGAGCCTTTGCTGACGTTCAAGCCGGCGGAAGCCGGGACCAGAAGGTCGGTGTCCGGGCCCTTCTTCTCCTCTTTGCTCACCGTGACGGTCGGCCCTTCGTGGGCGTCGGGAACGCTTATGGGTTTCTCAACGGCCGGGCTGATGGTAGTCTCGGTCAGCAGGGCGGGTTTCAGGATAGGCTCGGGCGGTTCAGTCGGAGCGGAGAGCATAACTTCCGAGCTCTTGCGGCAGCCGTAAAAGGCTAGGGAAAGAGCAGCGGCCAAAAACAGATATAATTTCAAGGTATTCATACTTTTTATTCTACCAAAAGAGCGGATTTTCATACAATTGCCTTGCTAAATAACCGCTCTTTTCCTACAATAACAAGTGTGAAGAAAAGTGTGTTTTACCGATGCGTGTGGGGGTTAAGGCTCCTTCTCTCCGCCCTGACGGTCGCTCTTGGGTCGGCTGCCTTTTTATGCTCCGCCGAATTTTTGGAACAGCTTCCCCTGTGCCAGGCCGGTCCTTCCGCGCTCCGCTTGTTTTTTTCTTTCGGGCTGTCCTCTCTTGCCGTCGTCCTTGTGCTGGCAATTTTAACGCTGCTCTTCGGCCGCCTTTTCTGTTCCTTCATGTGCCCTCTGGGTTCCGCTCTGAGCTTCATCGCGCTCTGTTCCAGAAAAGGCAGGAAAAAGATCTTTCCGATCACGGGCGGACTTATCCTCGGCCTATTTGTCGGCGCGATGGTTTTCTCCCTTGCTTTCGTTTTCCGTCTGCTTGATCCCTATTCGCTCTTCGGCCGCGCCATTACGGCGCCGCTTTGGTTCGGCATCGTTTTCTTTGTTGTTATCCTTATTGTCACGCTTCTTTTCGGCCGTATCTTTTGCACCAGCTTCTGTCCTGTCGGGCTGCTGCTTAGTCTGCTCGCCAAAAGATCGGCTTTCGGGATCACGATCCCTGATGCATGCGTGCATTGCGGCAAGTGCGAGAACGTCTGTCCCACGGGCTGCATCGACCAAAGGAAGAATGAAGTGAAGAGGGAATACTGTGTCATGTGTCTGGACTGCCTGACGGTCTGCCCGAAGACAGGCCCGACTTTTTCTTTCCTCTGGAAGAGCTCTGAAAAAGAAAAGGCGCCCGACCTGGAGCGCCGGAAATTTCTTATTTCTCTTTCCGTCGGCGCGGCCATAGGATTGGCCGGCGGCGGACTTTTCAAGGCGATCTTTAAGAAGCGCCTTTCCGAAGGAACCGAAAAGAAGCTTTTGGTCAGGCCTCCCGGCGCCATTACGGAAGGCTCTTTCCTAGCCAAATGCACCGCCTGCGGCCTGTGCGTCTCGAAATGCCCGCAAAAAGTTCTGACTTTGGGCCCGGGCGGCTTCGGCGCTCCGCGCCTTGATTTCAAGCGCGGCGCTTGCTCTCTTGACTGCGTGAAATGCTCCTTGGTCTGCCCGACCGGAGCTCTCAGAAAGATCGAGCTCGCAAGGAAGAAAACTTTCGTAATAGGAAAGGCGGTCTTCACGGCGAAGCAATGCATTGCTTTCCAGGGCGGATCCTGCGGCAAATGCGCTGCGCCCTGCCCGACCGGAGCCATAACTTTAAGAGCCAACGGCACGCCGAAACTGGAAGCCGAAGCGTGCCTCGGCTGCGGAGCCTGCAGCCATGTCTGTCCCGCCGGCGCCATGCAGATCGCCGGCGCAACCATACAACATTACCTTGATGACACAAACCAAGGAGCTTCATTATGAACAGACGAGAATTCCTAAAATCTTCCGCCGCCATCGTTGCGCTTCTAGCCCTGGGCGGCTGCAAAAAAGAAGAGCTTGCCAAAGCCGTGAAGAAGGGGACTATGACCTACCGCGAATTCCCCGGCATCGGCGCGAAGATCTCGCTCCTCGGCTACGGCCTTATGCGCATGCCTAAAACCGGCAACGGCCCCGAGATCGACAAAGAGAAAGGCTTCGCCCTTATTGACGAAGCCTTAAAAGGCGGCATCAACTATTTCGACACCGCCTGGTTCTACCACGACGGGCTCTCCGAAACTTTCGCCGGCGAAGCGCTCTCGCGACATCCCAGGGAAAGCTATAATCTGGCCAGCAAACTGCCGATGCGCATATTGGAGAGCGGCGAGCAGGCCGAGGAGGTCTTCAACAAGCAGCTAGAGAAATGCAAGGTCGATTACTTCGACTTCTATCTCCTGCACAACCTGAACGGACCGCTTTGGGAAAAGACCTTGAAAAACGGCGCGGTCGATTTCGCCATGACTTTGAAAGGCAAAGGCAAGATCAAACGCCTCGGCTTCTCTTTCCACGGCGACAACAAGGACCTTCCCGCCATCCTCGACTACACCAAGTGGGACTTCGTCCAGATCCAGGCCAACTACTACGACTGGGACACCTTCTCCAAAGAGCAGTATGAGGAAGCGGCGAAGAGAGGCATACCGGTCGTCGTTATGGAGCCTCTGAGAGGAGGGGAACTGGCCAAGCTCAGGCCCGACGCCAGGGAAGTCCTCGAAAAGGCTGAGCCCGGCTCCACGCCCGCCAAGTGGGCTTTCCGCTACATCGCGGAAAAGGAGAACGTCCTTACGGTCCTCTCCGGCATGACGCAGATGGAGCACCTCAAAGAAAACATAGACACCTTCTCGCCGCTCGAACCTCTTTCCGATGACGAGGAGAAGACTTTGGCGGTTGCTCTCAAGACCTACAAGGAAGCCGGCATCGTGCCATGCACGGGCTGCCGCTACTGCACGCCCTGCCCGGCTGGCGTCGCCATCCCGGACATCTTCAAGATCTACAACGACTACAGGCGCACGGTCAGGCTCTCCCAAACGAAGAAAGCTTACGAAGCGCTTGGCAGTGACGCGATGGCCACTTCCTGCGTGGAGTGCGGCGCCTGCCTGAAGAAGTGCCCGCAGGGCATAGAAATTCCAAAGGAACTCAAACGCATTCACAAAGAGATCGAAGGATAAAAATGAACAGAAGAGATTTCATCAAAGGCTCCCTGGCCGTCGCCGCGCTGGCGGCGCTGGGCGGCTGCAAGCAAGGAAAGGAAACCACGGACGTGAAAGAAGGCAGTAACGGGAAAAAGAAAGGTGAAATGACGAAACGCAAGCTCGGCAGTATCGCGGGCGAAGTTTCCCTTCTGGGCTACGGCCTTATGAGGCTTCCCCTGAAGGACCGCAAAAATCAAGCTGAGATAGACAAGGAAAAAGCCCAGGAACTCATCGACAGGGCCATGGCGGGCGGCGTCAACTACTACGACACCGCCTGGGTCTATCACCAGGGCATGTCTGAGAGATTCGCGGGCGAGGCTTTGAAAAAGTACCCGAGGGAATCCTACAACCTGGCCGACAAGATGCCGGTCTGGGAAGTCAAAAGCATAGACGACGCGAAGAGGATCTTCCAGGAACAACTCGACCGCTGCCAGGCCGAGTACTTCGATTTTTATCTCATGCACTCTCTGAACGGCGGCGCCTGGCCGAACGTGAGGGACAACGGCGCCTTGGAATACGCCCGCCAGATGAAGAAGGAAGGCAAGGTGAAAAACCTCGGCTTCTCCTTTCACGGCGACAACAAGGATCTGGCCGTCATAGCCGACTTTGGCGGCTGGGACTTCGCCCAGATACAATTGAACTATTTCGACTGGGACGACTACTCCAGGGAGCAGTATGAGATCCTGACCAGCCACGGCATTCCCGTCGTCGTCATGGAGCCCCTTAAGGGCGGCGAACTAGCCAACCTTCAGCCCAAGACGCTGGAGATGCTGACAAATGCAAGGCCCAATACGACGGCCGCGCAGTGGGCTTTTGAATTCATCGCCTCGCTTCCCAACGTCCTCACCATTCTTTCCGGTATGACCTACATGGAGCACGTGGAAGAGAACTTGAAGACTTTCTCTCCCATCGAACCTTTGAGTGATGAAGGCAAAGAGCTTCTCGTGAAGGTCAAGGAATTCATGAAGGAAGAGGGGAAGATCCCCTGCACGACCTGCCGCTACTGCACGCCCTGCCCGGTGGGAGTGGCCATTCCCGACATCTTCAAGATGTACAACAACTACCGCTCATCGCTCGTGAAGTGGATGTCGCAGAGGGAATACTTCCAGCTTGCCAAAGAATCGAGGGCCGACGCCTGCGTGGAATGCGGGGCCTGCCTGAAGAAATGCCCGCAGAAGATCAACATCCCCGAAGAACTCAAGCGGGTGCACAAGGAGTTCACTAGCTAGCCAAACAAAAAAAGGACATATCCCCAAGTGAACTCACGGAGGACGCTAGAAAGCCGCAGTGCGAGCTAGGCACATATCCCTAAGCGAACTCACGGAGGACGCAAATCAAGGCCATGCAAGCGTAGTCCGTGAGCGAGGGATATGTGCCTACTCGCACTACACGCGTAGTCCGTGAACGGGGGATATGTCCTTTTTTGTTTGGCGTGACTTATTGAAGAGCTAGATGGCGGCGCGCTTGATTTGCGAAGCGGAAGGAGAGGTCTTCGATGCCGAAGACTCGGCGGCCGATGAGATAACTTTCCTGGATGTCGTGGAAAGGTTCGTACCAATGCGGGGAGAGCGTTGAGTTTCCCCAGGCCGCGCCGGCGATAGAGCCGGCGGTGGCGGCGGTGCAGTCGCAGTCGTGGGCCATCGCGACGCACTGCGAGATTACGGTGTCGATGGATCTCGTCTCGTGTCCGAGGCCCAGGGCGAATATGGTCAGGCAGGCGTTGTTGACGGTATGCACCGGGGACATATCCGGGAAGCGCTCATCTACGAGTTTCGCGGCCTCTTTGTAATCTTTCACTTTGCCGTAAAGGGAAAGCGCCCATCTTACGGCTTCCGAAAGATCACATTTTTCCGGGATCTCAAGTAGCCCCGCTTCCAGGGCGGCTTTGGGATCCTTAAGGGCGAAGGCGGCGGAGATGACGGCGGCGAAATACATTTCCCCATAGATGCCGTTTTTGCGGTGGCTGATGTAGGCGTCGGTGTAGGCTAATTTGGCGGCCAGTCTCGGATTCCCGGGGGCCATGTAGGCGAAGCCGTCGCAGCGGATGTCCGCGCCGATCCATTCGTCGTAGGGATTGTCCTTTTCCGCGGCTTTTTCAGGCGCTATGCCGGCCTTGAGGTTGTCCAAGGTCACTTTCTCGGCGGTGCAGGCCATGGGAAGATATTTCAGCCAGGCGTCGGCCACGTCCTGAAGCGTGAAGGGGAAATTCTTGGCTTCCTCGGCGATGATGAGGCCTAATATGGTGTAGGTGGTGTCGTCGTCCACCGGCGAATACTTCATCTCGGAAGCGGTGTACTGGCGGTTTCTGCCCAGGATGTAGCGCGGCTCCTCAGGGTCCGGCGAGGAGGGCCAGTAGTTCGTCATAGGGTAGGGGACGCCGATCTCCTTGGCGTAATTCTCCATCTTTTCCAATGACCAGCCTTCCACTATGGCTCCCAGGTTGCAGCCCGCTATACGGGCTTTGAGGGAGCTTAAAACCATGCTCTGGTAGTTGTCGGGGATCGTGTTCCAAAATTTCTTGGAGCCGACGGGGCAGGCGGCCAGTATTTCTTCGTATGCGCTCGGTTCGCGATCAGGCATTTTGCTTTTCCTTTTGGCGCGCTATGAAAGCTAAGACGACCTGGATGAGCTCGGCGGCGGCGAAGCCGCTCCAGCTGATGACGAGAAGGCCGTTCGAGGCGGCCTCGGCGTTCCAGAGGCCGATGACTTTGGCTTTCAGTTCATTCGTCACGGTAGGGGCGTTCTGGAAAGCCGCCACGGCTTCCTCATGGATGGAGGTGAAATTGGCGAATCGGGGTGCGAAAGCTATTAGCATGGCGATGGCCCAGAGAAGGACGACGATCGCCAACGCGTCCGCGGCTTTGCGGTAAGGATTCATTACGGCTCCTCAACTTCGGAGGGTGAGAAGAGACTGACGGACTCTACGCACTGCAGACCCATCAGCTGGGCGGTGGCGTATTCTTCAGTCACTCTGAACCTGAGGCGGAAAGAGTAGGTGGCCTCGATGGCTGTGCCGGATTTTATGGTGCGGGAGTGCAGCATCTTTATGGAAGTGCCCAGCTGCTTCATGCGGCCGGCGATCTCGGCGCCGCTGTCAAGCTTGCTCTCGGGATTCTCGGTGCTGAAGATGATCTTCGCGATTATTTCCCTGTGGCGGAGGCTCCAGGGAGTGTATTCCGTGAAGACGAAGGAGAGCCAGATGATGACGAATCCGATTGCGCCTATCCTGTGCTGGCCGGTGCCGGCGGCCATGCCCAAGGCCACGGCCATGAAGACGAAGGCGGTGTCGCGGTTGTCCTTTATGATGGTGCGGAAGCGGACGACAGACATGGCGCCCATCAATCCGAAGGCCACGGCTACGGCGGAAGAGCCCCTGACGTTCAATATCACCATCATCACAAGCGTTATGATGATCTCCATCATGACAAGCGTCTGCATGAAGGTCTTGTTGCCGTGGACGCCGCGGCAGAAGCGGTAGAGGAGAACTAGAAGCAGGGCGAAGAGCGCGCTGACGGCGAAATTGTTGACCACGTCTATCCAGGTGGTCGGCGCCAGGGCATTCAAGGTCCACTGCATCATTTCATATTCGGCAGTCTGGTTCATAAATCAACTTTCCTCCTCGCGCAGCACGACCTTTTCTATGCAGTGCGCGTATTTGGATATGGAAGTTTGGGTGAGCTCGAATTTGGTCAGAAAGCGCCGCATCCATTCCGGCATGAGGCGGTCGAATTTAAGTTCAAGGATCGCTCCGGGAAGAGCTATCTGTTCTTCCTCGTAGGGCTCGAAAAGCTCGTAGGAATAAGAGTGGTCAACGGCCCTCAGATTGGTGTCTATGGTGAACCTTACTTCGCCGTCGTCTTTCCCGATGAAGGGGTTGCGGTCGTAGATTACCGTGGTCATTGGGCGGTAGCCCTTGACGAAACAATTATGCAGGAAGCGGTGGGCGTTGGCTCTGAGATAATCGGTGGGGAATTCGATCTCGTCAAGCGTCTTTTCGCGGTCCATGATCTTTTGAAGGTCGCTTAGCTTCATGGGCGCGCGGTCTTTTCCGACCTGCTGGCGGGAGCGGTATTTTATTTCGAGGAAAACGCTGTTTTCGGGAGTGACGTTGGCGTATCCCCTGACGCGGAATTTTCTCCTGTCCTTAAGGCCTATGAGTTTTTCCTTGTAAAGCGTCAGATTGTCGTCGTCGAAATAGACGGAGCGGATGGTGTAGCCGGGAACGCCCAAACCGTTCGGCTTGGCGTGCTGGTCGGGCTGGACGTAGGGCGAGGCGAAAGCTATGGCCTTGTCGATAAGATCGAAGGGGAGAAAATATTTCAGCTCGTAGCGGCCGTGGAAATTCGCCATTTCTTACTCCTTGCTAAGGGAGTTGCTAAATTTCTCGTAGAGAGCGCGGAGAGCCGCAAGCGAGGAGTGGAAAGGATCGATCTTGATGGAAGGGATGGAAGCTTCGCCGGTCATGGATGAGATGGCGGAGAAGGGGACGTCCCTGATGGGAATGAGGGCGTGCACGACGGAAAGGCCCATCAAAGGGACAGGGACGATGGAAACGGATTCCACTCTGCCGGTAACGGTCAGATCCTCGTTGTGGAAAGTGAGGACCGCTTCCAGACCGGGCTGGATCTCGTTGGAGAAAGTAAGCGGAGCCACGACTCTGGCGTAAATGGGATCTTCGTTCACGACGCGCAGGATGGTCTTGATCTCCGGGTCAAGGGAGACTTGCGTTACGCGGCCGGAAACTGGAGTTGTTATCGTCCTGGCCGCCAGGCGGTCGTTGACCATCTCAAGCTCTTTCTGAGCGACTTTGAGCTCGGCCCTGGCCGTATTGATGACGTTGGATGAGCAGGCCATTTTTCTGGCGTTCAGATCGGCTTCCGCCACGGCGATCTCGGCGAAGCGGCTGTTCAGCTCCTCCTCAAGCTGCTGAACCTCGTCGTTGGAGATGTAGCCGGTGTTGAAAAGCTCCCGGCGGCGTTCCACCAATGGCAGGTAGCTGTAGTAATTCGTGTAGGCCAGCGTGACCAGCCTTTCGCCCTCCGTGACGCGGCTCTGCAGTTCGCCGGACAAGAGATTGTCAAGCGTGGCCTGGTACATTTCGACCTTGGCCTGGAGCATTTTTTTCTGGGACTCGTCGTAGAGGGAGCGGAAGGTCAGGACGTGGTCGCCGGCCTTGACGAGCGAGCCTTCCCTTATGCCGGGCGCCAATTCCGTGTTGACCACGTCGTAGCGCTCAAAACGGAAGGTGGTGACGCCGGCCAAGGCCTGCATGCGGCCTTTCAGGTGCTTGGCTATGAAATCGCCGGGCCTTTCCTGCTGGATGGTCCACTGCTCGGAAGCTTCGAGCTCAAAGGGACACTTCAAAGCGGCGACGTCAGTCTGCAAAACGAAATACAGAACGACGCCGGAAAGGGCGATTATAAGGAAATATCTAAGCCAAAGCCACACTTTATGACTCTCAAACTACCTTCTGCGGCAGGCCGCGGCTAAGGCGGCAAGGGCTAAAAGGCAGAAAGCCGGTTCCGGCACGCTGTTGGTATCGCAGGGCGTGCCGTAGATCGCGACCGAGGAGGCCCAGGCTTCGGGCTTGGAATTGTCGGCGGTGGGATCGCTCAGCTCCAGCGAGGGGCCGCGCCCGGCGCAGCCGGTGGGCCAGGGAGAAGTGGATTTGTAGGTGACGGAATCGACTTCCTGGCCGTTGGCGTTCTGGAGGTAGATGGTGTCGCTGTCGTTGGAGAGGCCGAAGTCGAACTCATAGATCACAGCGCCCTGCGGCAGGGAGTAAACGGTCTCGACGGCTTCTTTGCGGTCGGTGATGAGCAAAAACTCCCCGGCGCCCAGGACGGTGTCCCCGGGGAGGCGGTATTTGTCGTCTTCAGTCTCGAAGCGCCAGTAGCTGACGTCAATTTCTTCCTCGGTGCGGTTGAAGAGCTCAACGTACTCGTAATTCTTGCAGTTGCCCTTGGAGTTGGTGTAGGCGGTGTCAAGGCACTGGTACATGATCTCGTTGATGACGACGCCGGAATAGACCGGATCGTCGGTGACGATGTACATGTAGGGGGCTCTGTAGCCGTTCCAGTATTTCCTTAAGGTGTTGCCGTCGTGGTCTTCTACCACGGCGTAGTAGAAGACGGTCGTGCCGTCAGGGAAGACAGGCAGGGTGCAGACCCATTCGTTGCCTTCCGCAAGAGTCATGTCAACGGGAGTGTACGAACCGCTTTCTTTGGTGTTGTAGTAGATCTTGGCGCTCTTCACTTGCTTGTCAGCTCTGCTTGCGTCGTAGGCCCAGATATGGATCTCCGGGGCGGTGACGGAAGTCGGGGCATTGGGGTTGCGGCTGTGCTTTGAGGCGTAAAGACCGCAGGTCTCAGGGTTTTTCACGCCAGGAGAGCCGCCTTCGGAGGAGCTGACGTTCCAGGTCTGCCAGGAGTTGTTGTAGTCGGCGAAGGGGAAAACCAGAACGTTGGAGTAGGCGGAGCCGTCCGGCCATTCGCCGCCGTCAGAAATGGTGGAGTATTCAATCTTGTGCTGAACTTTGCCGGTCTTGTCCATAAGGACGACGGCGTCGTCGCTCTTGCTGAAACCTATGCCGGTGGGGCCTAAGATATTGTCAACGGTGGGATAGATGCTTGTGAAGGCCGCGTCGGAATAAAGGACCACGCATTCGCCGGGGGCTAACGTGGTGCCGTCCGGAACGGTGAAAAGATTGCCGCCCTCGTCGTATTTGTCATCGCCCAGCTTCCAGCCGGAGATGTCGACGGAGGCGCCGCCGTAGTTGCAGATCTCGACCCAGTCGTCGCTCTTGAAGGGCTTCTTGGCGTCGTAGGTGAATTCGCTTATCAAAACGTCAGCCATAAGCGAAACGGAGGCCAGGGCCGCCATCAGGACGAAATAGGTTCTTTTGTTCATATATTGCTCCTTTGCTAAGTTGGAAATTGGCATTATATTATTGAAGCGTAATAGTAATTTTACCACAAAGAAGGAACATAAACAAGACAAGCGGAGGCCGCGCCGGGAACAAACGCCCCCCATTTTTTGGTAAAATGGAAACAAATAAAAAAATCACGGAGTTTCTTATGTTAAAATCCCACGCCTTAGCCGCCGCCCTTTGCGCGGCCGTTTTGACCGCGACATCTTTCGCCGCGGACTTCTGTCTTACCCTTGACCCCAACGACGCTCAGGCTTCCAAGCTTTGCTCAATTTACCCTGGCGCGCCGGAACCGAAAGTCGAGAACGCCATGTATTCGCTTGCTTCCCTAAAGATCGGCGACACGGTAACGTTTTTGACGCCCCAGGGCGAACTTAATGGCAGCGTCACTTACGCTGTCAAAGACGTGAACGGCATCGTGTGCCGGGCTGGCAATCTCGATGATTTTGCCGGGCAGTGGCGCATCGCGGCCGGTCCGAACGTCCTTTACGGCGTCGTGGAAGATCTCAAGGCCGACGTTCTCTATGAGATCAACGGCACCAAGAGCCAGGGCGTCTATTCGGTCAAGGAATGCTCTTTCAGCGAGCGCTGCGCCGAGCTGACCTGCCCTGAAGAGGTGCCTGTCTGGGAAGAGAACTCCCTTATGGGAGCCCGCGTCATGGACCTGACCCCGGAGCAGGCCGCCTGGGCCGCCAACTGGGACGACGACGAAGAGGTCGAACTCACGATAGCGGTTGTTTTCTCCCCGCTGGCGGTTGAAGAGGCTGGCAGCCTTGAGGCCGCCAATGCCAAGGTGGCATCCGGCATGGCCTATGGCAACCAGGCTATGCAAAATAGTCAAATCCATGCCAAGCTTACCTGCGTGGGCACTTACCTCTCTGATTATGAGGAAACGAAAGACTCCAGCCTCGACCTCAGCCGTTTCTCATCCGGCATCGATGGCTTCGAGTTTGTTCCGGCCTTGAGAAACAAGCTGGGCGCCGATTTCATGTGCTATTGCCCCAAGTATATGACTCCTGGCTGGGCCGGCCTTGGCTATGTTCACGGCAGCCCGACAGGCTCTGAAGGATCGGCTTACCATGTGGTTCTGCTCAGCTACATAGGCGGGACCAGCTATTCCTGGATACACGAGTGGGGCCATAACATGGGCTGCAACCACTCGCACGAACAATCCGGCAGCTCCGGCCCCGAGGACGGCGGCCTCTTCGGACACAGTTTGGGCTGCTACTTCTACGCCACGAACCTTACCCAGAGATGCTGCTCGATCATGACCTACCAGGGCAGCTGGGACGGCCAGTACTGGGGATACAGGGTGCCTTATTTCTCAGAACAGTTCCTCAACTACGGCGGTTCCGCGGTCTACTACAACAGCAAGACAAGGAACGCCACCACCTGGCAGAAGATCAGAAAATACGCTTCCCTTTACCGTACGCCGCCCGTGCTCTCCGAATTCAACACCGGCTTCGAAGCTGACGAGGATTATCGCCTCGGCGACGCCACCTGGCAGCAGGGATTGATATCGTTGGGCGCCGTCGGCCAGATCAAGGACAGCAGCGGCAACTATTATCTCCACAGCCAGGGCGGCAACGGCTTCCAGCAGCCTGTCAATGTAAAGTCTGACAACGGATTCGGCACCTACAAAGTCAGCGTGCGCGTGAACCCGACCTTCGGCGGCACCTATTTTGACATCAGGGGCGCGAAGGACAGCCTCTGCTACGTCTACGTGACGAGCTCCGGTTCTTTGAATCTTGCCTGCTCTTCCACGCCGGGCGGCACCGTCAGCAAGGCCACGGCCCTGCAGCAGATCTCTACCGGCTGGCAGGAATGGACCTTCTTCATCGAAGAGAGCACCAAGCAGTTCATGGGCTGGGCCGTTAACGGCGAATACCATGCCGCCACCGACTGCTACGTCGCCGGCGAGGACGACGTTTACGTCAGCTCCGTCTGGCTGAAGGACGTCAGTTCGGGCGGCGCCGACTTCGACGACGTCCACGTTGACAGCGGCATCGGCGATCTCTCGCTCAACGCCGAACCGATGGCTATCGGCTCCAATATGACCACCGTCAAACTGTCGAACCTCAATGAAAACACCACCATAAAATACAAAGCGAAAGTGGTGAAGGGCGAGGATAACTTCACCATCTCTCCCGTCGAGGGACTCTTCAAGGACGAAGCCGAGATCAGGGTCGAGGCTCATGACCTTCCCACCGCTCCCCAGTTCCTGGAATGCGTGGTGGAAGTCGACGCCGGCAACGCCGGAAAAAAGAGGATCCGCCTAGGCGCGCCCTGCGGCAACGAAACTGACGGCTACGGCTTCTACTCCGCCGATCTCGCGTCTTTCCCGAAAGGCAGCCCCGGCGATTACGATTCCCGCTGGGGAAACAGCGGCGTGCTTGATTACGCTTTCGACCATTATGTGACGGAAGTTCTCCTGGACGAAGATTTCGAAAGCTATCCCGGCAACACCAACATGGGCGGCATCGGCGGCTGGTCAAGCGGATACGGCACCATCGACCGCGACGGCTCCATCTACGTGAGGGAAAGATTCGGCAACAAGTACTGTGAAGTTGCTTACGTCAACAACCTCTTCGGCGCCCACAAGAAACTGGACAAGCAGATGAAGCCCCACTGGTGGGAAGGCCACACCAAGGGCTATTTCCGCATCAGCTTCGACGCTATGCTGACCGGCACCTCCAGCAAATTCTTCGGTCTCTGGGATCCCCAGATGGTGGAAGGCAACTTCGAGTACGTGAACGGCAGCGGCTATCGCTTCCGCAGCAACGCCAGCGACGCCAACCACACTGAGTTCGTTTCCCAAAACTACATCTCCCAGGCCACCTGGACGAGAGTCAGCATGATCATAGAAGCGGTGCCTGTTTTGGACTCTTCCGACCGCTACCGCCACATTCTGCGCCAGTACAAGGTTGACGGCAAGACCGAAAACTGCAAGGCCTTCTGCGATCAGGACAGCAACAACGACGCTTTCAACACCCTGCGCTTCTTCCTCTGGGGCAGCGGCACCTTCTGCCTGGACAATCTGAAGGTCGAGACGCTGATCTCTGAAACGGATTACGATGTCCTGGATTTCGCCGACGAGGATCCCATGGATCTCTATTTCAACAGCAGGCAGGACGTCGAAGTTAACCTTGGCTTCACGGAAGAGATGGCCAGAAAGTACGACATCATCATCGCCGCCAAGATGCTGCTTCCCGATGATTTCGGCGGAACGCTGACCTTCGGCCAGGACGACTTTCACAAGCAGTTCGCCACGGAATTCAAGCTCAAATCCGGTCAGGTCAGCGTTGCTTATCCCAACGTCAAAGGCGTGAAAGACACCTTCACGGCCGACGCCGGCGAATGGTTCGTTTACGGCTACAACATCTCCACCACAGAGAAGAACCTTAGGCAGCTCTTGTGGGACGGCTCGTTCCACAAGGAGAATCTGCCCATTACCGGCGCGGACGCCACCACGGCCATCGACAAGATAAAGTTCTCCGTCAGTTCCGGCCAGGCCCGCGTCGGAGCGGTGGACGCCAAGCTTATCCCGCGCACCTCTTCCCAGCCGATCGTGGCTTTCAACTATTATCCGATAACCTTGGCTGAGCCGACGGGCGTCATCTGCCTCACCAACGAGCTTCCCGGCGCTACGGGCGAGTTTACGGTCTCCTTCAAAGACGGCTCGCATTTCAAGGCCGAGCCCGCTGCCGGCACCCTTGGAAGGTACCAGGAGATCAATGTCACGGCCAAGGATCTTCCGACCAAAGCCGCCTACGTCGCCGACGAGATGACCGTGAGCTGCGGAGATTTCACAAAGACCATCCGCGTGGGCAGCCCGGCGGGCAGCGCCGAAGCGGGCTACACTCTCTACATGGCGGCATTCTCCAAATTCCCCCAGGGCGATCCCAGGGAGTACGACTTCGCCGTCACGGGCGGATCCGACGTCGCTGTTGAGGTCGAGAACATTTCCGATTGGACGATCGTCGACACGCTCCTAAGCGAGAACTTTGAAGGATACGCGGCCAACACCGACCTCTGCGGCGAGGACGGCTGGAGCGTGGCCTACGGCGCCGTCGACGTCAACGGCACGGCGATAGTGAAAGAAGAGGACGGCAACAAATATCTGAAGATAAAAGATATCAACAGTCTCTTCGGCGTCCACAAGAAACTTACCAAAGTTCCCTCCGACGATTGGACCGCGAATTTGGACGGCAAGAAGGGCTTCTTCCGCGTGAGCTTCAAGGTGAGGCTTGGCGGAACATCCGCCAAGAACCTCGGCCTCTGGACGCCGCAGTGCGTGGAGACGCAGTTCCGCTATGACAACGGCATCTACAGATTCGCCAGCAACAAGTCCGACAGCACCCATGAGGAATTTGTCTCCCTGAGCGCCATGGAGCCGGAAAAATGGGTGAGCTTCAGCGCCGTCTTCAGCGCCGAATCCGTCAACGACGACGGTGGAGAGCCCAGGCACATTCTGCGCAGCGTCACTATAGACGGCGGCCACGAATACGGCCAGTACCTCTGCGACCAGGCCAACGCAACGACGATCTTCAACAACCTGCGCTTCTTCCAGTGGGGCGAAGGGTATCTGGATATCGACGACATTTGTGTTGAGACCGTTGCCGCCGAGGACAAGGACGGAAGCGAGACCTTCTCGGAAGATCTCACCGCGACGATAAACAAGGTCGAGCAGGCCTCCGGCGGCCTCTTCTGCGAGATCGGCCTCCCCGAAGGAATGGCCGACGCCTACGACATGATCGTCTACTACGCTCTGGGCGTCCCCAACGGCTTCCTCACCGGCGACGTTATCCTTAGCCAGGACGAGGAACACCGTCAGCTGGAAGCCAGGATCTCCCCGGACGGCGAAGACAAGCTTAAGCTGACCTTCCCGGACTGCCCGGCCGCCGACGC
Organism: bacterium; assembly: GCA_017539325.1. Classification (GTDB taxonomy): domain Bacteria; phylum Auribacterota; class UBA3054; order UBA3054; family UBA3054; genus UBA3054. Next base: position 6,877 of record JAFYHD010000155.1, on the reverse strand, counting down.
CCTTGTCAGCGAAGAAGCGCCCGTAGGCAAGATCAACCCCGTGGCTCTCAAGTTCAACACCAAGACCGGCAGCAAGGAGCTCAAGACCGTCCTGTGGGGCATGCAGGTCGCTTCTATGGAAGAGGCCATAACCGGGTCCGATGTCAAGGATACGGAAGCCATAGACAAGGTCAGGATAGATCTCTCCAACACCGGCGACACAGCCGTGGTCAAGGCGATCATGGTCCAGCTGATTCCCGTTGTTCCCGAACCGACTACGGCGCTGCTCCTGCTGGCGCTCCTCGGCTTAGGCTTCCTTCGCAGGAAATAAAGCCTCGCTTGGAAACCGATGAAAGAAAGGCGCGCCAGCCGGCGCGCCTTTCTTGTTATACGCCGGCTTGTCCTTACGCCTTTGGCTTATTGACTTTAAGAGCCTCTTATCGTAAAATATCAATTCCTAATAAAAATATATAACTCTCTTTTGAGCAACTATAAAAAGGTCGTCACATGAACTTCGAAGATCCGAAATATCGTGAAACTTTCTGGCACACCGCGAGCCACTGCCTGGCTCAGGCGGTCCTGCGCCTTTACCCTGATGTTAAGCTGGCCATCGGCCCGGCTATTGAAGAAGGTTTTTACTATGATTTCGACACGCTGACGCCTTTCTCCCCGGAAGACCTTGTCAAGATCGAAGAGGAAATAAAGAAGATCGCCGCCGCCGACTATAAGTTGGAGCGCGAAGAATGGTCCAGGGAGAAAGCCCTGGAGTACTTCAAGGAAAAGGACCAGACTTACAAGGTCGAGATCATCGAGGATCTCGACGCCAAGGAAGTCTCCGTTTACAAGCAGGGCGAATTCTTAGACCTCTGCCGCGGCCCGCACCTTCCTTCCACCGGACCCGTCAAGGCCGTGAAGCTTCTTAGCGTGGCTGGCGCATACTGGCGCGGCGACGAGCATCGTCCGATGCTGCAAAGGATCTACGGCGTGGCTTTCCCGACTCAGGAACAGCTCGACGAATATCTGAATTACCTTGAGGAAGCCAAGAGAAGAGACCACCGCGTCCTTCTGAAGGACATGGATCTCGGCAGCTTCCACGAAGAGCTGGGCCCGGGCCTTATGGTCTGGCACCCCCGCGGCGCCTGCATCAGAAACGAGATCGAAAACTTCTGGCGCAACGAGCATTTGAAGAACGGTTATGACCTGGTCTATTCCCCGCACGTCGGCAAATCGACTCTGTGGGAGACCAGCGGACACCTTTCCTTCTATCGCGAGAATATGTTCCCCTCCATGGATGTTCCTCTGGACAACGACCAGACTCAGGAATATTTCGTGAAGCCGATGAACTGCCCCTTCCACATTCTGATCTACAAAAACAAGACCAGATCTTACCGCAACCTGCCCATGCGCATGGCGGAACTCGGCACGGTCTATCGTTTCGAGAGGAGCGGCGTCTTGCACGGTCTTCTGAGAGTCAGAGGCTTCACGCAGGACGACGCGCACATCTTCTGCCGCGAAGACCAGATGGAAGAGGAACTCGAAAGGACTTTGAAGTTCTGTCTGCAGATGCTGCACAACTTCGGCTTCACCGAATACCACGTCTATATCTCCACCAGACCGGAAGGCAAGTGCGTGGGTGAGGAGAGCCGCTGGAACGCCGCGCAGACGGCCCTGGAAAAGATCGTCGCCAAGCTCGGATTGAAATATGACATCGACAAAGGCGGCGGCGCTTTCTACGGCCCCAAGATCGACATCAAGATCAAAGACATGCTGCACCGCGAATGGCAGTGCTCGACCATCCAGTTCGACTTCAATCTGCCTGAGCGCTTCAATATGACGTATGTCGGCGAAGACGGGCAGGAACATGTGCCTTACATGATCCACAGGGCTCTCTTGGGCGCCATAGAGCGTTTCTTCGCGGTCTACCTTGAGAACTGCGGCGGCAACTTCCCGCTGTGGCTCGCTCCCGAGCAGGTGAGGATCGTGCCCATAAAGGACGCGCATCTCGACTACGCCAAGGAAGTCTTGGCTGCCTTGCAGGAAAGGGGACTTAGAGCGACCGTGGATGAAACGCACCGCCCGATGGGCGCCAAGGTCCGTCAGGGCAAAATGGACAAGGTTCCCTATACGCTCGTTCTGGGCGACAAGGAAGCGAACGAAAAGACCGTATCCGTCAGAACGCGCCAGGGCAACCAGGCCAACGCTCTGCCGCTTGAAACGCTTATCAATTCTCTCTGCAAAGAGCGCGATACGCACGCTCCCAGCGGCGAGTGGGATAAAACCGAATAACTAAAAAGAGGACAAAACTATTCGTAAGTACAACCAAACCGACACGACCAGGGTCAACGAGGATATCAAAGCCCCGGAAGTGCGCCTGATAGCCGACGACGGCAAGCAGCTAGGCATCGTCACTCGTCAGCGCGCGCTCGAAGAGGCCGAAAAAAGGAATCTTGATCTGGTAGAAGTCGCGTCCGGCGCCCAGCCCCCGGTCTGCCGCATCATCGATTACAGCAAGTATCGCTATGAGCAGACCAGAAGGGAAAAGGACTCGCGCAAGCAGAGCCAGAAGACCCGGACCAAAGAGATCAAGTTCAGACCCGGCATCGACAGCGGTGACTTGGAAACGAAGAAGAAACACATAATTGAATTTCTCGAGGACGGCTTCCACGTTAGAGTGGTCTGCTTCCACAAGGGCCGCGAGGCGGCCCACCAGGAAATGGGCCAGGAGCTGCTGGTCCGTCTGACGGAAGAACTGAAGGATTTTGGCGCGGTAGAGATACCCGTCAAGAAAATGGGCGCGAATTACACTATCGTTTTTGGGCCTGTGAAGGCCAAGAAATGAAAAGCGTCGTGCGGGGAAAACAGACTCCTCCGGGACGCGCGCCTCTAAATTAACAAAACAAAAAAGACAGGAGCAATTATGCCAAAAGTCAAAACCAAAAAGTCTGTGAGCAAGCGCTTTTCCGTCACCAAGAGCGGCAAAGTGAAACGCACAAACACCAAGTCCCGCCACCTGATGACGGGCAAGACCAGAAAGAACAAACGTTCTTTCCGTGACACGTCCATTTGCGGCACCACCGATGCCCGCAATGTCAAAGAAATGCTGCCGTATGGTTAAGGGCCACCAGCGGTATAATCAAAATTAAGGAGTAATTACTTATGCCAAGAGCCACTAATAGTCCCGCCAGCAGGGAACGCAAACGCAAAATGCAGAAACTCGCCAAGGGTTTCTTCGGACTGCGCCGCAACGGCAACCGCAACATGCAGGAAACCGTGGTCCGCGGTCTGGTCTACCAGTACCGCGATCGCCGCAACAAAAAACGCAGCTTCCGCGCCCTGTGGATCACTCGTATCCACATCGCCGCCAACGAAGCCGGCATTTCTTACAACGCTTTCATTTCCGGCCTGGCCAAAGCCGGCGTGACGCTGAACCGCAAGGTCCTCGCCAACCTCGCCGCCACCGAGCCCAAAGCTTTCGCCGAACTGGTGAAAGTCGCCAAAGAAGCGTAAGGACGTTTTGTGCGTAAAATAAAAAAGCCCTCCGCGAGGAGGGCTTTTTTTATTGCTTGGAGCTTTGCTTTTACTGCACTTCTTCCTGCTCGCTCTCGCGGTTGATGGAAGAGTTGAGCTTGAAGCTGTCGGCGTAGTTTTCCTCCGCGGACGCTGCCAGGCGCTCCTCTTCGTCAGAGAGGACCTTGAAGGCGCAGTAGGCCGTGAACAGAAGCACCATTCCGGCGTAGATGAAGCAGAAGGCCATTGTCACTTCTTCCAGGGTATTCTCGACTATGATCCTTGCGATGCCGCCCACCACTATGAAGAAGAGGGCGAAGACTCTGAGCAGGATGCGGCCTTCCTTGAAGCTTACCCAGATGTTGAAGAAGAGATAGACGAACCAGATAAGGAAGAAGAGATTGGAGTAGAAGGCTTCGGGCAGAAGATAGAGCGTGTCGCCGATTTTCGTGCTCGTCCCTATGTTGCAGCAAAGGAAGATCAGAGTCATAATGACCGGCATCAGGTAGGTGACCTTTGCCCTGGCTTTGGGACCGGTCTTCCAGAAGAAGAGGAAAGCGTACGTGGTGACCGTCAGTTCAAGGACGTAGAAGAGCGAGGTGAAAATAGAATAGGGGACGTTTTTCTTGAAGACGGCCAGGCTCAGATGATTGTTGAACCAGTCGAATCCCCAGATATCCTCGAAAGCAAGGATGTAGAGGACCACGGACGTTTCCAAAAAAGCAATGACGTAGGCGGTCTTGGAGAACTTCTCGTTGAATTCCCTGATCTGCGGAGAACAGGCGAGACCCCAGAAGACCAGGGCGTTCAGAGAGAGCTGAAGCGGCCTGAAGGGGAGGATGTTCCCGAAGATGAACTGAGACATGCCGAGCGTCGCCAAAGCCGCGGCGAAAGCCACGACGCTTTTTTTCAAGTAGGCCTCCAAACTGAAAACAGCCATGACAAAGAAGATGCCTATATAGTAGAAGCTGCTGCCGAAATCGTCGTCAACCTCACCCTTATAAAAGAGCATGAGGACCAGCGCGTAACTGAGGATGGCGTGCAGCTTGTAGTTTCTAAGCAGGCCTATCGTCATAGAGAGCAGAAGAATGCACCCGAGCTTCGTGCGGTCGAGCCAGGCGGAAGGAAGCAAATGCCAAAGCGCGAAGCCGACGAGCGCCGTGCCCATGGCGGCCAGAACTTCGGGAAAAGCTTTGAAGATCTTCTTTGTGGAAGGCGCCAGCGCCAGGCCGTGCAAAGCCACGCCGCAGGCTAAAAGGAACCACTTGGAGGAAAAAATGTTGTGCCAGTAGTTGACAAGGAGAATGAGCAGACCGATTCCCATGGCGATGCAGCCAAGGATCGCTATGAACTGCACGGTGTCTCTTTTGGCATCGATCTCTTTTACTTTGTTCTTTTCGATGTTATCCATAAAAACCTCCTCGATTTTGTTTACGCTAATATCTTAACATAAAAGCGGAAAAATTGAAAGGTAAACAATTTACTGATAAACGTTTTTTAAAATTAAACCAGTTATCTTGGTTAATACGAATTATTTAAAAGAATATGCCAAGGCCTTTCAGGAAGGCCAGAATTACCAAAACAGGGGAGATATAGCGTACTACGAACAGCCAGATCTTGGAAAAGAGCCATTCGAAAGCGTTGAAGCAGTTCATCTCTTCCAGGGCGGATTTGTTGCCCCAGACATAGCTTACATATAGCAGCGTCATCAGTCCGGCCAAGGGCATCAGCCAGAGGCAGGTGGTGTTGTCCAATATGGCGAAGAAGGATTCGGAGCGCAGTTTCAATGTCTCTGTAAAGAATTGTCCGAGCTTGGGAACATTGCTGTAGTTCGCGGCCGACACGGCGGTCAGGGGAACGAGCGGGCCCAAGACTATGATGAGAAGGATAACGGCTTTCGCGCGGGAAAGGTAAAGCTTCTGCATAATGCCCTGCACGGCGCCTTCCAGCATCGAGATCGAACTTGTCAACGCCGCCAGGAGCAGCATGAGGAAGAAGAGCGTTCCCCAAAGCGGGGACAAGGGAAGTTTGCCAAAAGCTACGGGCAGTACTTTGAACACCAACGACGTTCCTTCTTCAGGGGAGAGCCCGGTGGAGAAAAGCAGAGGGAAGATGGCAAGGCCGGCGAGGATGGAAGCGAAGGTGTCCATTATGACGATGGTGCAGGCGGTCTTGGGAAGCGAACTGGAACGCCCAAGGTAGGAGCCGTAGGCGATACCAACGCCAGATCCCAAAGATAGCGTGAAGAAAGCCTGCCCCAGGGCTGCCATGACGCCCTCGGCACTCAATTTGCTGAAGTCCGGCAAGAAGAGGAAGCGCAAGCCTTCATGAGCGTTCGGCAGCGTGAGCGCTCTTATGATGATCGCGACGATCAGGATAAAAATGAGCGGCATGAAGATCTTGGAGAAGCGCTCGATGCCTTTCTGAACTCCCGCCATGACGATAAAGGCGGTGGCTAAAAAGAAGGCTAACGCAGCCGCGATGGTCACCCAGAATTGACTGCCGGAGGCCGTGACGATATTGTCGAGCAACTCCGCGGAAAACGCCGGCTCGCGGAAAATCCTGCCAAACGGGGAAACGAGCGTGTAAACGATGATCCAGCCGCCCACCACGGAATAGAAGACCGCGATCATAAGGGGAGTCAGGAACGTCACCGTAAAGCCGAGGAATCCCCAGCCGAAAAGCAGCGCTCCCAAAGCGAAGAAGCCGCAGGTCCCGGCGTAAAAATACAGTCCTTTTAAAGCAAAAGCCGTCGCGCATAAGATAAGCGCAACGGCCGCGAGAAATGAAAGCTTCGTTTTTTTGGGAGCCAATTCCGTCATGGCTTCCAAAGGCCCTTTTCCGGAGGCGCGGCCAAGACTCAGCTCGCAGAGCATAATAGGGAGGCCGATCAAGAAAATGGCGGCGAGATAGACAAGCATGAAAGCGGCTCCGCCGTATTTTCCCATGATGTAGGAAAAACGCCAGATGTTGCCGAGACCGATGGCGGATCCCGCCATGGCCAGGACGAAACCTTTGGAGGAAGACCAGAATTCTTTGTTAGGACTCACCTGAAAACTCCCAGCCCGTCGAGGAAAGCCAGAAGCACCAGGATGGGCGATATGAAGCGGATGAAAAAGGCCCAGATCACGCAGGGGGACAAGGGCGAGGGATCGCCTACGGTATTGTATTCATGGACGCCGGAAAGCAGATGCCAGCAGTGCGTGTCCATGGCGCCCGTGGAGCCGCTGCGCATTTCTTTGACGGCTTCCTTGGGACCCCAGACCCAGCCGGCGTACAAAAGCGTCAAAAAGCAGGCTATCGGGATGAGCCACTGGCAGGCGCCGGTGTCGAACGTGTCGAAGAGGCTGCCCTGGGCGGTCAGGAAAGTTTTCTGGATGAACTCGCCGAG
>JAFYHD010000154.1 GCA_017539325.1 bacterium | reverse complement strand
CGTCATCTGCCTGTCCAGCTCGTCCAGAAAGCCCTGAACGTTCTTACCGACAGCGGACTATTGCACAGGCTGGAAAAGGGCGACGATTTTGTCTACATTCCCTTGTGCGCCGTTGAATCCCTAACGGTCGGCGAGATGCTGAAAAAGATCCAGAACAAGGGCAACCTGATCTGCCCGGGACTGGAAGGCGAAAAATTCCATCAGCTGCTTGAAGCGCTGCAGAATCCCGACACTCTCGTAAAAGAGCTGTAATTATCCCTTGAAGTTGGGAAGCGGTTCGATCCTCGAGAGGAAGGCGAGGATGGAGAAAGCCATTTCCTTCGGGTCTTTCGTTTGTATTTTCGGGAATTTGCCGAAGGGATTGTAGATCTTGCCCTGGCGTCTTATTACGAGCGTTTCGCCGGAAATTTCCACCGTGTCTATGCCGCGCTCTCTGGCGCGCAGTTTAATTTCGGTAAGGTCGAGGAGCGTTTCCGTTGACCTAGGGAGTTTTCCGAAGCGGTCTGTCAGTTCATCCCTGAGATCTTCGAGCTCCTTTACGGTCTTCGCCATGCTGAGTCTTCTGAAGAGGTCGAGCCTAAGGACAGGGCTCTGGATGTAATTTTCCGGGAGGTCGCCCATTATTGGAAGATGCAAAGTGACGTCGTCGATGACGGGGGAGAGGCTCGGAAGCTCGGTTCGCCAGTCGAATTTCTTTTTGCCGACAGTTTCTTCTTCCTCGTTTTCCTCTTCGCTTTGCTTGGGAACGTACTTGCCTTCCTTGACCAAATGGATGGCGCGGTTTAAGAGCTTGCAGTAAAGGCCGAAGCCAATGGCGGCGATGTGTCCGGACTGCTTGTCGCCCAGGATGTTGCCGGCACCTCTTATCTCCAGATCCTTCATGGCGATCTGGTAGCCGGAGCCGAGGGCGGTGTTTTCCATAATGGCTCTGAGTCGCTGCCTCGCTTGAGAGTCGAGGCTGAGGGCGTTGGGGACGATAAGGTAGGCGTAGGCCTGGCGGTCGGCTCTTCCGACTCTTCCTCGGAGCTGGTAGAGGTCGGCAAGTCCGAAGCGCTGGGCGTCGTCGATTATGATCGTGTTGACGTTCGGCATGTCGATGCCGCTTTCCACGATCATGGTGCAGAGAAGAATGTCGTATTTTCCTTCCACGAAGTCCTTGATGACTTCCTCGAGGTCGTCTTCCGGCATCTGCCCGTGGCCGACGGCTATCCTGACGTTGGGAAGGAGTTTTTCAAGACGCTCCCTTTCCTCTTCTATTGTCTCAACTCTGTTGTGAAGATAGAAGACTTGGCCGTTGCGCAAGAGCTCTCTTTGGATCGCTTCCTTGATGATGGGGCCGCTCTTTTTTATGAGCGTCGTCTGGACGGGCAGACGGTCTTTGGGAGGAGTGTTGATGACCGACATGTCCCTAAGGCCCGTCAAAGACTGGTAGAGTGTTCTGGGAATAGGCGTGGCGGAAAGGGAGAGCACGTCGGAGAGATGGCTGAGCCTTTTTAATTTTTCTTTATGGCGGACGCCGAAGCGCTGCTCCTCGTCGATAACGATGAGGCCGAGCTTCGGTATGGCGATGTCTTTGGAGAGCAGGCGGTGCGAGCCGATTATGATGTCGACTTCGCCGGCGGCCAGGGCTTTTATGGTCTCCTTCTGCGCTTTGGGGGAAACGAAGCGGCTCATCTCGTCGATGCGCACAGGGTAGTGGGCCATGCGGTCGTAGAAAGTCTTGACGTGCTGGTGGGCGAGGATCGTGGTGGGTACGAGCACCGCCACCTGCTTGCCGCTCATGACGGATTTGAAGGCGGCCCTGATGGCGACTTCCGTTTTGCCAAAGCCTACGTCGCCGCAGATAAGGCGGTCCATGGCGGAAGTTGATTCCATGTCGGCTTTCACTTCCTCGAAGGCTCTTTTCTGATCGTCCGTTTCGGTGTAGGGGAAGGATTTCTCAAAGCCCAATTGCCATTCGTTGTCCTTCATGGCCGCGAAACCGGGGATGGCCTTCCTCTGGGCCTGGCGTTCCAATAGTTCGGAGGCGAGGTCGAGCACGGCCCGCTCGGCCTTTTTGCAGCGGCTTTTCCAGCGCGTGCCGCCGAGCGTGTCGAGTTCCGGCTCTTTTCTGCCTACGTTGATGTAGCGCTCTATGAGGGCGGCCTGGCCTAAGGAAACGTAGAGCATGTCGTCGTTGGCGTAGCGGATGGCGATCATCTCGTTTTCGCTGTCGCCGCTCTTCAATTTCCTTATGCCTTCGTAGACGCCGATGCCGTAGTTGATGTGCACGACGTAGGCGCCGACTTTGATGGTGGCGAGATTGTCGATCGGTTCGGACAAGCGCTTGTTGGTCCTGTAGGGCCTCTGTTTCTTCAAGGCGCGCTTGAAGATCTCGTCATCTAGGAGGACGGCTTCCTTTGTTTCCGGGAGGATGAAGCCGCCGCTTAAAGTTCCCTCAGCGCTTTTGTAATGGTTTTTCGGAACGCCGCGTTCCTTTAGGAGTTCGGCGAGGCGAAGGGCGTCCTGGGGAGTGGAGAAGTGGATCGTCACCTGCCACTTCTGTTCGTGCCAAACGGTCAATTGGTCGGCGAGGTTCCTTAAGATGTTGTCGAAAATGTCGCGGCTATTATGGTAGATCGCCATTCCGGCAAGCTCTGAGGAAGAGTAGGAGCGGCACTTGATCTCCATGAGGCGGTCTTTGGGAACGAAGGGAAGGTCGGAACTGAATTCGCTGATGAAAAGGGAGCTTAAGGCGTTCGTTTTCGAGCGCAGAAGCTGCATGCGCTCTTTTCCGTTGGGCAGAAAATCTTCCGCCAGTTCGCCTGTGCTCCATTTTTCCCATTCCCTTAGGAT
>JAFYHD010000153.1 GCA_017539325.1 bacterium | reverse complement strand
GGCCTGGCGCTGAGCGTCGTTGAAGTAAGCCGGGACCGTGATGACGGCCTGTGTCACTTCTTCGCCCAGATAATCCTCGGCGGTCTGTTTCATCTTCTGCAGAATGACAGCGGAGATCTCGGGAGGAGTGTAGTCCTTGCCCTGGAGCTTCACGGCCACGCCGCCGTTGTGATCGACGACATGATAAGAGACCTGCTTTTCGTCAGCGGTCACTTCGTTGTACTTGCGGCCCATGAAACGCTTGATGGAGAAGACCGTGTTTTCCGGATTGGTAACGGCCTGACGTTTGGCCACCGTGCCCACGAGACGGTTGCCGTCTTTGTCGTAAGCGACGATAGAAGGAGTCGTGCGTCCGCCTTCACTGTTCGCGATCACTTTGGGCTCGTTGCCCTCCATGACGCAGACGCAGGAGTTGGTGGTGCCAAGGTCGATGCCGATGATTTTGTTTTTGCTCATATTTACCTCACTTTTGTTTGATTACTATTTAAATACGCGTAAATGTATAGAGCAATTATCGTGCCAAACTTAACAAGCTAAATATAAGCGATTTAGTAAAAAGCCAAAGCAGGCTAAACGAGACATTTTGGCGCAAATCCGGAGAAGTGGTGACTTAATGTCACTTTTTGGCGCTTTTCTTAAAACAGAGCTCGGCGAGCGTTTCCCGGACTTTTTGATAGTCCTCCGGAAGCGGCGCGGTGACGCAAAGCGGTTCCCCGGTCACTGGGTGATCCAATTCCAATCTGTATGCGTGCAGCATCTGGCGCTCCGCGTGGCAAAGCTTCGTCAGCTTCGCGGCGCTTCTGCCGTAGGTTGCGTCCCCTATCACGGGGTGCCCGATGTGCGCGAGCTGGACCCTGATCTGGTGCGTACGGCCCGTCTCGATGATCAGACTGAGTTCCGAGGCGGTCGTCGCGAAAGCCTTCACAACTTTCCCGTTCGTGATGGCGATCCGGCCTTTTTCGGGATTCATGACGACCGCCATTTTCTTGCGGTCGGCGTTGCTGCGGGCCAGGTAATCGACGAGCTCGAAGGGGCTTCTCTGCGGCAGGCCCAATACCAGTGCGCGGTATTCTTTCGTGAAGCTCCTTTCCGAAAACATCTCAAGCATTTTCAGCCTCACGGCTTCCGATTTCGCGACCATGATTAGACCGCTGGTATCCTTGTCGAGGCGGTGCACGATGCCGGGGCGTTCGGGGTCTCCCACTGAGGTTAGGAAAGGATAGCGATGGACGAGCTGCTGGACGAGCGTCACCTCTTTTTCCGTCCCCGCTCCGGGATGCACCGTGAGGCCGGCAGGCTTGTTGACGATCAGAAGATGCTCGTCTTCATAAGCAATGTCAAGGTCGCCCTCCACGGGCTTCAGTTCGCTCTTCGTTTCCAAAGGCTCAAAAAAGGCGACCGTCTCTCCGCCCGAAATTTTGAAAGCCGGACGAACTTTCTCGCCGTCCACCGTAAGACAGCCGTCCTTTATGAGAGCTATTATACGGGCGCGCGAAACGGTCTTCAAAGCCTCGGCAAGGAAAACGTCGACTCTGACGCTTCCCTTTTCGCCGTCGTAGGTGAACTTGTGCTTAGTTCCCTTCATCGTTCCTGGTCTTTGAAAATAACGTCGTGGATCTTGTCGACGACGTCCTCAATGCCGATGCCGTCTTTGGCGGAGATGGGAATAACTTCCAGACCTTTGTATTTGCGCTTGAATTTCGTGAGGTTGGCCTTGGCGTCTGGCAGGTCCATTTTGTTCGCGACCACGATCTTCTCGCGGGCCGCCAGCTCCTCGTCGTAGCTCGCCAGCTCGTTCAGGAGCACGGCATAGTCGTTCCTCGGATCGCGCTGGTCCATGGCGCCCATGTCGATGATTATCAAAAGCGCGCGGCATCTCTCGACGTGCTTTAAGAAAGCGTGGCCCAAACCGACGTTGCGGTGCGCGCCTTCTATCAGCCCCGGAATGTCCGCGATGACAGCCTTGCTGTAATCCTTGAAGTCCAGTATGCCGAGAACTGGCGCCAGCGTCGTGAAAGGATAGCTGGCGATCCTGGAATGCACTTTCGTGGCGGCGGAAATGAAGGTCGATTTGCCGGCGTTGGGATATCCCACCAGAGCGATGTCAGCCATCACTTTCAGTTCAAGAAGAAGCGTGCGGCTCTCCCCAACTGTCCCGGGAGTAACGCGGCGGGGCGCCTGGTTCGTGCTGCTCTTGAAGCGCGAGTTTCCCAAACCTCCTACGCCGCCTTTGGCGACCACGATCTCCTGGCCTTCCTCCGTAAGGTCGGCCAAAAGAACTTCGCTCTCGTCGTCGAAGACCATGGTGCCAAGTGGCACTCTCAAAATAACGTCTTCGCCGTTCCTGCCGTGCTTCTGGTTACTGCTTCCGTGCTCTCCCCTGCCGGCTTTGTACTGCGGCTGGTAGATGTAGTCGCAGAGAGTCGCCAGGTTCCTGTCGGCCCTCATGATGACGTTGCCGCCGTCGCCGCCGTCGCCGCCGTCGGGCCCGCCTTTGGGATTATGCTTGGCCCTGAAGAAACTGCAGCAGCCTCTTCCGCCGTCGCCGGCCGTCACTTGGATCTTCGCTTTGTCGACAAACATAATTTATTCAGCCTTAGACCAGGTGGGATGGTTCTTCAGGATCCTGACTTTTTCCTGGACGACCAGGGCGCGGCGCAGTTCCTTCGGCAGATCCTCAAGGTCCTTCTTGTTGAATATCCTCTTGTAAGCGTCCATATTGACGCTCACGAAAGACTTTCCCGCCTTCTTTTCACAGAACGCGCAGTATTTCTTATACTCCGCTTCCATTTCCTCGTCGCTCAACTGCTCGCTTGCCGAAATACACTTTTTAAGTTCGTCGATATTCAGTCCCGAGCCGCCGTAAGTCTGGAGCTCCTTTATGATCTCTCTTAACACTTCGTAAATGTGATGCGTCCTCAGGACGTTAATCCCTTTCCAGCCGGCCGAGAGCCAGGAGAGGGTCGCGAAAGCGTAGCGCCCCTTGTCGAGCTCTATGCTCACCGTGAAGGAACGGTAGTAGTCCATGGTCGTCTCCATCCAGCCGGCGCCGGGTAATGTCAGGCCTTTTTCGCTGGAATAGAAGTAAAGTCCGTGATATTGGGTATCGATCAAAGCTCCCTTCTGACTGATGCTGGAAGGCGTTTCCATCAAAGTCCCGGTCAGCATGACGCGGCGTCCTTTGACGTTTCCCTGGACATAGAGCCTCGTGTTGGTGTAGCAGTAGTAGGCGCCCGACGTTTCGTTCGGCGCTATTATGTCATAGTTCAGGGAATAATCCCTTGTCAAAACGCCCTCCGGCGCAGAGAACATCTTTTCCTCAATTGCCTTGCCCTTATTTGAAAGCTCCTTGCTGTAGCGCAGCGTCGAATAGACGGCGTGATCGGGAAGCGCGGGCGAACAGAAGACCTTTCTCTCCTCAAAAGAATTTGTCAGAACGCCGATCGCCATGGCGCCGAAGACGCCGTTCGAGCAGGGCAGCTCCCAGGCCAGACCGGTGTAAGCGTTGCTCACCACGAAATCGACGAAAGGCTCAAGTTCCGAGCAGGAGATATCCTTGTCAAGGTTAGTCGCTTCCTTGGCCAGCGCGTCGAGGGGCGCCAGGGCCTCCTTCGGCGCAGGATAATATTTCAGGCCTGACAAGTCTATCGTCAAGGCGCTTATTACCTTCTCGCCGGCCGCGCTCTGCATTGAATCAAGCCCCCAGAGGGCGCAGACGTCCTGAGAACCCAAAAGCAGCAAAGCCGCGAGAACAAAATATTTTTTCATCTTCATACCTAGATTTTACCAAAAAGCCGGCGCATTTTTTGATGGCTTCCATTTCGCATGGAGTTGATGCCTATATTTAGATAAAATAATAATTGAAATTTAGAATTGGGATTTGTTTTATGTTTAGGATCTGCCTTCTTTTTTCCGTTCTGTTCTTGACCATCTCCGCCTTCTCTGAAGACGGCACAACGAATTTTGGCAACGCTAAGGACATCGGCTGGGGATACGGGATCGAGGAAGGCCACGAGGCCTGGGATCTCGGCATAGTGTATCTGGAAAGGAGCCCCAGGTATCCCAATCAAATGCGCAGTATAGGCAGCTCGAACCGTCCCAAGCCGGGAGACAAATTGACCTGGACCGCGCACATCTACCAAAACGGCGGAACGCTTCCCGACCTTGAGAAGTTTTCCGTCCGCTGGCTCGTGAACACAAAGACATGCGCCGAGACGAAAATAGAAAAAGGCAAGGAAAAGGATTTTTACGAATCCCGCTTCAGCTGGACCGTTCCCTGCGATTACCGCTACGATTTCACAAAGACCTTGACCAACACTTTGGTAGCGGTGATCATTCCGCCAAGCGGGCTCGTCGACCGCAATCCCTCAAACGATTGTCTTCGCGTTTACATGGACGCGCTGCCAATAAGCGTGCCCATTCTCCGCGACACCTTCCGGCGCTACACCGAACCTGATAAGCTCTCTTTCTTCGACCGCATGAACGACTGCTTCGAGTGGATCAACAAGCGCTTCGCCGCGGCGGTCTATCCCATGTCCCCTTACGGCATCATCGACAGGATCAGAATTGAGAAGCTTTATTTCGTGGACGAGGATTTCCTGGAAAAGCGCTACACCGGAGACCCCGACGTGGCCACGACGGTCATCTACAATGACCAGGGTCCCATTGGCAATTACAGGGGCTTCGACTGGTACTGGATCGGCATGAACTTCTGGTGGAACGGACACGGGATCTTCTCCGCCATGGGCTACGGCGCGCTCTGCCACGAGTTCGGCCACTCGCTCCAGATCCCGGACACCTACATCTTCAACATCAGGCCGGAATTGAACGACGTGACCGGCGAGGAGATCCCCTGCGCCTGGATGGACACGGAGGGCAAGCGCTGCATGATGCGGGACAGCTACACGCCCTATTCGCATTTTTCCGAGCTGTCGGCTTACGAGGCCAACCGCCAGGCCGGCGTCATAAGGAAGCAGCCTTCCGAGGAAGCTTACGCTTACGGCCGCGAATACAAGGGCTGGTTCATAAGCGACCTGCCCAAAAAGCTGCGCCTCAAGCTCTACTCCAAAAACGGCCGGGAACTCACAGGCGCGAAAGTTAAAATCTACCGCTGCGCCGACCGGGGATACTTCATCGGCGTGACCAACATAGTGATGAAAGAACTCGCCTATCCCGAAGGCGGCGTCTGCTTCGATCCCAAATTCCAGGCCGAAAAGGGCAAGCACGGCGTCAACACCTTTTTCATAACGGTCGGCGAAGGCGAGGGAAGAAAGTCGCTGGTTCTGGATCAGCTGCGTTTCAATTACCGCTACGCCAAGGGCGAAACGTATCTTCAGTCTTTCTCTTTCACCAACGATTACAGCGAAACGGAGCTCACCGATCTTTCCTGCCGCGTCAACGGCGACACGGCGGTCTGGAAAATAGGTCTTAGCGACAGCGAGGGCGCCTCCATGAGGATCTCCCCCACCGTTTCCGGTTTGAAGAAAAGAGGCTTCAGCCCCTTCAACTCTTATTTTCTGCACAACGTCAGGTCGGACGAAAAAGAGCTTAGCTTCTACTTCCAGGCGCGCTCAAGGGACTTTGTCCCCACGCCGATCTACAGATTCAATTGTCCCGCGAACGGGATCACGAAAGCAACCTTTGAGGAAATAGAATGATGAAAAAACGCCTGCTTCTCACTATTTTTGCGCTTGCAGCTTGTTTTCAGGCTATAGCTGCCTGGGATCTGGGGATCGCTTGGATCGAACGGACTGAGAAGTACCCCAACCCCAAGGACGCGGACGGCTCCTGGAACCGCCCCGCCCCGGGCGACACCCTTCACTGGACCGCCAACGTCTACTCCAACAGCGAGGACGAGACCGGCGAAGTGACCGCCTATCTCAAATGGATCGTTAATACAAAGCTGGAAGCCGTGCACACCCAGACTTTCGCCAAAGCCGTGGGTATCTACCAGGACACATTTACCTGGACCGTTCCGGAAAACTATACTTACGACTTCACAAGGCCCTTGACCAACATGCTCTCCGTTACCATGAGTTATTCCGGTTCCGCGAGGGACAATAACAGGTCCAACGATTCCAAAGAGATCTTTCTTGACGCCATGACCTTCAGGGTCAAGGTCTATACCAATACTTTCTGGAAATACACAGTCAAGGGACGCTCCCCGAAATCTTTCTACGACAACCTTGAGGACACCATCCAGTTCATGAACGGCCGCTACGCCGCCATGAGTTACCCCCTGGCTCCCTACGGCATCATCGACCGCTACAGAGTCGACCATGTTGAAATGATGAACGTGGCCAAGGATCCCACCCGCTTCGAGGGCTGCGAGGATTACTACACTACGGTCAGCTACAGCGAAGGCGACGACTACGGCGGATACCTTGGCAACCCCTACGACTGGATCGGGCAGACCTTCCTTTGGAACGGGAACGGCGTCTTTTCGACCATGGGGCACGGCGCGGTTTGCCACGAGACCGGCCACTCCTTCGGCTTCCCCGACACCTACCGCTTCAACATGCCGGCCGCCAACAACAAAGTCTTCGGAGAAGCCTACACTTGCAACTGGGCCGATCCCAAAGGCAAGGAAGACATCATGCGCTACTGCTACAACGGCACCAAGGACGTCTTCACCGAGTTGGAATGCGCCACCATCAATTTGCACGCCGGCGAGCAGCGCCGCTATCCTCCGGAAATGCACAACGGCAAGAAAGGCTGGATGTTCTCGCTTCTTCCGACCAACATCTGCGTGAAAGTTTTCGGCGAAGGCGGGCGCGAGATCTCCGGCGCGACGATCGATATCTACCGCGGCACCGGCAGCGGCTACGAACTGGCCTTCGGCAACACCAGGCCTAGTTACACACTCACCTACGATCAAGGCGCCAAATTCAAGCCCTCTTACAGCTACGACAACAACAACCTTTACGCCAACAGCTTCATTTTCAAGCTGCCGGGAGAAGACAATTCCAACTACAAGATCATCGACTCCCTCAGGCTCAACTACGAGTTCCTGAAGGGACAGACCGACACGGCTTACTTCTATTTCACCAACACGGCCTATAAGGTCGCCGAACCAACTTCCATCGTAATAGGCGACGGCAGCGACATCACCTACACTCATGAGAACGTTCTGCATCTGACTTATCCTGAGAACGCCGCGAAGATCCGCTGGGCCAATTCCGAAGGCGACCTTTCTTCCGCGGAATGGCTGGACATCTCCGATGACATAGAGATCTTCCTGGACAAAAACGGAAAACAGAGCCTCTATTTCCAGATCCTCTCCTCTGACTTCATGCTCTCCGACGTTTACGTAAAGGAGATAATCGTCGCCGCTGATTGGGATTTCGGATTGGCCTGGCTTGAGCGCACGCCGAAATACGGCATCGGCAAATACGATATCGGCAGCACCTACCGTCCGGAACCCGGCGACAAACTCACCTGGACCGCCAACATCTACTGCAACACTTCGCTGACGAACGATCCCATCGACGTGGTCGTCGACTGGTACGTCAACACGAAAAAGGAAGCATCGCACACCAACAGCTTCAGGGTCGTCCGCGACCTTTACCAGGACGACTTCCATTGGACCATGCCGGACACTTACGTCTACGATTTCACCAAGCCGCTTACCAACATCGTAAGAGCCGTCATCAGCTACCCCGAGGGATACGTCGACAACAACGTCAGCAACAACGTGCTGGACGTCTATATGGACGCCCTCAGTTTCGGCGTGACCGTCGTCAACTCCACCTTCGACAAGTACACCAAGTCTTCAAAAAAGTCGTTCTACGACCACATGAACGACACTATCAACTACATGAACGCCCAGTACGCCAGGGCCAAGTCGGTGCTGGCGCCCTACGGCATCATAGACCGCTACCGGGTAGGGTATCTGAAACGCCAGGATTCGGAGTTCTTCCCTCTCAACCCGGCCGACAGCACCAACTGCACCACCCAGCTCGTCTTCAACGAGGGCGGCTCGATGGGAGCCTTCTTCAACGCCCCCTACTACTGGATCGGACAAACCTTCGCCTCCGGCATCTTCGACATGGCCGGGCACGGCGCGCTCTGCCACGAATCGGGGCACTCGCTGCAGCTGCCCGACACCTACCGTTTCGATCTTTCGGAAGAGAACAACAAGGTCAACGGCAAGGCCTGGGGCTGCAAATGGATGGATCCAGAAGGCATGCAGGACATCATGCGCTTCTGCTACGACGGCTGGGGCGACATCTTCTGCGGCGTAGGCCCGGCCGCCGCCAACCTCCAGGCCGGCGTTTACCGCCGCTCGCCTCCCGAGATATACTCCAATGAATTCTGCTATTCCGTCGGCTGGATGTTCCAGTATCTGCCTACGTCCATCGTCGTGAGAGTCTATCACACCGACGGCCGCGAAGTCGACCAGCTACCCATCCAGATCTACCGCGGCGGCGGCGAGGGCTACTACATGCAGTTCCCCGACTCCCACTACGAATGGCGGAAGATCTACCAGAAGGGCGGCATCCGCTTCGAGCCCAACTGCCGCTACGACAACGCGAAGATCTTCGAGAACTGCTTCATGATAAGCCTGCGCTGCACCGGAACGCCCTTCGACATCCTTGACGTCTTGCGCCTCAACCATCTCTGCATGCTCCAAAACAGCACAAATACGGTAGTCTTTTCCTATACCAATGATTTCAGGACCGCGGAGATCACCAGCCTGAAACTCAACGACGGCGCTTCTGAGACTTTGTCAAGAGACGTTACCTTAACTCTCGCCGCTGACAACGCCACAAGGAAAGCCAGATGGGCTTATTCGGAGGAGGAGCTTGAGGAGACAGAGTGGGAAGACAGTTTCACCGAAAAGTCCATAACGCTCCCGGAAGAGGAAAAGAAATACACTATCTACGCGCAGGTCCTTTCACGAGACTTCGTTCCCTCTTACACCGAAAGCGCAGAAATAACACTCGTCCCCGAACCGACGGGAATGATGGGTATTTTCCTGCTTATCTCGTTAGCCTTGCGGGCGCGCTTTTTTAGGCATTAAGACATTGAAACCGTACCAAAATTATCGTATAATATCGCGAATTCGCAAGCGTATGTCGCGCTGAATAATTAACCTCAAAATCAGGCCAGGTTCCATGAAACGTTTCCTTGCTTTCCTAACGCTCATAACGGCAGCTTCCCTTTTCGCGGAAGTGACATTCACTGAAAACTTCGAATCCTACGACGTCGGCACCGAAATGGTTGGCACCGTTGAGGGCTGGTCCTTCTGGCGGCCCTACGTGGGGTCTTCCACCGTGGTCGCGGACGGCTCCAACAAAGCCCTGAAGCTGGCCAAGGTCAACGGCGGGTCCGAGGAATACGACATGCTCTTCACGCCGGCCTTCAAGTCCACCCCGGAAGCCCCCGCAAGAGAACTGACCAAGATCGCCTTCAGGGTGAAGCCTGGTTCCAACGTTGACCTTATCTCCCTTTACAACAGCGAATCGGACACCCGTTTCTTTTATCTGCGCTTCAACATGGGCGGCAGATCGGCCGAATGCTTTCCCAGCGGACCGACTTTCAGCAACCTCAACACGCTTGGCACTTGGAACGAAGGCTACATCCTTTGGGACGCCATGAACGGCAAGATCGTGGGTGTCTGCCTCAACGGCCAGGAAAAAGAGTGCGACGTTGAATGCCCGGAAGCCGGCGACAAGACGAAATTGCGCCTTTCCACCCAATTTTCCAGCCTGTCCACCCAGGGCGCCGCTTATTGGGACGACCTCTCGGTCGAGACTATCAGCCGCTCAGACTCCCCGGCCCTCGTTGCTCCGGACGAGCTGCTCATCGGCGTGGGACAGACCTCCCTTGATTTCGAGATCGGCAACGGCGGCTCCGCCGGTGAAATACCCTTCTCCATCACTTCCGACGCCAGCTGGCTTTCCGTCTCCCCCGCCAGCGGCACCGTGAGCACCTCCCAAACTATCACGGCGACTCCGGACATGACGAAGGAAAAAGGCTATTACAAGGCTAAGCTGACGGTCAACGGCGGCTCTTACGGCACCAAGGTGGTAAACGTCATCTGGCAGAACGAAGTCTTCTACTATGAAAGCTTCGAGGATCTTCAGCTCGGCGACATCTACGCCCAGGATCCGGCCTGGTCCTCCATTTACGCTTCCAACCAGGCCGAGCACATGGCCAAGGCCAACGTGGTCAACGGGGGCTA
Organism: bacterium; assembly: GCA_017539325.1. GTDB lineage: Bacteria > Auribacterota > UBA3054 > UBA3054 > UBA3054 > UBA3054. The sequence continues at coordinate 2,157 of JAFYHD010000153.1, read as the reverse complement.
TGAGAGCTCCAAGGCCATCAACATCCAGCTGCCTCAGGAAAACGGCGGGACACACACCGTGATAAAAGGCGTGAAAGGCACCTACGCCCGCTACAACCTCAAGATGTCCTTCGACATCAAGTTCGGCGACTACAATTACATGTTCTTCGGCAACAACGACGGCGCCGGCGGCGAATTTTCCTTCTCCACCAGCGAGAACGGGCTTCTGCAGCTCCGCTCCATTGCCGCAAACTACACCTTCCCCTACTACGTCGAGTATGAGAACCGTTTCACCCACGCAAGCGTCACCATCAACACCACGCCTGGCAACTACAGGCTTCTGGGGATGACCTTCAACGAATACGAGATCAACGACCTCGACATTCCTCTCACCAGCCGCGACGACGGCGACTTCCCCCGCTTCAGGGTCTTCTACTGGGGCCAGGCGGGCGGCGTCATCATAGACAACATCAAGATCGAGGCCGTTCCCATCGCCTCCGCCTCCGACCTGGACGCCACCCGCAACAGGATCGCCTACATCGGCACCAACACGGTCACCATGACCGTCTATAACAACGGCACGGGCGACATGCCCTTCGAGACCATGGTCGAGGAAGGCGCCGACTGGCTCTCCATCGAGGGAGCCGACGAGGACGAAGTTTACTCCGACACCATCCACGGCACCGCTTCCTACGATCTGAAGCTGAACATCGACCGTTCCGCCCTGGGACTGCAGTTCGGCCGCGGCAAACTGAAGACCACCAACGGGCAGGACACCAAATACACCGTCGTGACGGTCTCCACGCTGACCAGCAGCGGCGCTATTTTCTACGAAAGCGATTTCGAAAGCACCGATCTGGGCATCATTACCGACGTGGAGCCCGGCTGGCTGAACCCCACCGCCTCCATCATTGACGACGACGGCAACCGCTGCATTGTCAACAAAGGCCTGAGCAACACCCTCAAGCTGAACGTCCCCGAAGGCCTCTCGGCGCGCTACAACTTCCGCTTCTCCGGCAGATTGAAACTGCCCGTGGTGGGCGGCAACTATTCGCCTTTCCAGATCGGCACTGACAAGTCGAACCAGATGGGCGCGTATTATTTCCAGAGCGACGGCAGTGTCATCATGCTTTCCAGCGAAAACATGGCTCTTCCCTTCGGCGAAGACTACTCGGTTCCCGTGGGTGAATGGTTCCCCTTCTCTTTCACCTACAACGCTGATCCTCTGAACCGCCGTCTCTTGAGCATAACGTTCGGCGACGTAACCTACGACGACCTCGACATCCCCATCACCAGCGCGGCGCCTAAGGATTACTTCAACGAATTTCTGATCTCCACGGTGACTTACGCGGACGACTATTACATTGACGACATCGTCTACGAAGCCGTCTCCAAGGGCGACGAGCCGCCGGTCATGAGCGTAGTCGCGCCCGAAAGCCCGATCTCTTATTCTGCCGACACTGTCGCCATCGTGGTCAACAACAAAGGGGCCGGCAATTTCAATTTCCGCTCCGAAGTCATTGAAGGCGGCGAATACCTTAAGGCCGCCACCAACGGCACCGTCTGGAGCTCTTTCCGCTTCCAGGCCAAGATAGACCGCTCCAAGCTCGATCTGGGCTTCTACCGTCCCGTGATCCGCTTCACTTCCGACATCGAGGGCGCTGAGCCCATCGAACTGACGCTGGCCATCCAAAGCGGCTCCCCGGAAAAAGGCTACGTCATGTACGCCTCCGACTTCAACAGGCTCCAGAAGACCACCGAATCCGGCTCGGTGGTGAAAGGGGAGCTTTCCGAGCAGGATAAGTGCTGGGTCAAATATACCGACCACAACCGCTGCGACATTGTCGACGATCCAGCCGGAACCGATCGGAAAGTCATGAAGATCGTCAACGCCAATGACTGGTCCGCCGATTGCGGCTACGGGCTCAATCTCAACATCCCCGCCGAGACAGCGGCCGACTTCGACGTGGTCTGCTCCGCTGACGTCTACATTCCCTCCACCTTCGTGGACCGCCCGGAGGAGCAGCATTCCGAGGCTTACTTCCTCCTTTCCCAGGATGACGCTCACCGCATGAACGACGTGACCTTCTATCTGGACGACGCGAAGGCCGGTCTTCCGGTCGCTTTGAGGCTCAACGACATCGAGAACACCTCCTGGTGGGAAGAGCACGCCGCCTC
>JAFYHD010000152.1 GCA_017539325.1 bacterium | reverse complement strand
CAATGGCTAAAGAAAGGTACATAGGAACAGCCTCTTTGAAGGTGGACGCGAAAGGGCGCATAGCCGTTCCGGCATTCTGCCGCGTGAACGACGCCAAGGTCTTTTTCGTCACCTACGGCCGCAAGAGATTTTTGCGTCTCTACGACTGGGAGGATTTTTCCAAGAGCCTCAACATGCTCGAGGAACTAGACCCTTACGATGCCAGGACCGAGGAAATGAAGCGCGCCTTGCTGGGCGGCAGCAAACTCGAAATGGACTCCCACTTCAGGCTCACGATTCCTAAAAATCTGAGAGACTGGGCAGGGCTGACAGGAGAAGTTGTCGTTGCCGGGGTCTCCTCTTATATGGAGATCTGGAACAGCGAAGCCTACGCGGCGGAATTTGCCGCCAACATCGCCGATCTCGGAAAGAACATGCAGGAAATCGCAGAAAGCAGAAAAGAACCGAGGTAAGAAGCTATGGAACATATCCCCGTCATGCTTTCGGAAGTTTGCTCTTCGATGCAGCTTGAAAGCGGCAAAAGATGCCTTGACATGACGGTAGGCTTGGCGGGTCACGCCGGCAGGATATTGGAAGCCATCTCCCCCAACGGTTTTCTTCTGGGACTGGATCGCGACAGCGAGACTCTTCCTCTGGCTTACGAGAAACTGAAAGCAATAGGAAGCGATTTCCAGCTGAAACACTCTGATTACGGCAAGGTCGCCGAAGTTTGCGCCGAAATGGGCTTGACCGGTTTTGACGCGATACTTTGCGACTGCGGCATATCCTCCGTGCAGCTCGACGATCCAGAACGTGGTTTCGGATTCCTGGAGAACGCGCCGCTGGACATGCGTATGGACCGCAACGATCCCCTTACCGCAGCAGATCTTTTGAACACTCTTTCGGAGGGCGAACTGGCGGACATCTTCTTCCATTACGGCGACGAGAGATTTTCCAGGCCAATAGCGAGGGCCGTTGTGATGAAAAGGCAGGACAAAAGGTTCTCCTTGAATTCCGAATTGGCCGCGCTGGTCTCCGGGGTCTACTACCGCAAAGGATTCCGCCATTCGAAAGTTCATCCGGCCACGAAAGTCTTCCAAGCGCTCAGGATCGCCGTCAACCACGAAGCCGATTCTCTGATGCAAGGGCTAAAAGGAGCTGTCACGCTCCTCGCCCCCAAAGGAAGGCTGGTCGTCATAAGCTTCCATTCCGGAGAGGACAGGATAGTCAAAAACCTTTTCAAGGAATTCAAGACCGAAGGATTGGGAACGATAGTTACCAAAAAGCCCCAAAAGCCAACTGAAGAGGAAGTCGCGAGGAATCCCAGGTCGAGAAGCGCCCTTATGAGAGTCTTTGAAAGGTCAAATACAGGAGAAGAAAATGTCTAAAGTCATCTACAGCAAACAAAAGGCCGCAAGCAAAAAAAGCGATGCCGGAGTGAAGATCTGCGCCGTGTTCTGCGCCGTGGCGGTAGTCGCCGTCACCTATTACGTCGGATACGTCAACCTGGCGAAGAAAACGACGGACACCGGGCTAAGGATCGCAAAGATCGACAGCGAGATAAACGACCTTCGTCTCCAGAGAGACCTGACGCAGTCCGAACTCGAGCAGGTCAAGGCCGTCAACTATATAGAGAAAAAACTGGCTGAAAACAAGATCTACCTGCGCAAGACCAGGAAGGACCGCACGGTGATCCTCAGTAAACCTTTGGCCATAGACACAGACTTTAAAGAAGAATCGCGCCTGGCCGGCAAACCAGCGGAAGGAAACGCAGCCCTCCGCTAAAGGAAGACACGACCGCATATGAAACAAGGCATGCTCAAAATAAATTTGACCCTCGGGGCGGTGGCCCTGCTGATCGCCCTTCTTTTGGGCAGGGTGTATTTTTTACAGTGCACTGATCAAAAGGAATACAACGAACGCAAGCAGAATCAGCTTCGCTCCACCGTGAAAGTGGAGGCCAAGCGCGGCCAGATCTGCGACCGCCGCGGATCCATTCTGGCCCTCTCAACCTCCTCCCCCATGCTTTGGTGCGATCCGACCATTATAAAAGACAAGGACCAGGAGGCCCGCCTTATTTCCGAAATAGCCGAGATAAACGAGAACGATATCATAAAGAAGATGTCCGCCACCAACCTGCGCTACTCCATAATAGCGAGAGGTCTGATGGACACCGAGAGCCACAAGATCAGAGCCCTCATATCCCAGCAGAAACTTCCGGGCGTCTACGTCAAATACGAAGAGAAGCGCGTCTATCCCAAGCACGAACTGTTCGGCGTCCAGATCGGTTTCTGCGACAGTGAGGGCAAGGGTTCGTTCGGTGTTGAAAAGGGCGCCGAGTATTACCTCTCCGGCATAGACGGCTGGAACACTTTCTGGCGCGACAACCGCCGCCGCCGTTTCTTCACCACGAAGAACATGGACATGATCTTCGATCCCCTGGACGGGCAGAACGTTTACCTGACCATCGACGAGAAACTTCAGCAGATCGCCCAGGACGAGCTGGCCAAAGCGGCGGAAGCGTTCACTCCTAAGAGAGCCGGACTCATTATGCTCGATCCAAAGACCGGCGACATTCTCGCCATGGCGAGCTGGCCCTTCTTCGATCCGAACAACAGGAACGAATACAAAGAAGGCGTCTTCAACAATCTGCTTCTCAGCGACCCCTTCGAGCCAGGCTCCATCATGAAGCCGGTGTCCGGCTCCCTCTCACTCAACGAAGGCATAGTCAACCTCGCCACCCCCGTGAACTGCGAAAACGGCAGCTGGGTGATCAGCAAGCACCGCACGCTCCACGATGATCACAAAATGGGAACGGTGACCTTCAAGGAAGTCATCAAATACTCGAGCAACATCGGCGTCGCGAAAGTGTCCGAGATGCTCGGCGAAGAGAAGCTTTACGAAGGCTTGAGATCGTTCGGCTTCGGCAGCAAAAGCAACCTTAAGATCCTGGAAGGCGAATCCAGCGGACGCTTACAGAACTACAAGAAGTGGAGCGGAACCTCAATCCATTCCATCCCCATGGGGCAGGAGATCTCCGTCACCGCCCTACAGATGGCCTGCGCGTATGCCACGATCGCCAACCGCGGCACCAGAATGAAACCAAGGCTCGTAAAGAGACTTTCCATGGCCGACGGCTCGATCTCTCCCGAGGCCCGCGATTTCAACTATTTCGAGCCGAGCGTAGCCGCAAGCGGCGTCATCTCCGAAAAGGCCGCCCTCGACATGACAGACGCCATGGTCTCCGTGACCGACGACGACGGCACGGGCCGCCTGGTCAAGATCCCCGGCTACAAGGTGGCCGGCAAAACGGGCACGGGCCAGAAATGGGACGCCGAGCTGAAGCAATATTCCAAAAAGGACTACATCGCGTCCTTCGCCGGCTTCCTGCCGGCCTACGATCCCAAGATCGTCTGCATCGTGGTCGTCGACTCCCCCAGGGGAAAGATCTACGGCGGCACCGTCGCGGCACCTGTCTTCAGGGAAGCCTGCAAGGCCGCCATGGAATATCTGCAAGTGCCGGCCGACTATGAAACGGAAGAAGAAAGTTTAAAAAGTGAGGCGAATTATGCTGTTGAATGAATTGTTGAGCAACATCCCGCACGAGATCGTCAAAGGGAACGACAAAGCCGAAATATCCGGCATTTCCCTTAACAGCCGCCAGATCAAGCCAGGCTTCGTTTTCGTGGCCAAGAAAGGCGCGGTGGCCGACGGCAACTTCTATATCGAAGACGCGGCGGAACGCGGCGCGGCGGCGGTCTTCGTGACGGAAGTCCCGAAGCTGATACCGGAAAATTTGACGGTCGTCAAGCTCTCCCAGGACGAGGACACGCTTTCACTTCTCGCCCACCGTTTCTACGGGCAGCCCAAATGCAAACTGATAGGCGTCACCGGCACCAACGGCAAAACGACCTCGGCTTACGTCATCCGCAATTTTCTCTCCACCGCCGGGCTGACCGTCGGACTTATCGGAACCATTTCCTATGAGATAAAAGACCGCAAGAAACCCGCTTCCCGCACCACTCCCGATGTCTTCGAGCTCTACGCGCTCCTCTCCACCATGGACAAGGAGGGCGCAGACGCCGTCGTCATGGAAGTTTCCAGCCACGCCGCAGTGCAGAAACGCATCGGTAATCTGCTCTTCGACTACCTTATCTTCACCAACCTCACCCAGGATCACCTCGACTACCATCATTCCATGGAGGAATACTACGGCGCGAAACGCCGCTTCTTCGACCACGCCAAGGAAGATTCCCTCAGCCTGGTCATGATAGACGACGAGTGGGGCGAAAGACTCGCCCGGGAATTGAGGGAAGTCGGGCAGAAGGTCGTGACGATGACGACGACCGGCAAAGACGCCGACGTCAAGGCCGAGAACATAAAAGTTAAACGCGACGGTTCGGAATTCACCCTGGAGGAGAAAGGACAGGCGAAAAAAGAAGTCAAGATCAACTTCCTCGGCCGCCACAACGTGGCCAACGTCATGGGCGCCGTGATCCTCGTCTCCAATTTCGGCATCCCGGAAGAGAAGATCCTCTCCCTCTGCCCGAACCTTCCGCCCGTGCCCGGAAGACTTGAATTCATGCCCAACAAGCTCGGCGTTGTGATAGTCATAGACTACGCCCACACCGACGACGCCATGCGCAACGTCATGAAATGCCTCCGTGAGATCACCGACAACTCGCTCTGGATCGTCTTCGGCTGCGGCGGCGACCGCGACAAGGGCAAGCGCCCGAAAATGGGCCGCGCCGCCGAGGAAATGGCCGACAAAGTCGTGATTACGACCGACAACCCGAGGACCGAAGATCCCGAGGCGATAGTCAAGGACATCACGGACGGCATGAAACTCAAAAAGCACGTCGTCATCTTGGACCGCAAGGAAGCGATAGAGCACGCCGTCAAGGAAGCCAAGGAAGGCGACGTTGTCCTCATCGCCGGCAAAGGCCACGAGACCTACCAGGAAATAAACCGCGTCTTCTACGACTGCGACGAACGTATGATAACCAAAGAGATAATCTCAAAGATAGAAAATGCTTAAGTTCACTCATGAAGACATTACCGCCGCCTTGGGCGAAGCCTTCTCGTTCACCGGGAAAGCCCCAGACGGATCGTTCGGGATCTCGACCGACACCAGGAAACTGGAGCCTGGAGATCTCTTCGTAGGCATCAGGGGCGGCAACACGAAAGAAGTGGCCGAGAAAGCCAAAGACGCCAAAGCCTCCGCCTGCATCCTTAGCTGCGAAGCTCCGGAAGGACTCCCCTGCTACCGCGTCGTCGAAACCATAAAAGCCCTGCAGGACCTCGCGGCCTACCAGAGAGCCAGAGTCCAGGTACCGATGATCGGCGTCACCGGCTCCTGCGGCAAGACCACCACCAAGAACATGCTCGGCTCGATCCTGAAGACCCTGGGCGAGACGCTGGTCACGGAAGGAAACCTCAACAACGAGATAGGACTTCCCATTACGCTTCTCAAGCTTGGCAGCGAACATAAGAGCGCCGTGGTCGAGATGGGCATGAACCACAAGGGCGAAATACTGTCTTTGAGCCGTTTGGCGCGTCCCAACGCGGCCGTCATAACCAATGTCGGCAGCGCCCACATCGAGTACCTCGGCAGCAGGGAAAACATCGCCTTGGCCAAAGCCGAGATCTTCCGCGGCGTTCCTCCCTATGGCAAAGTAGCCCTTCCCATCGAAAGCGACTTCTTCGGGAAACTGTCCGAAACAGCCAAACAACTGGACCTGGTCGTCGTCAGTTTCGGCAAAGGCGGAGATTTTGAATTCGTGATAAAGGAAGAATGCCCCGCGGGGTTGAAAGGCGAACTGAGAACGCCCCTGGGAAACATAGATCTCAACGTCCCGGTCATCGGCGCTTACAACGCCCTTAACATCGCGGCAGCCGCGGCCGGCGCCTACTCGTTGATAAACGACATCAAGCTGGAAAACATCAAAGCCGGGTTGGAGAACGTCAAGGGCGAAAAACTGAGGAACGAGCTGCACGAGCACAAGGGCGCGCGCTTCATCCTCGACTGCTACAACGCCAACCCCGACTCCATGGCGGCCTCCCTCACAATGCTGAAGGAAATGGACGTGAAAGGCCGCAAAGCCGCCCTTCTCGGCGACATGCTGGAAATTGGCGACAAAGCCAAGGGCGCCCACTATGAGATCGGCAGATTCGCGTCCCAGTTCCTGGACGCTCTCTTCGTCACCGGAAGTTACGCAGAGGATTACGCGAAGGGCGCGAAGGAATCAGGCGGCAAATGCCGCGTGGCGATCTGCGAACCCAAGGATGTCCTCGAGGCCCTGAAGGCTTACGTCAAGGCCGACGACGCCGTTCTTTTCAAAGGATCGCGCGCCAACAAGCTGGAAGAATACTTTTACGAAATGTTCAAAAACAACCAATGAAAAACAATAAAAATAAAAACAGGAACGGAATGTGTGCGGTGATTGGCGAACTGCTTCTCCCTTCCCCCTACACGAACACACACACCAAAAAGGGCAGCGTCTCTACATCCGCATTCCGGTTGCGGTCCGGGGATATTTTGTCTTCGGGCCGCAACATCCTGTCAATAAGCGAGGTCAAAGGATAATATGTTCTACTACGTTTTCTTCGGATGGCTGAGCGAAAGCGTTCCCGCTTTCCATGTCTTCAAGTATATCTCGGTTAGATCCGCCATGGCGGCGGTGACCGCCCTTGTTATAAGCCTCATCCTGGCGCCCTCGCTTATCCGCTGGCTGTATATGATGAAGATCGGTCAGGAGATCAGGCGCGACGAATGTCCCCCGCTGCATCTGCTGCACAAAAACAAGCAGGGCGTCCCCACCATGGGCGGCATATTGATCCTTTTGGCCGTCACGGTCTCGACGCTTCTCTGGGCGCAGTTCTCCCTTTACACGATGCTCGCCCTGGGCGTTTTCGTGTCACTCGGCCTTCTGGGCTTCGCGGACGACTACACCAAGGTCAAGCAGAAAAACGCCGCCGGCATCTCCGGCAAGACGAAACTCGTCGTGCAGTCGCTGGTGGCTCTTATAGCGGCCCTCATCCTCATCTTCTACGGCAAGGAGAGTTTCCCCTTCTACGTCCCCTTCATAAAGAATCCCGTCATCGAAAATCTCGGCTACTATTACATCATCCTCGCCATGCTGGTTATAGTCGGCACTTCCAACGCCGTCAACTTAACGGACGGCCTTGACGGTCTGGCCATAGGTACGGTCACGATCGCAGCCCTGGCCTACCTTGTTCTGGCCTACTGCGCCGGCAACGTGAAGATCGCCGAATACCTCTACATCTATTACGCCAGGGACGCCGCGGAACTGACGGTCTTTCTGTCCGCCATGGTCGGAGCCGGGCTCGGCTTCCTCTGGTACAACGCTCACCCAGCCATGGTCTTCATGGGCGACACCGGAAGCTTGGCCCTGGGCGGCGCCATCGGCATCACGGCGCTTCTCGTAAGGAAAGAAGTTCTGCTTCTCATCATCGGTTTCATCTTCGTCATGGAAGCTTGCTCGGACATCATCCAGGTCGCCTCTTTCAAGCTGACGCAGAAAAGAGTCTTCCGCATGGCTCCCATCCACCATCATTTCGAAATGCAGGGCTGGCCCGAGACCAGGGTCACCATGCGTTTCTTCATCCTCGCCCTCATCTTCGCGATATTGGGCTTAGCGACACTGAAACTGCAATAAGGTATAGACATTCATGCGCATCGCAATAATGGGATTGGCAAAGAGCGGTATGTCCGCAGCTAAACTGGCCCTGGATCTGGGCTATGAAGTGAGCGTCAGCGACGCCTGCTTCGACCACGGCCACGCCACGACTCCGAGCAAGGAAATGCTGGAGAGAGCCGCGGAGCTCAGATCAAGGGGCGCCTATGTCGAGATAGGCCGCCATTCCAGGACTTTCATCGAAGGCGCCGATCTACTTGTCCTCTCCCCGGGAGTGAAAAAGGACAACGAAGCGGTCCTCTGGGCCGAGGAAATGGGCGTCGAAGCGGTCGGCGAAGTGGAGTTCGCCATAAGGCACTGCAAAGGCAAAGTGGTGGCGATAACCGGCACGAACGGCAAGACCACGACCACTTCCCTTATTTCCCACATACTGGACGCCGCGAACGTCCCGCATTTCACAGCCGGCAACATCGGCATCCCGCTCAGCGAATACGCCCTGCAGACGACCGACGAGCACATACTGGTCATCGAGATGAGTTCCTTCCAGCTGGAAACGATCAGGGAATTCTCCCCCTACGTCTCCGTCTGGCTGAACCTCACCCCGGACCATCTTGATCGCTATGAAAGCATAGAAGCCTACCGCTCAGCCAAGGAGAACATCTTTCGCCGCCAGAAGCCCGGCACCACCGCCATCATCTGGCACTCCGAGAAGGAAAACGAGGAGAAGCTCGTCTCGGCCTTCAAGCTCAACCCTATCTTCGTGGACGAGACCGGATCCGACAAAGCGCTGGAAGGTTTGAACAGAGCGTCTCTTGAAGAAAGCCGCTTCACGCTTCACATGGACGGAAAAACGACTTTCTGCGGCGAACCCGAAGCGATGAAGCTGAAAGGCCGCCACAACCACATAAATCTGCTCTGCGCCATGGCAGCCTGCAAGCAGCTTGGCGTTGACGAGGAAACGATCAGAAAAGCCTGTGAGAGCTTTACGGGCCTGAGCCACCGCATCGAGACCGTTGCCCAAAAAAACGGCGTCATATTCGTGGACGACTCCAAGGGTACGAACCCCGAGGCCACAGTGGAAGCCGTAATGGCTTTCCCCTATCCGCAGGCCCTCATTCTCGGCGGCTTCGACAAAGGCAGCGACTACGCCATGCTCATTCCCTTCATGAAAGGCAGAGTTGCCCACGTCCTTTTGATCGGCGCAACCACGGAAAAATTCAAAATGATCTTCGGCGGCGATTTTAAGTGCACGGAAGTCCGCAGCATGAAGGAAGCGGTCGCCAAAGGATTCGAGCTTTTGGAAGGCAAAGGCGTGGTGCTTCTCTCCCCCGCCTGCGCGTCCTTTGACATGTATAAAAGTTTTGAGGCCAGGGGCGACGACTTCGCCGACTGCGCCCGTAAGTTCTCTTCAACCGAAAATTAACCAACCTTGAAAGAGAGGAACCATATGAACAAATCATTCTTAATCTTCCTGTTCACGGTAAGCCTTGTGGGCATCTTCTTCTTCGGCTGCGCCAAGGAGACCCCCCGCACGGACGTCACCCTTGAACTGACTTCACCCGACACCATCGAAGCGCTGGTCGAGAAAGACCTCAACACCATCGGCACTTCGTACCAGGACATCGACAGCTTCCCCGAATCGACGCCCGCCCAGGTCACCTACGTCGACTCCGTGGAAATGCAGAAGCCCTTGAGAGTCCAGAACGACGATTCCCTTTACAAGGGAGAAGAGAGCATCGACGACTCCGTCATCACGACGAGCAACGTCTCGCTCTGGGGTCCCGATACCGACAAGACCCTCGAGCCGCTCAGCCCCCGCGAGACCGTCTCCGTCGTTCCTCCCCCCAGCGGCGACGTGACGCTTCTCGGGGAAGCCAGTTCCTCGACGCAGATATCCCCTGTTACGACTGAGCCCCCCGCCGAGCCCAAGTCTTCCTCTTTCCTGCAGCCCAAGCCCGCCACGGAAACTTCCGTCGTGACCGCTCCCAACTCCGGTTACGTCTATCAGGGCAACCAGAGCTCTTCCGGCGGCTACGCCGGCCCGTCCGCTGTCACCTCCGGCAACACCTACACTGTCCAGGCCGGTGACAATCTGATCAAGATCGCCCGCAAGTTCGGCGTCAAGGTCAACGATCTCTGCGAAGTCAACGGCATTTCCCGCAGCCAGATCCTGAAAGTCGGCCAGGTCCTCCAGATCCCCGGCGAGAAGAGCGCCTCAGCCCCGGCCGAGACTGTTCAGCCGAAAGAAGTGAACGCCTCCATCTCCTCTGTCGTTCAGCCCGCCAGCACGCAGCCCACGACCACTGCCGCTCCCGCTTCCGGAACGCAGAATTACACCGTCCAGGCCGGCGACAGCTACTGGAAACTCGCCAGGCGCTTCAACTCCTCCGTCGAGGAACTGATGAGCATGAACGGCACCAGCAGCGACAAGCTTAAGATCGGACAGACAATCGTTGTCCCCAACCGTTGATCATTGACCGCGTAAATGAAAGCCATTGATAAAATACTGCCCTGGGTGT
>JAFYHD010000151.1 GCA_017539325.1 bacterium | reverse complement strand
GCCCAAAGTCGCCGCGCCGGAAACAAGTTCTCCAGGGCAGAGGCGTATGGGCGCTTCCAGGGCGATCTTCTTTACCGCGAGGTCGTACTTTTCGATGTCAGTAAGACCGGCCAGCTCTCCTTTTGTGAAGTTTACGCCGGGATTTGTCCTCGTCTCCAGCCCGTATTTGTGGGAAAGAGAATCAAGGGCGAAGCGCCGCGTGGCTAGGCTTAATCTTATTGGCCTCGCTATGCCGTTTGCCGAAGGAAAATCCATAAAGCGTTCCTTAACTTATAACTTGCTGTATTTTATTTGAAACAGGCCTTTTTGTCAATGAAAAAAGAGCGTTTATGCTATAATTTTATACCTACTTTGCGGAGAGTTGGCAGAGTGGTCGATCGCGACGGTTTTGAAAACCGTTGACCGGCAACGGTCCGGGGGTTCGAATCCCTCACTCTCCGCCAAGAGTAAATCTGCTAAAATAAAGACTGTTGACGGAGTGTAGCTCAGCCTGGCTAGAGCGCTTGCTTTGGGAGCAAGAAGTCGGAGGTTCGAATCCTCTCACTCCGATAAAACATCCCAACCTAACCAAACCATAGGAGAAAAAGATGAAAAAAGTTGTCCTGTCCTTAGTGCTTTTGACCGTTTTGGTCCTGGCCGGCTGCGCCGACGTTTCCGTTGCCAAGAACAGCGCCTTCAGAACCATGCCTTGCGACGGCAACCAGTCCATCGGCCTTCTGGCTTCCAGAAGCGGCCTTTATTTCCTCCCGACCTATCCTCTCTGGACTGAAGGCGGACGCGAAGTCAACTTCGAACAGACTCTGCTCGACCTGACCTCCAAAGCCAAGGCCGAAGGCGCCACCCAGCTCACGACGGTCGTCCCGCGCGAAGAGTCCATTTGGCTCCCGTTCACGTTCGTGCTTTGGTACAAGAAGGCTACCGTTTCGGCCACCGCTTCCAGATAATTTCTTTCCCCGCGGGGACCGCTTACGGAAGCGGTTCCCGCCACCTTTTTTTGTTTGAATCATGAGCTTGAAAGTCTGTAAATTCGGCGGCTCCTCGCTGGCTGACGCCGAGCATTTCCTGAAAGTCCGCGCTATCATCAACAGCGATCCCGAGCGCAAGGTCGTAGTCGTCTCCGCACCCGGCAAAAGGTTCAGCGACGACGTTAAGATAACCGACATGCTCCTGCTCTGCCACAGCATGCTTGAGCAGGGTCTGGACATCGCCCCTGTCTTCCAGAAGATCAGGACGCGCTACAAAGAGATCGTCCAGGACCTCAACATCGACATCCATATCGACGCGCTCTTAGACGAGACCGAAAACGACATGCGCACTATCGCGACGAAGGATTTCATGGCCTCCCGCGGCGAATACCTCTGCGGCAAGATCATCGCCACCTGGCTCGGCGCGCGCTTCGTCGAACCGGCGGAATTCCTCCAGATCGAGAGCAACGGGCTGATCAAGGAAGAGACTTACGAGAGGCTGGGCGAACAGCTGAAAGGCGACGGACTCGTCGTCATGCCCGGTTTCTACGGCTGCACGCCGGCTGGCAAAGTTAAGACTTTCTCCCGCGGCGGCAGCGACATTTCCGGCGCCGTGGCGGCCAGGGCCGTGAGAGCCGAGCTCTATGAGAACTGGACGGACGTCAACGGCTTCATGATGGCTGACCCGAGGCTCGTCGAGAATCCCAAGCACATCGAGACCCTGACTTACAAGGAGCTCCGCGAACTGGCCTACATGGGCGCCAACGTTTTGCACGACGAGTCCATCTATCCGGTCAGCGAGCCGGGTATTCCCATCGAGATCAAGAACACCAACGATCCAGACGGCTCCTTCACCCGTATCGTCGCCAGACGTCCCAAGGACGACAGGATCGTGACCGGCATCGCCGGCAGAAAAGATTTTTACCTCATCCAGATCGAGAAGATCCTGATGAACAAGATGGTTGGTTTCGGCCGCCGCTTCCTGCAGATCTTCGAATCGCACGGCGTCAACTTCGAGCATGCCCCGACCGGCATCGACACGATGTCCGTCATCGTGAGGAAGGAGTTCATCGGCGAACAGCTTCCCTCCATCCTGGAAGAGATCAAGAGAACGCTTCAGCCCGACAGACTGGAAGTGACCGACAACCTGGCCCTCATCGCCACAGTCGGCCAGGGCATGATCCGCTGCGTAGGCTTCGCGGGACGCCTCTGCACGGCCCTAAGCAAGCGCGGCATCAACCTCCAGGTCATCGACCTCGGCTCCACCCAGGACAACATGATAGTCGGCGTGGAACTGAACGATTTCGAGGAGGCCGTCCGGGCCATCTACGAAGAGTTCGAGCAGTAAGCGAAAATTCGCTTCAAAATTTGCGAGCCTTCCCTACGGGAAGGCTTTTTTAATTTTTGCTATAATCTTATATTATGACAAATGAGAGAAATATATCGATCGACGTGCTGCCTTTGGGGGAATTGGCGGCCAATTGCTATCTGGTCGCGAAGAATGGTTCCAATAAAGTCGTCTGTATCGATCCCGGGGCGGAAGGGGAGAAACTTCTGGCTTATCTCAAGGATAAAGAGTTTGCTCTGGAGATGATCCTTCTAACGCACGCCCACGTCGACCATATCGGGGCGGTAGCCGAGCTTAAGAAGTGTTTTCCCGAGGTACCGCTCGTTCTGCACCGCGAGGAAGAGATCGCGCTGAAGGATCCCGAAAGGAACCTTTCCTGCTTCTTTTCGGAGATCATCACCTTGGGCGGCGCCGACAGACTACTTGAGGACGGCGAGACCTTCGAGGCGGCCGGCCTCAATTGGACCGTTCTCTGGACGCCCGGACACACCAGCGGGGGAGCCTGCTATCTGGCGACCGACCCAATAACTTCCGAGCAGGCGCTCTTCACTGGCGACACGCTCTTCAAGGAGAGCATCGGAAGGACGGATTTCCCGGGCGGAAATTACGAGGCGCTTTTGAAGAGCATAAGAGAAAAGCTTCTCACTCTGCCTGATCATTTAAAAGTTTATCCCGGCCACGGGGATGATTCCTCAGTCGGCTACGAAAAAGAATTTAACCCCTACGCACGCTTATGCTAGTGAGAGATATCTGGCGTTTCCGTTCCCTGCTTTGGGACCTCGTCGTGCAGGACTTCCGCGCCCGCTACGCCGGAAGCGTCATCGGAGTTTTCTGGAACATTCTGCAGCCTTTGGCGCAGATCTTCATTTACGCCGTAATTTTGGCGCGCGTGGTCGGGTCGAGGATACCCGGAAGGGAAGGCTTTCCGGATGTCGACGATCCCTACGCGCTTTCCATCTACATCTGCGCGGGCTTGCTGCCCTGGCTGACTTTGTCCGAGACGCTGACCAGGAACTCGCTGGCTTTCCTCTCGCACAGCAACCTCATCAAGAAGGTCTCTTTCCCGCATCCCATTCTTGTCTTGTACCAGGTGATCAGCGGGCTCATCACGCTCTTCATCATGCATGCCCTTCTGATCATCGTGATGATCATAACCGGGCACAGGATCCCGCTCTCCATCGTTTGGCTGCCCGTACTTTACGTCCTGCAGGGCTTGATGACCTACGGGCTCGGCATCTTCTTAGCCACCGCCACGGCCTATTTCCGCGACATGCTGCAGTTCGTTTCGATCGTGCTGCAGGTCTGGTTCTGGATGACGCCTATCGTTTACTTCAGGGAGCTGGTGGAGAGGATCGTCTCCTTCGGCCCGCTGCTGCTCTTAGTCAACCCTCTTTATTATATTTCCCGCGCTTTCCAGATCCTTTTCTACGAGAACGTGGTCTATTATGATTTCCTGCCCCAGAAGATCATTCCCAGCCAAAGCAGCTTCCTGCCGACCTTGGGCATCCTTCTGCTTTGCGGATTGGTCTTTTCGACCTTGGGGAATCTCTTTTATCTAAAGCTTAAGAAAGAACTGCCGGACCAGATCTGATATGAATGAAGAAAATGTTATTGAGATAAAAGGCCTCTCCAAGCGCTTCAGAGTTTACGACAGACCCTTGGACCGCCTTAAGGAATGGCTGACGCCGAGCGGCATGTCTTTCCACTGGGCTTACTGGGCGCTGAGGGAAGTTGACCTTTCCGTGAAGAAGGGGAGTTCGCTGGGCATCATCGGCGTGAACGGCGCCGGCAAAAGCACGCTCCTTAAGATCCTCTGCGGAACGCTCTCGCCGACTTTCGGCAGCGTTGAGATCAAGGGCCGCATCGCCGGCCTGCTCGAACTAGGCTCGGGCTTCCATCCGGAATTCACCGGGCGCCAGAACATTTACCTCAACGCGCGCCTCTTGGGCCTTTCCGATTCCGACATTGAAAAGAAACTGCAAAACATTGTGGAGTTCGCCGAGCTCGGCGACTTCCTCGACCACCCCTTGCGCATCTATTCGACCGGCATGGCGCTCCGACTCGGCTTCTCCGTGGCCGCCAACGTCGACCCGGATATCCTCATCATCGACGAAGCGCTGGCGGTGGGCGATGCCTACTTCCAGCAGAAGTGTTTGAAGTATCTGAAAGATTTCCGCGCCAAGGGCGGCACGCTTATCTTCGTTTCCCACGATCCCGGCGCCGTGAAGCTGCTTTGCGATTCCGCCGTGCTGCTGCACAAGGGCAGGATCATCGCCAACGACACACCGGAAAACGTTCTGAATTATTACAACACGCTGCTCGTTCGCGACGACGCCGACAAGGAGTCCTTTATCCTGGAGCGAAAAAAGCAGGAAGCCAAGAACAGCAAGCCGCAGCACTCTGGTTCCTTCGAGGCTCTCATTGAAAAAGTTTCCCTCATTAGCGACGGCTGCGAAACTAGAACGCTCTTCGCCGGGCACAAGGCCGAGCTTAGAGTCGATGTGAAAGCCCTGAACGATATCGAGCCTCCGACCATCGGCTTCTCCTTAAGGGACCGCCTCGGCTATGAGATCATCGGCACCAACACCATGCTCCTGAAAAAGAAATCGCCCGCGCTCAAGGCCGGCGAAGGATTGGAAGTCTCTTTTGAGCTTCCGCCCATGCTTGGCCCCGGCGAATACACCGTAACGGTCGCGGCGCACCCGGGGCGTGACCATATCGAGCACTGCTACGACTGGACGGATCGTATGCTGGCCTTCAAGGTCGCCTTGGAAGACGAGAGCAGCTGCGTCGGCCTTCTGAACGTTCCCGTCACGGCCAGGATCGAAAAAGTTGCCACGGACGGCCGCGGCGCCAAGGAGATCCTTGAAAGCGCTTTTGCCGGCGCGCCCAGCGAGATCAAGATCACGGAAGAGGAGAACCGCTTCCTGACGACCGGCTTCTTCCCGCCGGAAAAGATAGGGGAGAGCTATGCCTCCTGGACGGGCGCGAGGGCGGTCTTCGTTCTGAAGAGCGACAAAGCCAAAGGATTGAAGCTGAAGTGCGCGACCGACGCCCGCCAGTTCGAGTCCGGGCCGTTTGAACTCACTCTGACCGTCAACGGCAGGAACGAAGTGAAGAAAACTTTGACTTCCCCCGACTGGCAGGAAGTTACTTTCCCCTTCAAATCCGAAGAGAGCGGCATGCTTAGGTGCTCCCTGCAGCTGAACAACACCTTCATCCCTGAAAACGACAAACGAGCGCTCGGCATTCTTGTGTCCGACATCGCTCTCATATAAAGATGGAATTTGCTGAATTGAAAGAAAGAGTGGCGAAGCTGAAGGCGGCAAAAAACGCCGTCATCTTAGCGCACTACTACACCCCTTACGAGACTCAGGAACTCGCCGATTATGTCGGCGACTCACTGGAGCTCTCACGCTTGGCCGCCAAAACGGAGGCCGACACGATCGTTTTCTGCGGCGTGGACTTCATGGCGGAAAGCGCCAAGATCCTCTCGCCTCAGAAGACCGTCCTTACGCCCGACCCAAGGGCCAACTGCCCGATGGCCAATATGCTCATGCCTAAGGAACTCAGGCGCTACAAAGAGGAGCATCCCGACACCATTGTCGTGGCCTACGTCAACTGCTCGGCGGAAATAAAAGCGGAAGCCTACATCTGCTGTACCTCAGCCAACGCCGGCAAGGTCGTGGCTTCGCTGCCCAAAGACAAGCCTGTGCTCTTCGTGCCAGACCGTTACCTCGGTACTTTCACCGCCAAGACGACCGGACGCGAAATGGAAGTCTGGCCGGGCTTCTGCCCGACGCACCAGCGCTTCACCTTAAAGGCGCTCGCGGAAGCCAAAGCGCTGCATCCGGAAGCCGAGTTCCTTGCGCACCCGGAGTGCCCGGAAGAGCTCTCCGCCGCGGCCGATTTCGTCGGCTCCACTTCCGCCATCATCAGAAGAGTGGGGGAGAGCGATGCCAAGGAG
>JAFYHD010000150.1 GCA_017539325.1 bacterium | reverse complement strand
TTAAAATGTAATTGATTGATTGTTGCCTAAAAAAAGAAGGCACGCCCATTTAGGCGTGCCATTCCGTAAGCTTGAAGAGGACAGGTATCCTCTTTGAAAGCGACGTTATGGTTGGTTCGCAGAAACGAGCCAGGCTGAAATGTCAGCCAACGCGCAAAATGAGAGTGTGAGTATTATATGAAAACCGCTCTTAAAATACAAGCGGCTGTCCTTTTACCTTTTAGAGTACTTTTCCGGGAAGTCCGTAACGATCGCATCGGCTTCCAGGTCTTTGGCCAGGGTGAAGTCCCTGTCCGCCCTTATCGTCCATAAAGCCAGCTTCATCCCCTCTTTGTGGACCTTGTCCGCGAAATGCCTGGTGGTGGTGGCCAGTTCGGCCGAGATCCAATCGCAGCCCGCCTCTTTGGCCGCGAGAATGTTTTTCTCGTCGCTCCCGCCGCACAGATACCCGGTGCTGATCTTGGGATCGAACTCCTTCGTGAACTTCAGCCCCTCCAGGCAGAAGGAGATCACCAAGAGCCTTTCACCGCCGAACTCCGCCTCCTTCAGTTCCCCTACCATAAGCTCGGCCAGCTTTCTCAGCCTTTTGCCGTCCCCGTTCGTCTTAAGTTCGAGCTGCATAAGGATGTCCTTGTCCTTCAGGAAAACCAGCAGCTCCTTCAAAGTCGGCAACGGGTGTCCGTCCTTGGTATTGACCTTCTTTATCTCCTCTAAGGTCATGTCCTCCACCACGCCCTCCACGCCGCATCTCCTCATGAGGCTGCCGTCGTGGGTCGCTATGATCTGATCGTCCTTTGTGATGTGGATGTCGGTCTCAAAGGCCTTGAGGCCCAGCGAGGCGCATTCCTCAAGCGAAGCCAGAACGTTTTCATCACGTTCGCCGGCGCCCATGCGATGGGCTACGATCAAAGGCTCCGCCGCCAAGACATTCATGCCAGTTATGAAAAGCATTAAAAGGAAAAGCTTTTTCATCTAATCGTCAGGGATGAGCTATCTCAGGCGGCAGCATGGCAAGCCCCTGGCGGTTGACCAAAGCTATGAATTCCTTATCAAGGTAATAGATGGCCCTAACGGTGTACTCGCTGGGAGTAGCCCAGCCGTAAATATTCATCTGCGACTTGCTCTCCAAAAACTCAACCACCACGTGTATTCCGTCCGCGACTTTGAACCAGTTGTGGTCCTTGGCCTGGATGGGGATCATGGTATATTTTCTGGAGTACATGTTCATGATGTAATTTTTCTGATCGACCGTACAGCCGTTGAAGATGTGCTCCAAAGCCAGAAGCTGGTCCTTGTCGTCGAAGAAAAGGCGGCGGGCCGCCAGGATCAGCTTGTTGGTGCTGCCGCTCAAAAAGTCGCAGGCCGCCACCATGTAAGCTTTGGTCTTATAAGGGTATTCAGGAGGCTGAAACTCCAAGGCGCCGGACATGGCGTTGGTAGCGTCCGCATACGGCATGGTCAGATAAAGTCTGTCCCAGACCATGGATTTTATATTGGCCAAGCGTTCCGCTTCCTTCATTTGCTCCTCGGTCATTTCGGGAACAGCGACCTCGGTCCCGACGTTTATCTTCATTTCCTCAGCGCAGACGGAAAAGGCCAGGAGAACGACAAGGCATCCCAAAAGTTTTCTCATAGATATTTCCTCATTTTTCCTTTAATCTTACCACTTTCTGAGAACCAGGGCAACGAGTCCCGCCAGCAGCGCAAAAATCGCCGGCTCAGGAATCGTGGCGTCATAGACCTCGATGTTGTCCACGTAGATGTTTGCGTAGGCCTCCTCGTCCTTGTTGCCGCTGGAGCAGATGGAAAGAGCCGTGACAGGATCGCCATCCCTTTCGTTCTCAAAGAAGATCTCAAGATTGGAAACGTTGGTCACGCAGTCGCCGAAAGTGATGTCGGTGGTCTGCCACTTATCGTAACCCATATCCAGCGTGTAAGAGAAATCGAACCATTCGTTCAGGGGCGCCGGCGGGAGCTCCAAGTCCTCATAACCCTTCACGTAGAGCCAAGCGCAGTCGTTATCTTTGTCGCGCCAAACCCAGAATTCCTGCAGCGGATTGTGTCCGAACTGCTTGACGTAAAGGATGGCTTCGTGTGGCCCTTCTTCGGCGACGTAGAGTTTGCAGGAGAAGGTGAACTTCTTCCAGGCCAGGGATAAAAGCCGGGATAAGGGTGCCGCTGTATCCGCCGCAATCGTAATAGCGCAAGGCGTACTGTCCGTCTATCTCCTCCACAAAGGCCCAGAGATTGGAGACGTTCTGCTCCGGATCGAGCGTCCAGCCGTCCTGGCCGTTTATGTTGCCCGGATGGAAATAGGGCTCCTCAAAATCCGCGGTGTAATATATCCCGCCCCTGGCGCAGGAGACCATGGTGGTAAGGCATCCGCCGGTCTCGCTGAAGAACCTTACAAAGTAGCGGTAATAGCCCGGATCGGGTTCGGACATGATGGCCACGTTGACCGTGAAAGACTCGGACAAAACGCCCGTGGAAGGCGAGACAACCAGCGGCGCGTCGTAAAGCACCTCCGCCTCAAACTGGCAGGATTCCGCGCCGGAGTTTTTCAAAACGATGTCGCAGGAATCATCCGTCCTCATGGAAACGTAAGAGGGGCCCGTCATGTTCGGCTTAGCCTCGCGTTCCTCCTCGCAGATAAGAAGGTTGTCGATGCAGACGCCGGAAACGTAATCGATCTGATCCGGGTTCTTCTGCACGCCGTCGGAACCGAAGTTCAGGGTATGCAGCGTGCGGAAAACCTTGCCGTTGTAAGTCTGCAGCGGCATCTCGTCGCCGAATTCGTAGCGATCCCCGTCCATTTCGATGTAAGGAACGACCTGCTGGCGGAAGTCCATGGCGTACTTCAAGTGGTGCCACGCGTCGCAGTCGTACTGATTGGAGCCCAGGCCGCCCGCGAGATCCACTCCCTGCGCCTTGGTGGCCTTGAAGAGGGTGTCGCCCTCCGCTTTCCTGAAGTTCAGCGTGAATGGGATGTGCTTCCACAGTTCGCCGGTCACGTCGAAGTTAGCCGCCTGGCTGTCGCTGGGCCAGTAAAAATCAAACTCCACCGTAACGATGAGGTTGGAGGGCGTGTCGATTGTGTACTCGTAGCCGTAGTAACCGCCGGAGCAGATGATGCGGGCCAGCTCCCCGTCGATGGCAAAAGGCATATTGGTGACCACAAAGCTGTTGTAAGCCATGCCATTTCCGATGCTGCCGTCTATGGTTCCGCTTCTGTCGGTGTACCAGCGATCCTGACCGCTGATCTCGCCTATCGTCATATACGGACCGGAAAAATCCTCCTGATAGAAGACCAGCCCGGACTGCACTGACAGCGGGACCTCCAGAACGCCGCCCATGCCGCCGTCCACTCTGATGACGGTGCGGTAATAGAAGTCACCCATGTCTTCCCTGAGCAACTTGAACTGCAGCTCTTTCTCGCCTTCGCCGTTGATGGAACCTTCGCCATTGACAGCTTCTACCCAGCCCGGGTCGCCCTCGAAGCTAACCACGTAATTGACCTTATTGGTGCCGGTGTTGCGCACGGTGAAATAGAAATCCTCGGGTTCGCGGCTAAGCTCGATCTTCTTGGTATAAGTTTCCAGCTTGGCCCCCGGAGGCGCCGGCTTCGAGACGGCTTTCAGAACGATGTCGTCGATGTTGCCGTACATCTCGAAGGACATCCAGTTCGGCACCTGCTTCTTCTGACTGGTGAAAGCCATCGAAACGTTGGTAACGAGGCTCCCAACCTGCCAGGAGATGATATGGTACTTGGCCATGTCCATGGTCACCGCGATCTCGTTGTATTCGTAAGGGAACTCGTACGGCAGTATGAGCCACTTGTTCTGGTTTTCTATCAGATCGTAGCCGTACACGCGGAAGCTCTCGCCGTTCCAGTTCTTAGTCTCGAAGACAGAGGGAGGCCCGTAGGCATGACTAGCGCCGTCGTCCACGCCCAGTTTGAAATAGCTGTCGATGCCGCCGGCTCCGGCGGTATCCTCGAAGGGCTGAAGCTTAAAGGACCAGACCAGGTATTCCGTATCCTTGTCAAAATCCATTTCGCTCAAGTCGAAATTCTTGCCCACGAAGTTGTTTTTGCCGTCCAGGTGCATGGCGCGGGAGCCGTCCGGGCCCAGGCCGTCCGTCACGTCGTTCTTTGACGTTTCATAGTTGTGCCTGGGATCCTTGGCCGTCCAGCCGTTCTGGCCGAGGACCGAGCCGAGCTCGTAGCCTTCGCCGGACTCGAAGCCGATGCGCAACAGTTCCTTTTCGTAAGCGGAAGCGTTAAGAGCGCCGACGAAAACGAGCAGCGCCAGCAAGGATAAGAAATGTTTTTTCATAATGACCTCAATTGTTTGTTATCTTGGTCTATTCTAACAAAAACGGCTTATTTTTTAAACGAAATGACCTTTTGGAAGAGGGCCTCGAAATTTTGAGCGCAAAGCTCTATCGTGAGGCCTTTGGCGGTGTTGGGAGCGTTTTGGGAAAATTTCTGAAGATTATCCTCTTTGAGCAGGAAATCAAGGGCCTTGGCCATCTCGTCAACCTTGGAACTGTCATCGACGACGAAGCCGTTCTCGTTTTCAGTCACCATTTCCGCGCCGCCGGCGTCTTTGGTCGTGATGAGAGGAAGGCCGCAGAGCATCGCCTCGGCCGTCACGTTCGCGAAGGAATCGTAATGCGTGGGGAAAAGCATGATGTCGGAGCCGCGGTAGTATTCCGCCGGGTCGTCAACTCTCGAGAGCCAGACGGTTTGGAATCTGTCCCCTATTCTGCTCTTCAAAGAGCTTCTCAAGCCTTTGTCAGGTTTTCCGATAACGACGAGCGAGAACTTAGAGGGATCCTTGGTCTTGAGGATTGCCTCCACCGCTTCCGGCAGTCCTTTTCTTTTGTAATTGTTTGCTGAGAAAAGCACGATGCGGGAGGCCGGATCTATCGCGTTGGCCCGTGTCAATTTTTGCCTGGCCTCTTCCCTGCCGTTGTTATGGAATTCCGTCTGGTCTATGCCGTTGTAGATCGTTATTATCCGCTCTTCCGGGAAGGCGTAGTATTTTTTCAAAAGCGCTTTGTCCATTTCGGAGATGGCGACCGCGTATTTGAGATTTTTGGGATCGTAGAGTTTTTTCTCAAAGGCGAGGATGCGGCGGTTCCTCGGCATGTATTTCTGGAAGAACCAGGTCTTGAGATATTTTTTGGGCAGCCAGTAGGCGTAGATACCGCCGGCGAAGCGGTGGACGTCCTGGGGATACATTTGGGTGAGTCCGCAGACGATGTCCGGCTTTGCATCCAGCTTTTCTATTTCTTTCTTTAAATTCTTGGAATATTCTTCCCAGGGATCGCTGAAAAGTCCGGGTTTGGGGATCCTGATGAATCTGATGCCCAGCTCCTCGTATTGTTTGTCCCAGGAGTAGCAAGCGATCGTTATGTCATGCCCTCTTTTGAGCATGCTTTTAATGAGATTGGTGGTGAAGCGCTCGGCGCCGCCCAATCTCTTGTCTAGTTTCTGTATGGCGAAAAGGAGTCGCATTGTCAGGTCTCCGAACGGACGTATTTGCGTCCGGGCAGGGCAAGGACGTAGCCCTTTATTTCCAATGATACCAAAGACGCGGAAACTTTATCGATAGATTCGTCCAGCAGGGTCGAGATGCGGTCCGGCGTCATAGGTTCCAGCAAAGCGGAAAATATCGCTTTTTCCAATCCTTCCAGCTTTTCCGCAGTGTCGTTTTGCCGCGCTTCCAGGGAAAGATCCTGAGGCGGTGTCTGGAACATCAGCTCGAATTCGTCTATCATCTGTTCGGGTCTCGTGACAAGCGTCGCGCCTTCCCTTATAAGATTGTTCGTGCCGGCGGAAAGAGGTGCCGTAACGGGGCCCGGCACAGCGTAGACCGAGCGGTTGTACTCCGCGGCGTAGTGCGCAGTGATGAGCGAGCCGCCTTTTTCCCTTGATTCGACGACGAGCGTTGCCCTCGCCATGCCGGCGATAAGGCGGTTGCGCAGGGGAAAGGAGCCTTTGCCGATGGCGCGGTGCCAGGCGTATTCCGTAATAATGGCGCCGGTTTCCGCGATCTCGTCGAAGAGCCGCTCATTGCCCTTGGGGTAAACGTAGCCGAAGCCGTAGCCAAGCAGCGCGATGGTCCTTCCGCCGACGGAAAGCGCGCCCTCGTGCGCCGCGGTGTCGATGCCCATCGCCAGGCCGGAAACGATCGGGATGCCGGCCTGGGCGAGCCTCGCGGACCAGCGGTAGGCGATGTGGCGACCGTATTCCGTGGCGTCCCTTGAACCGACGATCGCCAGGGCCTGGTTGTCATTGGCCGAGAGTTTCCCCTTCATGTAGAAAAGCAGCGGATGGTCGAAGATCTGCTTCAAAAGCTCCGGATAATCGGGATCGTAGAAAGTGACCAGCCTTATCTTTTCTTTTTTGATTATTTCCCAGGCTTTGGCAAGGTCGACTTCCTTTTGCCAATTCGTGAGCCTTTGTGAATAATCGCCGGACAAAAAATCTATTTCCGGCGCCTTTTTCTCCCTGGGGAGGGAACGGAAGATCTCAGAGGGCGAACCGAAATATTCCAGAAGCCTTCTGGCCGAGATCGGCCCGACGCGCAGATGGTTCAGTATCAGAAGTGCGTCAATATCGGTCACGGCTCGCTTTCCTCTAGAGAAATGGTTTCACGGCTCTCCAAACGCAACGTTATCTTCTTTTCGTTTTCCTTTTCGTTGGAGACCAGCCTTATGAAACCGAAGGCTATCGTCAGCGCGACGACGAGCCAGGCTGCCAGATACTCGCCGCGTTTGAGCATTTATTTTTTCTCCGAAAACTCTTTAAGCTCTTCTTCGGTGACCGGCCTTGGTTCGAAGCCCTCGACCATTTCCCAATTTTGCAGCAGGACGGTTATCCTCGGCCTGACGAATCCGAAGGGCACCGTGGAGGATATTAGCAGGGGCGTTTTGGTCTTTTCTTCAAGATATATCGTCACATCCCTGTCAAGCTCAAGAAGGCCTTTGAAAACTTCCTCCTTCTTGAGGTTCAATGGCTTTATGACGACTTTCATCGCGTGGAAATTGCCGACGTCTTTAATATTCAAGATCGTCTTCTCGACCACCTCGATCCTGAGGTGGAATATCTTGTCGGTCTCGACGAGCTTCACTTCCGTGTAGTCGCCGATATTGGAGCCAAGGCGAGCCCTGACTTTGAAAGCGCCGCCGAAAATATCGTCCACGTCATGGTCGGCGTCTATGACGCGCCTGACCTTGTAGGTGACTTTGTCCTTTTCCAGCCTTGTGTAAGTCATCTTCTTGCTGGCGCGGTCGAAGAGCAGCTTGCGGCCGCGGCGTTCCGTGCCGTACTGCTCGAGATCGTGGAAAAGCGATTCTCCGCTGTAGCGGGCGACCTGGGCCGCCAAGCGCACGTCGGCGAGGTACACGAGGTAATCGCCGTAACAGCGCCCGGTGAAACAGTAAGTAGTGCGGCCCTCGAAATTGCTGGTGAAAGTTTCCTGTGTGACAGTGCCTATCGGCAGGAAGCCGACAGCGTAGGCCTTGTAGGTCAGCTTTTCGCCCACAGGATGAACGTCGCTCGCGCTACAAAAATGGCTGGCGACAAAAAAGCAAAGACTCACCGCGCACGCGCAGTGAGTCTTAAAAAGGAATCTCAGATCCATCTTCGGCTTAGTAGCCCCAACCGGCGTACTCGTCCGTACTGAACAGCCATTCGGCGTTCTCTACGGTCTTATAGGTCTCGTGAACGACCTCGTCATCCGGATAAATGTAAGAAAGATCCTGAATGGCGGTCTGTGTGTCCTTAGCGGTCGTTGAGCAGCCGACTAAGGCGAGAGCCATGGCCAAAAGAACCAAGATGCGCATATTTCCTCCGTATCTATGGTAGATTAACTTATTATTCGACAAATAAACTGCTGGTATTCTAGCAAAAGAGGCTTTGGGTGTCAACTCACCACTCGATCTCCTTTTTCTCCTCCTCGGTCGGCAGCCAGGGGGAGTCCCAGGGCCAGGTGGGAATCTCGAAGATCGTATACAGCGTATGGTTGCGGGAGTTGGTTCCCAAAACCAGAAGGTCGAAGACGCCGCCGACCACCCTGATCACTGAGAAGTTGGCGCCGTCAATAATACCCATGGGCAAGCCGTAAGGAATGTAATTCCAACTGTAAAGGCAAGAGTAGTAAGTCGTGCGGGCCGGCAGCTCAATGAGGGAGCAGCTAACGTTGGCAAGGCCTCTCAGCAGGCCCTTGCCCATAGTGTGGTCGGGATCCGGAGCCATAGAGTCGAAATCCCTGTCGGCGGCGACAAGGGAAAGCGAAGCAAACAACGCCAGTAAAACTGCCAAAAACGTGATCTTCTTCATATAATTTTCCAGTTGTTAGTGTTATTTATATTATCAAAAATCACGAATCAAAGTCAATAAAAAAGGCCCCCGCTCGAGGCGGGGGCTCCCCAATCATTTTTTCTTCTTGTCAAGCGTCGTTTTGATGAAAGCTTTGAAAAGAGGATGCGGAGTAGTGGGCCTGGATTTGAATTCCGGATGGTACTGGCAGGCCATGAAGAAGGGATGATTCGGCATTTCCAAAAGTTCGACGAACTTGCCGTCTGCCGAAAGCGCCGAGACTTTCATGCCGGCCTTCTCGAACTTCTCCGCCAGGGCCTTGTCATAGAGCATGGCATAGCGCTGACGATGGCGTTCTGAGATCTTCCTTGCTTTGTAGAGCTGATAAGCCTTCGTCCCCTTCTCAACGATCAGATCTGTGGCGCCGAGCTTGGTGGTGCCGCTTCTTTGCTCGTCTATGATGCCGATGGCGGATCTTTCCTCGCCCTTGTCGGAAAGGGAGGCGTTCTTGATCTTCAGGACGTTCTCCGCGAATTCTATCGCGGCGCATTCCATACCGGCGCAGATGCCGAAATAAGGGATCTTGTTTTCCCTGGCGAATTTCGCGGCCAGGCTCTTGCCCTTCTCGCCGTAGTTGGTCATGCTGCCCATGACCAGGATGCCGTCCACGCCCGAGAGCGCCTTCTTAGCGTTCCTCACGAGCTCCTCGGGCTCCACGACCTTGGTGATGACTTTGGCGTCGCACTGCATGCCGGCGTGCTGCAGAGATTCGTATACGCTCTTGTAGGCGTCCTTGATGGAAGCGTAGCGGCTGACTAGCGCGACGGTGCAGCTCTTCTTCGGCTGGGTCGCTTTTCTTACAAGGGTGTCCCAGTTGGTGTGCCTGATCGGCCTCAGGGGCAGATTAAGCTGCTTTAAGACTTCCTCGTCGAGGTGCTGCCTGCTGAGTTCCCTGGGGATGGCGTAAACGCTCGTCGTGATGTCCCTCTCCTCGATGACTCTTTCGGGGCGGACATTGCAGAAGAGCGCCAGCTTGTCCCTGTGCTCCTGCGGGAGCTCGACTTCCGTCCTGCAGACCAGAACGTCCGGGATGATGCCGATAGAGCGCAGCACCGCCACCGACTGCTGACTGGGCTTGGTCTTCAGTTCCTGGGCGGCCCTTAAGAAAGGCACGAGCGTCAGATGCACGAAGCAGGTGTTGTTGGGGCCTTCCTCGAAGCGGAACTGACGAGCGGCTTCCAAGAACGGCTGCGACTCGATGTCGCCGGCGATGCCGCCAATTTCGCAGAGAACGATGTCGATATCCGGGCCCGCGGCGCTTCTGATGGAAGCTTTGATCTCGTTTGTGATGTGCGGAATGACCTGGACGGTGCCGCCAAGGTATCCTCCTTCCCTCTCCCTCTGCAGCACAGCGGAATAGATCTTGCCGCTGGTATAGCTCGAGCATTTCGTGCAGGTGACGCCCGCGAAACGCTCATAGTGGCCGAGGTCGAGGTCGGCTTCCGTACCGTCATCGGTAAGGAAGACCTCGCCATGCTGGAAAGGACTCATGATCCCGGGGTAAACGTTCAGATAGGGATCGAGCTTCTGCATGAAGACGCGGTACCCGCGGCTCTTTAGTAAACAGGCCAGACTGGCCGACGTGATTCCCTTTCCCAAACTGGAAACTACACCGCCGGTCACGAAGACGAATTTTGTTTTGTTTTTCATTTTAGGTTAGTACCTCCTTGATGGGTACATTCTAACAAAATTCAACCTAAAATGAAACGCTTATTTTTTCTTGTTTTCCTTCGCCTTTTTGTAAAGAAGAGCTTCTTTCACCAGGTTAAAGAACAGAGGATGCGGCTTCGTCGGACGCGACTTGAATTCCGGATGGAACTGGCAGGCCACGAAATAAGGATGATCGGGCAGTTCCACCACTTCCACCAGCTTTTTGTCCGGGGAAAGACCAACGACCTTGAGGCCGGCCTTCTCCAGCGCCTTGCAGCTTTCGCTGTCGTGGTTCAATTCGTAGCGGTGTCTGTGGCGCTCCGAGATCTCCGTAGTGCCGTAAGCCTTCGCAGCTTTCGAGCCCTTCTCTAGTTTGCAGGGATAAGCGCCCAAGCGCATTGTGCCGCCCTTGTCGGTGATCTTCTTCTGCTCTTCCATCAGGTCGATGACCGGATGCTTGGTATCGGGATCGAACTCCGTGGAATTGGCGTCCTTCCACTTGAGGACGTTTCTGGCGAACTCGATAATTGTGCACTGCATGCCGAGGCAGATGCCGAGGAACGGTATCTTGTGTTCCCTGGCGTAGCGGATCGCCACGCATTTGCCGTTGACGCCGCGGCTGCCGAAGCCGCCGGGCACCAGTATGCCGTCCACGCCCTGCAGAAGCCGGCTGCTCTTTTCAAGGTCCTCCGCTTCGATGAATTTGACTTTCACCTTGGCGTAATGACCCATGCCGGCGTGCTGGAAAGCTTCGTGCACGCTCTTATAAGCGTCGCGAATGGCCACGTATTTCCCGACCAGGGCGATGGTGCATTCCGTTTTCGGCTTCGTCGCTCTTTTCACCAATTCGTCCCAAGCCGTGTGTTTGATAGGCCTCATCTCAAGGTCGAGCTGCTTTAAGACTTCCTCGTCAAGATGCTGTTCGCTCAGAGCTTTCGGAATGGCGTAGACGCTTGTCGTAATATCCAGCTCTTCTATCACGCGCTCTTTCCTGACATTACAGAAAAGCGCCAGCTTGTCGCGGTGCTCCTGGGGGATCGGCATTTCCGTGCGGCAGACAAGAATGTCCGGGATGATGCCGATGGAGCGCAGGACCGCCACCGACTGCTGGCTGGGTTTGGTCTTCAACTCACCAGCCGCTCTCAGATACGGCACGAGCGTCAAATGCACGAAGCAGGTGTTGTTGGGGCCTTCCTCGAAACGGAACTGCCTGGCCGCTTCCAAAAACGGCAGCGACTCTATGTCGCCGGAGACGCCGCCAATCTCGCACAGAACGATGTCGACATCCGGGCTCGCCGCGCTTCTGATAGCCGATTTGATCTCGTTGGTGATGTGCGGAATGACCTGCACCGTGCCGCCTAAGTATCCGCCCTGGCGCTCACACTGCAGAACCGCGGAATAGATCTTGCCGCTGGTGTAGTTGGAGGCTTTGGAACAAGTGACGCCCGCGAAGCGCTCGTAGTGCCCGAGGTCAAGGTCTGCTTCCGTGCCATCGTCCGTCACGAAAACTTCGCCGTGCTGGTAAGGGCTCATGGTGCCGGGATCGATGTTCAGATAAGGATCCAGCTTCTGCATGAAAACGTTGTAGCCCCGGCTTTTCAGAAGGAGGGCAAGGCTTGCCGACGTAATGCCTTTCCCCAAACTCGACACCACGCCGCCCGTGATGAAGACGTACTTTGTTTGTTTTTTCATTTATTTGTCCGCGGTTGCCCAGATCTCCTGCAATCTTCTGATTGCGGATTCCGGATCATTATTTTGGCAAACGGCCCGCACCACGGAGAAATTCCGGGCGCCGGCGCGTTTAATTAAAGGTAAGTTTTCATGATTTATACCCCCTATCGCCACCGCCGGGAAAGGCGC
Source organism: bacterium (assembly GCA_017539325.1). Taxonomy (GTDB): domain Bacteria; phylum Auribacterota; class UBA3054; order UBA3054; family UBA3054; genus UBA3054. Next base: position 19,219 of record JAFYHD010000150.1, on the reverse strand, counting down.
GGCCTTGATCATTTCGGCGGCGCCGTCAATTCCCAGCGTCGGGTCGGGGATCGCTTTCGTAGGCGTCGCGTACACCGGCCCAACTCCGATGTAGTCGGGAGCAAGCTTGGCCGCTTCCGTAACCTGGCCGAGATTGTGCGTGGAGAGTCCGAAGACCTTAAGCTCCGGGCAGAGCTTGCGGGCGATGGGAAGCGGCATGTCGCCCTGGCCCAAATGAACGCCGTCCGCTTCGCAGCGGACGGCGAGTTCCGGATCGTCGTTCAGGATGAAGAGCGTATCCGTTCCTTTGGTGACGGCTCTGACTTCCTTAGCTTCCCTCATGATCTCCTCTTTTGAGGCTTTTTTCATCCGAAGCTGGACGAAGCGCACGCCGCGCCTTACGGCCGCTTCCGCGCATTTGGCGTAGCCGGCCGCCGGGTCGGTCATCACAAGGTAAAGTCCGAATCCGTCTTCGATCCTCATTTCTTCAGATCCGCTTCCACAAGGTCGGCGACCTTTTTGCCGCTTTTAAGCATGCCGCCGAAAATGGGCCCCATTCTAAAGCCGCCCTGGACGTTGTTGGCCGCCATGCCGGAGGCGTAGAGGCCGGGATAAAGTTTCTTGGTGTTGATGAGCGTCGTCCTTTCGCCGTCCTCCATCCACATGGGCTTCTCCCCCATCACGCCGCCGGTGGGAGAATCGATCTTGACTCCGGCTTTGCTGACGACCTTTCTTACGATCTCATTGGGATGTCCCGTGCCGTCTATGAGAGCCCGCGTCGTGATAACCAGCGGATCGACGTGCATCTCCAGCCTCACCACGGGATTCCAGTTGATGACCACGCCGGAAACAACGTCGTTATGCATGACCACGTCCTCTATCGTCACCGTATTGAAAATGACCGCTCCGGCGTGGCGCGCTCCGAAAATAAGCCCGGATGCCATTTCCACGGAGTCAACGGTGTGGTAGCCTTTCTTGATGGGCACGGTGGTGATGCCGAATTCATGCAGTATCTTGGCCGCGTCGTCCTGGACCACCACTTCGTTCATGAGCATGCCGCCGCCCCAGATGCCGCCGCCGGGCGCCAGCTTCGATTCGAAGATGGCGACCTTAAGGCCTTTCTTGGCCAGATAATAGGCGGCCACCAAACCGGAAGGCCCGGCGCCCGCGATGGCTACATCCAAGGCCATGTTGTCCTGCAGCTTCTTGAAAAAACTCTTTACTATAGCGCCGGAAATAGTCTCTTCCATTACTTCTTTCTTCATTTTATATTCCTCAATCTTTTTTGGCTAAAAGTTCCTTTATTCTCTTTGTTGTTCTGACCGCGCAGAACTCCTTTCCGCACATGGTGCAGTGATCCTCGTCGTGGCTTTCGGGCTCTCCCTTCATCCACCTGGCTTTGGCGGTCTCGGGGTCGAGCGCGCATTCGAACTGCTTGTCCCAGTCGAAATTTTTCCTCGCCTCCGACATCCTACGGTCGATCTGATCGGCGCCCGGGAAGCCCCTGGCCACGTCGCCGGCGTGCGCGGCTATTTTGTAAGCCACGCAGCCCTGCTTGACGTCTTCCTCGGTGGGAAGGCCCAGATGTTCCGCCGGCGTCACGTAACACAGAAGCGAGGCGCCGTAGGTGGCAGCCGCCGTCGCGCCGATGGCCGAGACCAAGTGATCGTAGCCCGGCGCGATGTCCGTGACAACGGGGCCGAGCACGTAGAAGGGAGCGCCGAAACAGAGTTCCTGCTCCTTTTCCATGTTCATCTTTATCTCGTTGAAAGGAATGTGCCCGGGACCTTCCACCATGACCTGCACGCCTCTTTCGCGGCAAGCCAGAACGAGCTCTCCCAAAACTGAAAGCTCCTCGAACTGCGCCTCGTCGGAAGCGTCCGCCAAACAGCCGGGACGCAGCCCGTCTCCAAGGGAGACCGTCACATCGTGCTTGACGAGAATATCAAGGACCTTGTCCCAGTTCTCGTAGAGAGGATTTTCTTTGTCGTGCTCGAGCATCCACTCCGCCATAAGGGATCCGCCTCTGGAAACGATCCCCATGACGCGCTTCATGGCCAAGGGAATATGCCTGCGCAATAATCCCGCGTGCAGCGTCATGAAATCGACGCCCTGCTCCGCCTGCTCCTCTATAACGTCCAAAAGCAAACTCATGTCCATTTTGGGAACGCTGCCTTCCAGACGGGAGACCGTCTCGTAGATAGGCACGGTGCCAAGGGGAACCGGGGAATGCTTGATCATTTCCTGACGGATGAAACTCACGTCCTTCCCCACGGTGAGATCCATGACGAAGTCCGCGCCGTATTTGAGGGACACCTCGAGTTTCCTAAGTTCCTCTTTGAGTGAGGAACGGTCTTTAGAACAGCCTAAGTTGGCGTTTATTTTTGTTGTGAAGACCCTCCCCACGCCAACAGGCCGGCAATTTTTATGGGAGGGGTTAAAAGGGATGACGGCTCTTCCCGCCGCCACTTCAGAAAGGACTGTTCCAGGCGGAATATTCTCACGCTCCGCCACGAAACGCATGGCATCAGTTATGACGCCCAATTTCGCTTCTTCAAGTTGGGTCATATGGTTGTTCCTTACGCCGGTATTACCCGGATCAAGTTAAGCGGGTTTTTTCTCAGCCGCCTCCCACACACCAGGAGGAAGCACCCCGTATCTGGACCTTAAGCGTAGCAAAAAACGCCGCCTTTTGCAAGGGCTTTTTCTTAGCGGCGAACGTCCAGAATACTTATTTCAGTCGGATTGCAGAATCTAATGTAGGGCTTGCCCAAGCCTCTGCTTATCAAAAGTATATGCTCGTCCTTGCAAAGGACCCTCTCGGCCCGCATGGCGCCTTTCTGGGAGGGCAGGATAAGGGGGCCGAAAAGCCCGAAGCGCACTTGTCCGCCGTGGGTGTGCCCCGACATAGTTACGTCCGCTCCCAAAGAGGCGGTATTTTCCCATTCGTCGGGGTCGTGGGCCAGGGCGATCTTCAGTTTTTCGCTCTTGGGAAGCGCCAAATTTTCTTCTTTTCCCCAGGGACGTTCCGTACCGAAGAAAAGAACTTTTTCAGTCTCCACAAAGCGGCCGTTCAACCTTACCCAGCCAAGAGAGTTCAGAGCCTCGCAAATGGCCTCTTCTCCCCCGATCCAGAAGTCATGGTTGCCCAGGACGTAAAAGACCGTGTTTTTGGCTCTGAGGTCCTTCAAGAGATCCTTCAGCTCCCCTACCTCGCCGACCTTCTGCAGAAAGTCTCCCGTAACGAGAATATAGTCCGGCTCAAGATTGTTGACTTCCTTTACTACGCCAGCCAAAAATAAAGCGCTGAGCTCGTTGTAATGCAAATCGCTTAGCTGAACGATCCTTACCGGGGCTTCTCCTATGCCGATCTCGTAGTGCTGGCAAATGACTTTTCCCAGTTTCCGCGGCTCCAGCGTCCGCAAAATTTTCGCGGCGTCTATTTTGTTCTGCAGTATCTTGCTGTGCCTGATGCAGGGCTCCAGAAGCGTCAGAACGGATATGCCTATGAGGATCCAGATAAAGACGGGATCATCGAAAAGATCCCGTCTGCAAAACATAATGTAAAAATAAAGACATACCGCCAGGACGCAGAGTATTCCTGACGGTATGTCCAAAGAAAGATAGCGGTCGCTGATCCTCTCAGTCAGCCTGGAGGAAACGCGCCCTATAAAGAGCAGCAGGCCGAAAATAGCCAGAGCCAGTATGAGCGCGGCGCTTACCATCTTTTATTTCGGCATTCTCCTCTTGGCGGCTTTCAAACCGTTCATAAGAAGCATGGCGATGGTCATGGGACCGACGCCGCCCGGGACCGGCGTGATGGCGGAGCACTTCGGCGCGACGTTCTCATAGTCCACGTCGCCCACCAAACGGTAGCCCCTCTTGGCCGAGGGATCTTCCACTCTATTGACGCCTACGTCAACGACCACCGCGCCTTCTTTCACCATGTCGGCGGTGATGGTGTTGGGGCGGCCGATGGCGGCCACCACGATGTCGCCCTGGCGCGTAATGGAGGGGATGTCTTTCGTGCCGGTGTGGCAGATGGTGACGGTGGCGTTGGCGCCGTCGCGTTTCTGCACGAGCAGGTTTGCCAGCGGCTTGCCGACGATGTTGGAGCGGCCGACTATGACCACATGTTTGCCTTTCACCTCGATGCCGGCTCTCTGCAGCAATACCACCACGCCGTAGGGCGTGCAGGGGAAGAAGCCGTCCGTGTCGCCGATGCAGAGCTTGCCCACGTTGATGGGGTGGAAGCAGTCCACGTCTTTTTTGGGATCGGTGGCGGCGATGATGGCCTCTTCGGAAATGTGTTTCGGCAAGGGCAGCTGCACGATGAAGCCGTCGATCTTAGGATCGTGGTTCAGTTCGTCCACCAGCTTCAGAAGCTCTTCCTGCGTCGTTTCCTTCGGGAGTTCGTAATCGTAACCGGTGATGCCGACTTCCGCGCAGGCTTTCTTCTTCATCCTGACATAAGCCTGCGAAGCGGGGTTGTCGCCCACCAAAACGAAGCCCAGTCCGGGCTCCACGCCCTTGGCTTTCATTTCCGCCACTTCTTTGGCCATTTCAGCGCGGATCGCGGCCGCGGTCTCGTTTCCGTTGATGATCAGAGGTTCCATATATTCTCCCGTAGGTAGTTTTGGTTAAAAGGTCGTGAACATTCTACACCGATTATAGCAAATCCGCCTTTTTTGAAACGATTGGGAATGTCGCTGAGATCTCTCCCTTGTATTCCCCCAGGCCGATAACGGTGACCGTACCGGTTCCAATCTTTTTGTTGTCGGAGTAGCTGATCTTGTAATCTTTGTTTTTCCGAAGCGTCCTGCCGCCCGCGAAGACCGTGACCTTGGGCTTCACGGCCCAGCCCCGGAACACGTAGGCGTCCTTTCCGAAGACGATCCTGCCGCTTTCCGTCAGGTCGCGGTTGGAAAGATCCTCCGCGGCGTTGACGGAGACCGACGTCCTTCTGCCCTTGATCGTACCTCCTGCTGTTCTGACGTCCTGATAGACGGCCGTCTTCACATGCGAGATCTTTTTGGGCGAGGAGGCTTCCACCTTGTCTTTGCCGCTTCTGATGATGACTTTGCCGTTCGCTTTGCCGCTGATCGACGCTAGGCCGCTCTCCCCTTTCCCAAGCTTCTCCTCCACGGAGGAATAGGCTTTGAAAGTGTACGCGCCGCCCGTTAGTTTCGTGTCGCCGGTAAGGGAGAGATCGATCTTCTTGATGTTTTTCCCTTCCACGCTCTTGTAGTGATCGTCATCATAGACCTGGATGTTTATCTCTTTTCCCAAAGGCGCGATCGTGAAATTCTCGAAACGCTTGGTCTTGATCTTTATCTTCTTTTCCAAGTAATCGACTGAGTTGATCGGAAAACTTCCGCTGAAAGCTGACTTCCTGTAAGTGAGCGTCGTCCCCCTCGGGCCAGTCAGCATGAATTCGCACTTGGGATCGAAGGTGATCGTGACCTGGTCGGAAGAACGCCTCTTGATGAGGGAGCAGTATTTGATGTCGGAAAGCTTCGAAGGCTCAAGATAACTGAGATTCAAATAATTGTCCTCGTCGACGATCTCTCCGTTGCCCGTCATGAAGCTGAACGTCGTCAGGTCTTTGGCTATGCTCATGTACGTGAACCTGCCGCTTCCTTTGTATTCCCGCACGCTGTTCATGTCGTACATCTTCAGCCTATACCCGTCCTCGCTGACGGAATAGCCCGTCACCAACACCAAGTGGGCCAGGTTCGGGACGCCGAAGCAGAATAGCAGAGATTTCCCGTCCTCACAGGCCGCTTTCGCGTCCTTCACAAGGTTGCCCAGGAAGCCGGAAAGGCTCTCGTTCATGAATTTCGGCTCGTAGCCGTAGATCCAACCCTTCCACAGAGAGGGGTTGAAATTTTTTTCGCGACCGGCGTATTCGCCGTAGTTCTCCAGGTCCTGGGAAAGATGGTAGTAATTGATGATGTCTTTCAGCTTTCCACAGTCCTTGGGCTGAGGCATATTGTAATAATCATCCGGGCTCAAGATCTCGCCGGAGAGCTCGCCGGCGTCCAGAAGCTTTTCAAAGGTAAGCCCCATGGTGGCCGAGATCCCGTAGCAGGATCCGCTCCATTTCACGTTCATCTGCTGCTTTATTACGTTGACTTCCGATTCGCTGCTGGCAAAGCTCTTCAGCCTCTCGAAAAGCTCGGAACTGATCACATAGTTCGTAGACCCGTAGAAGCCGTCCTCCGGCGTGCGGTTGTGGTGCACGAAACTGTTGTTGTCTTTTTCCAACTTGAACCCGGAATCCACGTCGTCGCCGTCGTAGCTCTGGGGGAACATCCTCCAATTGCCGCGAACCGTGGTGCCTGTTATCTTGTCCGAGCTCACCGTCCCGGTGAAAACGAAAAAGTCCCAGTCCGGCGCTTCCTCGCGGGTGTCTTGGTCGATGGGGAAGCTTACCCAAGTCTGACCCTGGACGACGATCTTTCCCGTTTCCTTGTTGTACGTCCCGGCAAACTTGTAGGCCCCCTCGTAAACGGACCAGACGTCGCCGACATACGGCCGGATGTTTATCGTTCCCGTCACCGCCACGTCGCCTTCCGCGTCGCCAACCGGATCAAGATGCATTTCCATGGTGCGGCGGATGACGGCCTCCTGGTTTCCGCCGTCATACGTCCCTTCCCAGTCCGTGGGAATCGCACTCTCTCCCTCGCCGAACACCCTCGCGGCGCGTTCAGGGATAACCAAGGCTTGCTGACTTTCCCCAGCGCGGTCGCAAAATACCTTTCCGGCTCCAAAAAGCGCGTTCGCGCCGACAAAAAGCCCCAGGATGATCAAATGAATATTCTTCATGCAGACGTTCTCCGCAATTGTTACAACTTTCGTTTATTTTATCATTATTCAGGGATCATATCAGCACCAGGCGCTGATTAGGAGCGCTTTGAGCTTTTGCTCATCAAGACCAAGTTCGGAAAGCGGCAAAAGAAAATCTTCGTGAGAACGTTCGGCGCGGTAAAGGGGTCGGACGTCGGGTTCTTTGAGGTAGCGCTTTATCCTTATGAGATCGGGATCAATGAGGAAGCTACCGTGGATGAGGAGGGCGCCCTGACGCTGGCTCTGGGCGTTGCCGGCTATCTTTCTGCCGTCAACGGCCAGATCGCAGGGCTCGTGGAATTCCAGTTTGAGTCCTTTCTTGGCGAAAGCCTCTGTGAGAGGAGCGAAGGCCGTTCTGTAGGCCCCCATGACGTCGAAGCGTTTGAAAGGTGGCGTTAGGATGGTAATTATGGTGTAGACCAGGCAGCCATCGTGAATAAAGACCGTGCCTCCGCCGGAGAAGCGGCGTAGCACAGGAACTTTGTCCTTTTTTGCTTCTGCGGAGTTGACGTACTTTTCCTCTTCCTGGCTGAGACCGAGAACGACCGCCTCGTCAGCGAAATCGTAGAAGCGCAGGAGCGGAGGCCGCGTTCCCTTTCCGACTTCGGACATAAGTTCTCTGTCCAGAGCGATCTGCTCCTCAACCGTAAGCGCGGGCGTTTCCAGGTAGTTCAGCCGAAAAGAAGTCATGGTCAAATTTTAGCAAATTTCCCCGGAGGCTTGGCTTTGACTTATGGGGGCGGTTATGGTACAATCTCTATTCACGATTAAAAATGAAATAAACAACAAAAAGTGAGATTTTTATGGCAAATCCAAAACGCAGACATTCTCAGACCCGCCGCGACAAACGCCGCACGCACGACTCCTTAACGAAGCCCCAGACTCAGGCCTGCTCCAATTGCGGCTATGAGAAGCAGCCGCACGTGGTCTGCCCGAAATGCGGTTTCTACAAAGGCCGCCGCGTGATCGCTCTGGCTACCGTCGCCGAATAATTCCTTTCTTTGCGTTACGCAATGCGTATTGCTGTTGACGCCATGGGGGGCGACTACGCCCCCAACGAGATCGTCGCTGGCGCCTTGAAGTACCTTGCCAGCGGCGACTCCGAAGCCAGTATCATCCTGGTGGGAGACGCCGAGCGCATAGAGGCCTGCCTTTCGGACCTCAACGCCAACAACGCCCCGGTCAGAGTAATCCACGCCTCCCAGAACGTGGAGATGAACGAGTCCCCCGCCGTCACCTTGAGAAAAAAGCGCGATTCCTCCATTGCCGTCGCCACGCGCATGGCAGCCAAAGGGGAAGTTGACGCCATAGTCTCAGCCGGCAACACCGGCGCCCTGGCCGCCGCCGCCCTCATGGAGTGGGAGCTTCTGCCGGGCGTGGACAGGCCGGCGATCGCGACTCTGATCCCCGGTCCTTTCGGCGCAACAGTTCTCTTAGACGCTGGAGCGACCGTGAACTGCAAGGCGCACAATCTCGTGCAGTTCGCGAAAATGGGCGCCTGCTACGCCAGGCACGTCCTTAAAAAGACCCATCCCGTGGTGGGCCTTTTGTCTGTGGGCGAGGAGGACGAGAAAGGCAACAAGGAGACGAGAGAGGCGCACGCGCTTCTGAAGAATTCTCCCCTGCACTTTTACGGCAATGTGGAAGGCCAGGACATTTTCCTCGGCAAAGTCGACGTCATCGTCTGCGACGGTTTCGTCGGCAACGTCGCCCTGAAAGTCATGGAAGGCATGGCAAGCGGCATCCAGACGATGGTCAGTCATCCGCAGAGCAACAAGTACGGCTTCGCAAGGCTGTTTGCCAGCTTTTTCTCCCAGTCGCCGGCCCAGCAGATCAGGCGCCACTTCGACGTCAGGAAGTTCGGAGGAGCTCCTTTGCTCGGCGTGAACGGGACCTGCATCATAGCCCACGGCAATTCCCACGCGGACGCCTTGTGCGCCGCCATCTTCCGCGCCCAGGAGATCGTCGCCCAAGACCTTAACCGCTACATCGCGGAAGCGCTAATTCAACCCCAAGAGATTGAAAGATCATGACAAAAACCGCTTTGCTTTTCCCGGGCCAGGGCGCTCAGTACGTCGGCATGGGCAAGGATCTCTACGAGAATTCCCCGGCCGCGAAAAATATTTTTGACAAAGCCTCCGCTCTTATGGGCGAAGGTTTTCTAAAGACCGTCTTCGAAGGTCCGGAAGAGGACCTGAAGAGGACCGACATAACCCAGGTCGCCATCTACACCGTTTCTCTGGCGGCTTTCGCCGCGCTGAAGGAAAAAAAGCCCGATCTCGAGATCGTCGCCGCTGGCGGTTTGAGCTTGGGCGAGTATTCGGCGCTTACGGCCGCGGGCGTCCTCTCTTTCGAGGAAGGGCTTGAACTAGTGCGCTCCAGGTCGCTCTTCATGCAGGAAGCGGCAGAAAAAGCCTCCGGCTCCATGGCCGCCGTCCTTCAGCTGGACGGCGCTGTCGTAAAGGAAATCTGCGCAAAATATCCTTCCCTCTACGTCGCCAATTTCAACTGCCCTGGGCAGATCGTCATATCCGGCGCCAAGGAAAGCATCGAAAAAGCCCAGGATGAGCTTATCGCGACGGGCGCCAGGCGCGTCATTCCCCTCGCGGTCGGCGGAGCTTTCCACTCCCCCTTCATGGATCCTGCCAGGGAAAAGCTGCTCCCCCTCCTGAAAGAGACCAAGTGGCAGAAAGCCAATTTCCCCGTCGCTTCCAACGTGCTGGGCGGCTTGTATCCCGAAGACGCCGACTTTGCATCCCTGCTCGGGCGCCAGATAGTAGAGAGCGTGCGCTGGGAGGACGACTTCCGCGCCATCGCCGCTTTGGGAGCGGAAGTCAGTTTGGAATGCGGACCGGGCAACGTGCTCTGCGGACTCGCGAAAAAAATCGATAGAGAAGCCAAAACGCAACCCTGCGGCAAACTCGATGAGCTTGCTAGCATCTGAGGGAGCGTTTTGGTATAATATCTTCAAATAACACTTGAAAATTATGGCATACGAAATCAATCTAAGTTCCAAGACAGCCGTTATCACCGGCGCTGGCCGCGGCATAGGCGCTTCCATCGCCCTTAAGCTGGCCTCCGCTGGCGCTAACATCGCCGTCGTAGAATTGAAAGAAGAATTTACAACCGAGACCGTTGCGGCCGTAAGGGCTCTCGGCGTCAAGGCCGAAGGCTACGCCGGCGACGTCTCGAATCTTGCCGACATGCAGGCTCTGATGGAGAAGATCCAGTCCGACTTCGGCTCCCTGGACATTCTCGTCAACAACGCCGGCATAACAAAAGACACGCTGCTCATAAGGATGGGCGAAGACGAATGGGACGCCGTCCTCAGAGTCAACCTTAAAGGCGCCTTCAACTGCACGAAAGCCGTCGCCCGCATCATGATGAAGCAGAGAAGCGGCCGCATCGTCAATATGGCCAGTATCGTCGGCCTTATCGGCAACGCCGGCCAAGCTAACTACTCCGCCAGCAAAGGCGGCCTTATCGCGCTTACGAAGACCACGGCGAAAGAGCTGGCGAGCCGCGGCATCACCGCCAACGCCATCGCCCCGGGCTTCATCAAGACCAAAATGACGGAAGTCCTTTCCGACGAAGTCAAAGCCAAAATGCTCGAGCTAGTCGCTCTGAAGCAGTTCGGCGAACCCAACGACATAGCAAATACCGCACTCTTCCTCTGTTCCGATCTGTCCTCTTACATCACCGGGCAGGTCATCGTAGTGGACGGCGGAATGGTAATGTAATTTTTTATAATCAATATAGTTTTATCATACCTACAAAGGAGAAAAACATGGCTACAACGTTTGAAAAAGTCAAGGACATCATCGTGAAACAGCTCGGCGTCAAGCCGGAGGAAGTCACGGAAGACGCCAACTTCACAGACGATCTGGGCGCTGACAGCCTGGACCTCGTGGAAGTCGTCATGGCTCTCGAAGAAGAATTCGAAGCCCCCGTCCCCGACGAAGAGGCCGAAAAGATCAAAACCGTCGGTGACGCCGTCCGCTTCATCGATGCCAAGTTGGCCGAAAAACAGCAGCAGTAAACGCTATTTTTCCAAGGGGAGTTCGCTTTGAACTCCCCTTTTTTTGTCTTTTAATAATGGAGAGAGTATGGATACCACGCGCCGCGTAGTTGTTACTGGTTTGGGTGTTGTTTCCCCTCTGGGGAATAAAGTTTCTGATTTCTGGCAAAATCTTGCCGCTGGCAAAAGCGGTATCACTAAGCTTTCCATTATCGATCCTGAACCTTATCCCTCGAAGATCGCCGGCCAGGTGCTGGACTTCGATCCGACCGAATACATCGACGGCAAAGAAGCGAGGCGCATGGACCGCGTCGCGCAGTTCGCCGTCACCGCGGCCAGCCAGGCCGTAGCCGACAGCGCCATCGTTCCCGAGAACGAGGATCCTTCCAAGTTCGGCGTCATCATCGGGTCAGGCATCGGCGGCATGAAGACTTTCGAAGACCAGTACCGCACGCTGCTCGACAAAGGCGCCAGGTACGTCTCCCCCTTCTTCATTCCCATGCTCATCAGCGATATCGCTTCCGGTATCGTTTCCATCCGCTATAACGCCCAGGGCCCCAACTACAGCGTCAGCTCCGCCTGCGCCACGGCCAGCCACGCCATCGGCAGCGCTTTCCGGGCGATCATGTTTGGCGACGCCGACGTTATGATAACCGGCGGCGCGGAAGCGGGCATCGTCTCCATGGGCTTAGCGGGCTTCTGCTCCATGAAAGCCCTTTGCACCGGCTTCAACGACGACCCTGAGAAAGGCAGCCGCCCCTTCGACAAAAAGCGCTGCGGCTTCGTCATCGCGGAAGGTTCCGGCGTAGTCGTCCTTGAGGAACTTCAGCACGCCCTGAAGCGCGGCGCCAAGATCTACGGCGAGATCAAAGCCGTCGGCATGTCCGCGGACGCTTATCACATGGTCGCCCCTCATCCGGAAGGCCGGGGCGCCGAGATCGCTATGCGCAAAGCTCTCGAACAGGGCGGTGTCACGACGGATCAGATCGACTATATCAACGCCCACGGCACTTCCACGCACTTGGGCGACATCTCGGAAGTCATGGCGGTCAAGCGCCTCTTCGGCGAAGACACGAAAGTCATGCTCTGCTCCACGAAATCCATGACCGGCCACACGCTGGGCGCGGCGGGCGCCATCGAGCTCATCGCCACGCTTCTGGCCATGAACAACAGCCTCGTTCCTCCGACCATCAACCAGGAGGAGCCGGATCCGGAATGTCTCGTGGACTGCGTGCCGAACGTCGCCAGAAAGGCCGAAATAAAATACGCGCTCAGTAACTCCTTCGGTTTCTGCGGCCACAACGCTTCCGTTTTGGCGGCCCGTTATCCCCTGGACTGATATAGTTCCCTTCTTTACCCAAAAGCCCCCGATTTAGGCCTTATGCGCGTTCTAAAAGCCATTCTGGTCATCGTTCCCCTTTTGCTGCTCGGCGTGATCATTGCCGTCGGCGTTCTTGACAACCTGGCCGTCAAGGAAAAACTGACTTCCTATTCCGCCGAGAAAGGAATGCCCCTCGAAATAGGTTCTCTGAACCTTGATCTGCCAAAAGCCGAGGCCGTCTTCGAGCAAGTCAAAGCCGTCGACCCCGTTTTGGGCTTCACGGCTTACGTTGAAAGAGTTGAAATGACACTGGACGAGGGCGAGCTGATGAAAGGCCGGCGCACCGTTTTCCTTTCCGCCACCAACGTTACTTTGGCGGCGCCCTGCGATCTGCTTAGCGCCATTTCCGGGAAAAAGTCCTTCGTGCCGATCGCCAAGAGCGGCTCGGTTCTTAATTACTCCGCGGAAAAAGTGGAATTGGGAAAACTCCCCTACCTTTTGTCGAAGAACGAAAAAGGTAAAGAACCGCTCTACATCAAGGACGCCCGCATAGAAGGCGGCACGGTGATATTCCAGGGACGGACGAAACCCATCGTTTGGGAAGTTGTCGAAATGACCGGACGCAACTTGGCCGTGCCTCAGGAATTGGCCGAGGATCCGCAGTCCTCCTGGCTGATGAAGCTCAGAGAATATCCCGAAGCCACCTTCCAGGGCGAGCTCTCGACCGACGTGAGCACAAAGGTCTTGAAATTTCTGCTGAAAGACCTGCCGGCTGAAGTAATAGGCGAGCTCGTCCCGGAAAACTACGGCAACTGGGAAATAACTAAAGGCCGCTTCTCCGCCGAAGGCGAACTGCGCTTCGAGGGAAAGAACATGCTGCCCGGCGTAGTGAGGCTGCAGCTGAGAGGCCTCGACCTCAAGTCAACGGATATCAAAAACAAGAAAGTCTCCATACCGGCGGCCACCCTCCATGACGCCAATCTCGACTTGGAAGTCCAGGTCGACGACAAGCCGCCCTATTTCCATCTCACGGAAGCCTGGGAAAACCAGAAAACGAAAGTCGAGAGCGGTCGCTTCGAGATGATGCTGGACCTGAAATTCTAGGCTTTCCTTCTCAAAAGGAAAAGAAGGGATAACAAAAGTGGAAGCGCTCCCGCTTCCGGGACTGACAGATCATCCAGATCTATCGTGATAGTGCAGACGGGATAATTGAAATCCTTGTAGTCTTCCCAGCAGAGCTTTTTGGCAAAGCCTGATTCATCCAAGACAAACCCCGGCTTCAACTGCGCGCCTTCCACTTTTTCTATCGCCACTCCGTCAGGCGTGTAGACCGGACTGCCGTCCGGCATTATCTCCTGATAGTAAATATCGGGATCGCCGTTGCGGAAATCTTCCCAGACGGCCGCTATTCCCCCGCCGGACAGCCTGGCCAAACTGACGCTTTGCTGGTTTTTCGGGGCGCAGGACAAAACGCCGGGAAGCGGCCAAAGGAAAGAGCCGTCCTTATTGTCTACGCGCATGCACCAAAGGTTGACGTTGTTCGTTCCGGCGCTCGCGCTTTCCCAAGCCGCCAGCAGCGTGCCGTCGGAAAAATCAAGCAGCTTCGGACGGCGCTGCATGCCCTTGAAATCGTTCAGCGTTATTTGCCAAAGCGCGTTGGAACCTTCGTCGCTTTTCAATAATTTCACCAATCCGTCCGTTTCGTCAAGGTGCACTTCATCCCAGATCTGGTAAAAGCCGTTGCTTTCGCCTAACGGCAATATCTGGTAAGTGTCAACGATGTAGCCGTCCTCGGGGAAAGACTGGACGGGAAGCTCCGCAAATTTGTCGTCCTCTATGCCCAAGCCTTTGAGGGCGCGCGGGGATAAGCGCGTGTCTCTCTGTCCGGACGAAAAAGCGGACGCCGCGAAGAGAGCGAAGAAAAGCGCCAATGTGAATGCGGATCTCATGCCAATATTTTACCAAATAACAGCGACGCTAAGTTGTCGCATGCCACCGGCTCACGTAGGACGCTCATTGCGCGAGCTAAGCACATATCCCTCGCTCACGAACTACGCGTGCATGGCCTTGATCTGCGTCCTCCGTGAGTTCGCTTAGGGGTATGTGCTTTTTCGCTCAGCGAATGATTGGAAGAAAAATCAATCGCCGAGTTTTTCCCAATCGCAGACCGCGGAAGGGAGCTGGCCGTTTTTCGGCTCGGCTTTCAATATTTCGCCGTTGGCGCGGAGAAGATACACCGGTTTCTTCGCCCTTCCTTTGTTTACGCCTTTTTCCGAGACCAAAGGATCTTCGCTGTCAGGCAGGGCGTTGGCATTGTACGACCAAAGATTGGTGTTTATCTCTTCCTCGTTTGCGTAACCCATAGTTGTGAGCAAAAAGAGATCGGAAGCGGAACCAATCTTCGAATAACGTTCGTTTCCCATTGTGCTCGGATACGAGCCGTATTCGTTGCAGTAAGTTTTCAAATGAACGTAAAGATTCCTGAGCCTTATGGTCTTTTCAGCGGAAGCGCTTCTTTCCGAGACCAAGCTTTTCAACTGCCAACCGAAATAAAACAACACGATCCCAATCAAGATCGCGATGACGTGTTCATACGGGAATCTTTTCTTAGCGTTCGGCATAAATTCGGGGGAAAAAAAAGACCGGAAGAAAAATTCTTCCGGTCTTCCGGGGAAAAAAGCCTTAGTCTTTCAGCACGCCCCAGTCTTTCACAACGTCGCCGCCGAGAAGTTTGCCGGACGTCTTGTGCGCCGAGATCTTCTCAATACGGCCGTTCGCCAGAAGGACCATCACGCCTTTGTTGGAAAGGGGCTTGATGCCGCGGTCCTGGGTCTGGAGACGAAGCTGTCCGCTGCTCACGCCCTGGTCGGCCAGCAAGGGATCCGTGCTGTCGATACGGGCGCAGGAGTTGTAGGACCAGCCGATGTGGTTCTTGTCGAATTCTTCAGGACGCGGTTCCTTGCTGAACTTGTCGAACTGGCCTCCCGGCGGGTGAAGCAGTTCGTTAAGCTCTTTCTCGTCCATACGGCCGGTGTAGGCCAGAGGATACAAGTCGCGCACGCCGCCGCCCTGCTCATAGCGGGTGGCAGTGGGCTGAACGCTCGGGAAAGAACCGAAGTCCTGCTGATACGTCTGAAGATAGACGTACAGGTCGCGCAGCATAGCGCTACGCTGCAACTGACCGACCTTCTCTTTGATAGGACCCTGGGCGCCGACACCAAGACTGGCAAGAATGCCGATAACGGAGATCACGACCAGCAATTCGATCAAGGTAAAGCCTTTCGTGTTTACACGTTTCATGGTTTCTCCTTTATTTTGAATTGTTCTTTTTTAAAGCAAACTAGACTACTTTAGGAATATTATAATCAAATAGCCCCGAAAAAGCAAACCGCGCTTTACTTGCCGGCCAGCAGTTTTTCCTGGATCGCCTTGGGCACCTGCTCAAAGTGGTCGGGCTCCATACTATAGCTGGCGCGGCCGCTGGTCAGCGTGCGGACAGCCGTGGCGTAGCCGAACATCTCAGCCAGGGGCACCTGGGCCTTGACGACCTGGAGATGCTGCTTGGGCACTATTTCCCTCACTTTGGCGCGGCGGCTGTTAAGATCGCCTATCACGTCGCCGAGGTTGGTGTCGGGAGTGGTCACTTCCACGTGCATCACAGGCTCCATCAGAACCGGCTTGCATTTGGGAATGCCGTCTCTGAAGGCGAAAATTGCCGCCATCTTGAAGGCCATTTCCGAAGAGTCGACTTCGTGGAAGGAACCGTCGAAAAGCGTAGCCTTGAAATCCGTGCAGGGGTATCCAAGAAGGACGCCGCTGGTCATCGCTTCCCTGAGGCCTTTTTCTACCGCGGGAATGAATTCGCCGGGAATGACGCCGCCCTTGATCTCGTCCACGAACTGGAAGCCGGCGCCGGCCTCAAGCGGCTCGAACCTGATATGCACGTCGCCGTACTGGCCTTTGCCGCCGGATTGCCTGACGAAGCGGGAATGGATCTCCGTGGACGCCGTGATGGCTTCCCTGTAGGCGACCTGCGGACGGCCGACCGTAGCGTCGACTTTGAATTCCCTGATGAGGCGGTCTTTGATGATGTCAAGGTGCAGTTCGCCCATGCCGGAAATAATGGTCTGCCCGGTGTCCTGGTTGGTGGAAACGGTGAAGGTCGGGTCCTCTTCGGAAAGCCTGGAAAGCGATTCGCTAAGCTTGTCGCGGTCCGCCTTGGATTTCGGCTCGATAGCCAGTGAGGTGACGGGATCCGGAATATTCAGGGATTCCATGATGATGGGATGCCCTTCATCGCAGATGGTCTCGCCGGTCTTGACGTTCTTCAAACCTACCGCCGCGGCGATCTCGCCGGCGTGGACTTCGTCAAGCTCTTTCCTGTTGTTGGCGTGCATCTGCAGCAGACGCCCGATCCTCTCTCTCTTCTTGGTATTGGCGTTGAAGACCGTCTGCCCTTTCTTGAGGGAGCCGGAGTAAACGCGGAAGAAGGTCAGTTTGCCGACGTAGGGGTCGGCCATGATCTTGAAAGCCAGGGCTGAGAAAGGCTGGCCGTCTTCGGGCTTCCTTTCCTCTTCCTCTCCTTTCTTGTTGATGCCGACGATCGGCTTGGCGTCCAGAGGAGAGGGAAGATAAGCGACGATGGCGTCCAGAAGAAGACGGATGCCTTTGTTCTTGAAGGAAGAGCCGCACATCACGGGAACGATCTTGTTTTCAACGACGCCTTTTCTCAAAGCCGCCATGATCTCTTCTTCAGTAAGCTCCTCGCCGTTCAGGTATTTTTCCAAAAGCGCGTCGTCACATTCCGCCACGGCTTCCAGAAGGATCTGGCGTTTTTCCTTGCAGGCTTCCAGCATTTCTTCCGGGATCACTTCCTCGGTGTACATGTTGTCTTTCAGTTCGTCGTGCCAGATGTAGGCTTTCATCTTGATGAGGTCGACGGCGCCGTGGAAAGTGTCTTCTTTGCCGATCGGGTACTGGATGGCCACCGCGTTGGTGTTCAATTGATTCTTCATCTGCTCGATGGTGCCGAAGAAATCGGCGCCCACGCGGTCCATTTTGTTGACGAATGCGATGATGGGAACGCTGTATTTCTGAGCCTGGCGCCAGACGGTCTCGCTTTGCGGCTGAACGCCGCCTACGGAGCAAAAGACAGCTACCGCCCCGTCCAGGACGCGCAGGGAGCGCTCCACCTCGATGGTGAAGTCCACGTGCCCCGGAGTATCAATTATGTTGATACGATGTTCTTTCCAATAGCAGGTCGTGGCCGCGGAGGTAATGGTAATGCCCCGCTCCTGTTCCTGCAGCATCCAGTCCATCACGGCGGTGCCTTCGTGCACTTCGCCGAGCTTGTAGGTGACGCCGGAGAAATACAGGATGCGTTCCGTAGTGGTGGTCTTACCGGCGTCGATGTGGGCCATGATGCCGATATTCCTAACCTTTTCTAATGCTATGTCTCTTGCCATAGTGGTACTGTTCGTTTTATTAAATATAATGGCCCGCCGCGATACCGCGGCAGGCCATCATTATGAGCGTCTGTGCACTTACCAGCGGTAGTGAGCGAACGCGCGGTTGGCCTCTGCCATGCGGTGCACTTCGTCGCGCTTACGAACTGCACCGCCTTCGCCTTTATAGGCGTCGGCCAGTTCGTAGGCCAGAGCTTGCGCCATTTCGGTGCCTTTGCGGCCCCTGGCGCCGCCGATGATCCAGCGGATCGCCAAAGCGTCCTGACGATATTGGGGAATTTCCACCGGGACCTGATAGGTCGCGCCGCCGACTCTGCGGGAGCGGACTTCCACGGTGGGACGGACGTTTTCCAGAGCCTTGTTGAAGACTTCGATCTCCTCGGCTACGGAAACGATCTGGCTGGCTTTGGTCAGGGCTTCGTAGAAGATGCGCTGGGCCAAAGTTTTCTTGCCATCCATCATGAGGTTGTTGATGAACTTCGCGACGATTCTGTCTTGAAATTTCGGATCGGGAGTGATTACCCGACGCGTTGCGTTATGTCTGCGTGCCATAAATTATGTTTGTCCAAAAATAGAGTTGTTAAGCAATTACGTTGTCGATCAGGATTTGGGGCGCTTGGCGCCGTACATGGAACGACTCTGTTTGCGTTTAGTCACACCGGCGGTATCCAGGACGCCACGGATAAGGTGGTATCTGACGCCCGGAAGGTCTCTGACACGGCCGCCTCTTACCAGAACAATGGAGTGTTCCTGCAAGTTGTGACCTTCACCGGGGATATAGGCGGTTACTTCCGTACCGTTGGACAAACGGACACGGGCAACTTTACGTAAGGCGGAGTTCGGCTTTTTCGGGGTGCGGGTGGTAACTACCAGACAGACACCGCGACGAGCGGGGCAGCTCTGCAAAGCGGGGGCTTTGGTGTGCTGCTGCTTGGGCTGACGACTCTTCCGTACTAATTGGTTAATAGTAGGCATGATGTTCCTCTTTTTTTGTTTATGATATGGATTGGTTTTTTATTCGTTCGAATCGGTTCCTTCTCCCTTGGAGAAATCGCCGCCAAGTATTTCGTCCATGGATCCCAAGATCTCGCCTTCGCTGTCGTCGGTATCGAGCAGGAAGGAGGAATCCATTTCGCTCTGGGCGGTGTAGCCGAGATCCAGTTCGCCGCGTTCGTCCAGTTAGCCGGTGCAGCGTTCTTTGGAGAAGCCTGTGCCGGAGGGAACGAGGTGACCCATGATGATGTTTTCTTTGAAGCCCATCAGGGGGTCTTCGCGGCCGGTAGCGGCGGCTTCGGTCAGAACTCGCGTGGTTTCCTGGAAGGAAGCCGCGGAGACGAAGGAAGACGTGCTCAAGCCGGCCTTGGTAATGCCCTGCAAGAGCGGCATACCTTTGGCGGGGCGCTTGCCTTCTTTGGCGGCCTTGCGGTTGCAGGCCTCGAAGCGGGAGCGCTCGACTTCGTCGTCATACAGGAACTCGGTGTCGCCGGGATCCGTGATCTTGACTTTCCTTAGCATCTGGCGCAGGATGACTTCAATGTGCTTGTCGTTGATCTCCACGCCCTGGGAGCGATAAACTTCCCTGACCTG
>JAFYHD010000019.1 GCA_017539325.1 bacterium | reverse complement strand
CTTGCGCAGCTCGTCCTCCGTCTCCGCGCAGAATTTTTGGATGCGCTCGATTTCTTGCCGCTTCGCGTAATCGTCCAACCCACGCTGGTAGAGATCCTTGGCACCTTGCACGGCGGCACCCGCACCCTCCACTGCCTTCTCCGCGGCCCACGACGCGACAACACCGGTCGTCTTCAGAGCACCCTCCGCAAAAACCTTGGTCCGACGCGCAAGCTCGTCCCTATCAATATCGGGAAAGATATCGGAGAAAGAAAACCGTTCCGACTTGCCTTTGCAAGACTTCATACTTCCGCCTCGTTTCCGTTGGAACCGCACGTTGCTCTCGATTCCGTTTTTATGCCTCTATTTTATCATACAATCCGGCAGCACAAAAAACATTTTCAAAGCAACGACTGTCGGGAGCAGAAAAAGCCGTCCAGCAAAAGGCCTTGATCTCCGCGTCCAAAAGAAAAGCCGCCCGAATCGGACGGCTTTTCTTTTGGACGCAACAAATTCCGGTTACTTCTTCAGCTCACGCCAAATTTGCTCCCAACGTTCCTTATCAAGGAATCACTGAATAAGTCAAGTCGTGACCCTGTCGAGGGATTTTTTCGACTGGCTAGGAAAAGGACTCGAAGGCGTAGCATCGCTACGTCGAGAGGACTTTGACAACGACAGTCGGAAAAAGACCCGGCAGGGGTGCGGGGAGACTTGTTCAGTGGTTCCTCAAGGATTTGGATAAGCAACCACAGGCCAATTACGTATTCCATACTTACCCCCTCTTTCTCAAGCGCCCCAGCCGTAATATTCCTGATGGGCCGCCGTCACTTGCCGGTGATCCTCCTCGCTGAGCAACACCATATTGTCCGGCGTGTCAGCGCCGCCTTCGCTTACCGGGATGATATGATGCACCTCGTAGCCCTCCGGGGTGTGGTCGTAGCCATGCTGTTCCAGGAAGACCTGGCGCATCTCCATGTCCCTGTGCTGCATTTCGCTGGGAATATGCGTGTGCGGCATATCCTCGTCCAGTTCTCCCAGCTCGATGATCTGGTCGAGATTATCGGAAGAGTTGTCCACCAGCATCCCGTTCGTCACGCCGTCCAGCTGATCCACGGAATCCAGGCCCACGAGATGGATCCCGCTGTATCCGATCTCCCCCACTTCGCTCCGGACGTCCGAGAGACCGAGTTCGTCGTATATATCCGAACAAATATAGAGCGCCGCCGCGGTGCCCACGACAATCAGGCCGCAGCGCCTGAGCTTTTCCATATCTTCCGGCGGCAAAGCTCCTTCCGATATTCTCTTGTACCCGCATTTCCCCGCCGTACCGATGACCTGAACTCCCAGGCGCGTCAGCCCGATCGTGGCGAGGATCGGACGCAGCACCAAGAAATGCAAGACAGTCTCGGCCGCGCTGCCGTAGCGGCGGCCATACAGGTCGGAACAAAAACTCCACCCCTGCTTCACCAGATAATCCACGCTGTGAAGGATTTGCGGGACGGCGATATCCGCCACCTCCTTCGCCGTCCTCCCGGCCGCCTCGAGATTTTCCTTCGTCAAAGTCTTTCTTGCCGCTTCGCGCGCCCATGTCCAGATTGAATCCTTATCCATAAGTAATCCTCCTTCGAAAAATCAAATATCAGAACGGTATATCATCGTCGTGTTAGGAAGTCATTCATACAGATTCGGCATGGCATGCATACTTAACCTTTGGCAATCCATCTGGCCTTATGGGCAAACTGTTCGTCTGTATATTCCTCGTAATTATTTACGAGAACTTCAAGTCGTTCCATCTTCTCTTCGTCATTGTCGATCAGCTCTTTGACGATCTCTCTCCAATAGGTGGGCGCTGATAAGAGTTCATGGCTTGCGACAAGAAAAGTGAAGAACAGCCATGAGATGCTAAAAATAAAGAAGTCTCCTTCGAATGCTGCGAAATGCAAGTGAGACTTGGGGATAAAGTGAAATTGATTGTTCTGTATAATTAAATTTAGATGAAGCGTCATTTTTTATCCACGTCCTTCTTTTTCATCATCAATGATTATGAATTTTGATGTGTGTTTTTCCTCTTCATTTTCTTCGTCTTCGAGACATCTTCTTGTTAGCTCATTTTTAAGCTTATTCTGCTCCCAAAAATTCAGGCTTGGGTCGTCGCAAATGATATGCAACCCATTTTCGTCTCTTTCTAGGCTGCCCAGCTTGTTCTTATCCATGTAATCAGAAATCTTTTCAAAAAAGACATCAATACTGTCGTTTTCATTGATTATATCCATTATCTCTGAAGATCTTGTAAAACTGTCACAGAGAATAGTAAGTGGCATTTGATAATATAAGTCCCTACCTGAACGTATGGTTCTATCATTGTTAAATTCAATATATCCAGTTAACCAGAAGATACTTAATCGCTTAATATTTTTATCATGTTCCCAGAAAACCTTCGGGATAAAATGAAACGGTACATCTGCTAGAGCAAAGCTAAAAGTTACATTAAACATCGTAACCATTTCTCCTTTGATTTTCTTTTCTTAACTTCTGTTCTTTTTCTTCGTAATACATCTGAGTCATTTTGTTCTTTATCTTCTGCTGTTCCCAATAGTCTTTATCGGGGTCGTCACAAATAATATGCAAACCGTTTTCATCATATTCTTGGCTACCGAGTTT
>JAFYHD010000149.1 GCA_017539325.1 bacterium | reverse complement strand
GTACATCTTCATCATGAGGCTTCCGCTGACCGAGCTGTCCCTTTCCAACTGGAAGGGCCTGAAGCCGCACTTCTTCCCGATCTTCTTCGTGACGGTGGCCTGCGGCATAGCCTCGGGTTTCCACTCAACGCAGGCAACCATCATCTCCCGCACTCTCAAAAGGGAAAAAAGCGGCCGCTTCGTTTTCTACAACATGATGCTGCTCGAGGGGTTCATCGCCATGATCTGGGCGGCCGTCACCATGGGCTGCATCAAGCTTTTCGAGCTCGATCCCAACCAGAGCGCGAACGCGCTTCTGGCCTCCATAATCAAGGACGTGACCTTGATCTTCAAATTCGAGCACATGAATCCCCTGAGCAACGCCATATTCCAGCTCGTCAACGCCACGGTCGTCATCGGCGTGATAGTGCTGCCTATTTCCAGCGGCGACACGGCTTTGAGAGGATTAAGGCTGATGTTGGGCGAAATGTTTTCCCTGGATCAGGGCAAGGCGAAAAACCGCATTGTCTTGAGCATCGTTATTTTTGTCCTTACCGCTGCGCTCCTTCTTACCGCGAAGTTCAGTTCCAAGGGCTTCGCCACACTCTGGAGATACTTCGCCTGGGCCAACCAGACGATCGTGGTCTTCTCCTTGGCTATGGCCACCGCCTGGTGCATTAAGGAGGGCAAGTCCATCTGGGTCACGGTGCTTCCGGGCGCATTCTATCTGGCCGTCACATCCTCATTCATCCTGAACGCAAAGATCGGCTTCAACCAGAACTGGCTGGTAGCTTACATCATCGCCGCGGTCCTCGCTTTTGCCTACATCATCTACTTCGTCAATCTTAAGAAAAAGACCTCTCTTAAATGAGCACGAAAGAAAAAGTCCTTGTTTTCCTTGAAAAGCACGGCGCCAAAATAGTCTTTCTGGCGGCGTCCGCGCTTTTCTTACTTTTACGGTTGAACTTCTTCTTCCGCTACGGCCTGACTCAAGACGAAGTTCTCATAATATCCCAGATCAAGACCTGGGGCCCATTGAAGATCTGGCACTACTACGGCTTCGGCGGGCAGGGCTTTTTCCTCCAGCACTACATCTTTTACCTTCTCTCTTTCGGAGGCAGGCTTGCGAACGTAGATTATTTTCGCTTCCTGTGCCTTGTTGAATCGTTCATTGGTTTCTGCTTTCTATACAAGCTTGCAAAAAACAATTTCGGCATCTTCACCGCGCTCGGCGCGCTTCTGATCTACGCTCTCAGTCCATACCAGATCCTCTACACGCTCTACATCCGCTTCTACGCACTCAATATGACGCTCATTATAATTGAGCTCTATTTTTACTTCAGGGCCTTGGAGGACGAATCAAAGACTTTGCGATGTCTGCTCTTTGCCGCGCTTTTTGCCGCGCTGTCATACTGTTCGCATCAGTTCAGCGTATTTCTGCAACCGGCAATCCTTCTTCACTTTATAATCTGGTGCCTCTGCCGCAGACCGAATGCCGAAAACAACAAGTGGCTCATTACGGGAGCTACGCTTTTTATCATTCTCCTCTTCACAGGGATCTCCCTTTGGCATCCCCTTTTGGAGAAAACCGGGCTCGTCTTCTCCGCTAAAAACGCCTGGCTGCCGACCAACTTAGGACTCTCCTCCCAAAGACTTCAGCTTTTTTTCTGGAAAAATTCCCTGCCGCTCAAATCCTGCAGCCTCGTTTTCCTCTGGATAAGCATAGGACTTTCCGCGTCGGCAAGGCTGAGTCGACGCCAGAAGCTCGACAAAGAGATTTTCCTGGTTTTGGCGATAGTCATTCCCTTCTATCTGCTAAGCCATCTTCACTTTTCCCACTTCTTCGCGGAACGCTACCTTGCCTTTTGGTTCCCCGTCTGGTGCCTGGTCTGGTCCTGCTTTTTGGAATTCCCGGCCGCCATGCTGGAAAATCTGAAAGCTTTGGAAAACAAAAGAGTGTTGAGAAACATCTGCTACGGCGTCTTCATTCTGGTCTTTTTCTTTTCCCTTTTCCGCTTCTCAGCCCTAAAAAGCATGCGTTACCTGGAATACGGGAACAAGGAAGCCGTGGAATATCTGGAAGAGATCGCGGCGAAGAAAGATCTCCCGCTTATCCTTATTACGGAACCTGACGCCGCTTCCAGGAACAACATTCTTCCCCAATACTACTTCGATATCAAAGAGCATGAAGGGGAATGCTTCAGCGATCTTTTGACTGTCATGCGCAAAGGCGCCGCCTGCGAACCCGTCAAACCATCCGTCGTCGCCTGGACACAGACTGCCAAAAGGTTGGCCAAACCAGAAGGGACGGTGCAAAAGCAGATTGGATTCCACGAGATAGTATCGGGGGGCGTGTTCACAAATTGGAGCGACATTGCCAAGATCTCCGCCAAAACGATACCGTCGTCAGCGAATCTTTTCAAACCGCTGCCGGAATCCGGCTGCAATATTCTGGACGTAGGCGCTAAAGAGTCTGACCAATATCTTTTGACCGGCTTTTCCAACGATGAGTTTCTGAGTCCGGAAGAAAACTACACTTGGTGCGAAGGAACGAACATTACTGTGCGCTTTCACGATATGCAGACTAACAGCTTCGTTTTGACAGCGCGACTAAGGGCAATTAAGGATCTACTGGCGGATTTTTATCTGAATGACGTCAAATTGGGAAGCGCAACCATCAGCCAGGACTTCACCAACATTTTCCTTAAGGCGAACAATATTCCTGTCAAAGGGAAAGGGGCCCAGATCATTCTCAAAATTTTGACCAACGGCTCAAAAGTCCCCGGCCAGGTCACCAAGAACGTCTTCGATAACCGCGATCTTTCACTCTGTTTTGACAAGATAGCGCTCGCAAAAGCGCCGAGTGAAGAAGAGCTGGCCGCTTCAGTCTTTTTGGAACCGCCCAGCGCTTCCGTGAAACCGGGGACTGCCCTGAACCTTAAGCTCAAATTAGCTAACATTGGGACGCACACTTGGGAAAAAGCTGGCGAGAAGCCTGTCCGTCTGGCGATCCGCTGGTATGATGAAAGCGGCGGCGAGGTTAAAGACGACAGGATCTGGCTAAAGAGCGGCGTTCCGACTGGCGACAGCATAAATCTCGCCTGCGAAACGAAAGCCCCGGAAGGCGAAGGCCGCTACACCGTCAGGATCGGACTGGTGTATGAAAACGTCCGCTTCTTCCCGGAAGAGTTCACAAACGTTATTATTGTTGACGTGAAAAAAAAGTAAAATAGAAAGCAGTCAAAAGGAGAAATACATGGCATTACGCATTCCCTTCAACAAGCCTTACATGACCGGTCGCGAACTGTCCTTGATCGCGGACGCCCACGCGTCCTTGCACCTTTCCGGCGACGGAAAATACACCAAGCTCTGCAACGGTTGGCTAGCTGACCTTTCCGGCGCCAAAGCGGCACTTCTTACGCACTCCTGCACAGCCGCTCTGGAAATGTCCGCCCTGCTTTGCGACATTAAGCCCGGCGACGAAGTTATCGTCCCCTCCTTCACTTTCGTCACGACGGTCAGCTCGTTCGTCATGCGCGGCGCCGTGCCGGTCTTTATCGACATCAGGCCCGATACTCTCAACATGGACGAGACGAAAATCGAAGATGCCATAACGGAAAAGACAAGAGCGATCGTGCCGGTCCACTACGCGGGCGTCGGAGCGGAGATGGACACCATCGTCGCCATCGCGAAAAAGCACAATCTTAAGGTCGTGGAAGACAACGCCCAAGGCGTCATGAGTTCCTTCAAGGGAAAACCTTTGGGCTCCTTCGGAAACCTTGCCGCGGTCTCTTTTCACGAGACGAAGAACATTATTTCCGGCGAAGGCGGCGCACTCTATGTCAACGACGAAGAGCTGATAGAGAAAGCCGAGATCATAAGGGAGAAAGGCACAAACCGCGCCCGCTTCTTCAGAGGCCAGGTCGACAAATACACCTGGGAGGACTTGGGCTCCTCGTACCTTCCCAGCGAGATCCTGGCGGCTTTCCTCTGGGGACAGATCAAGGAGGCCTATGAAATAACCGACAGACGCTTGAAGATCTGGCAAGCTTATCATGAGGCGTTCGCCGGCCTTGAAAAAGAAGGATTGATAAGAAGGCCCATCGTTCCCGAATACTGCAAGCACAACGCTCACATGTATTACCTGCTCTTCAATTCGCTGGAAGAAAGGACCGATTTCATAGCGAAGATGAGAGAGCAGGGAATAGGCTGCGTTTTCCATTATCTGCCGTTGCACGACTCCCCCGCCGGCAAAAAATTCGGACGCTTCAACGAAGAGCTTCCAGTGACAAAAAAAGTTTCCGATACGCTCGTCAGACTCCCCTTGTGGGTCGGTCTGGAAAAAGACGGGCAATTGGAGGAAGTCATAGAGAACGTCATAAGGATCGTCAAGCGCTAAAGTATTCACATTTATATTTTTCAGGATGAGCGGCTTTTTATAAGCCGCTCATTTTTGGTTAGTTACATCCGAAAGTCTTGCTGTCTCTTGTTTCTTATTTAAAGTTTTTATATAATATGTTCGTAACAAAACAATGAGGAGTTACATATGGGCGGGATAAAAAAAGCAAAGATTGCCGAAGCGGGAAAGAAAGTGAAAAAAAGTTTCAAAGCGAAAGCCAAGCCCGAAGCGCGGGAAGAGACTGCCAAAAGGAAATACGAGCGCCGTAAAAAAGGCTTCAACGATGTCCCTAGTCCGGAGGTCATTCCTATCAACCAGGCTGTCTCGAACCTGACCTCGGACCCGGAGATGTATTTCCTGCCGATGGCCCAGGATGAGATCTACCTTATCAATCCTTACGCCTGCGGCGTTTCCAGCTGGCTGCCCAAAGCCAAACTAACGAGAAGAAACTGCCCGTTCTTCTCCGTCGAGCTTGTCCTCGAAGGAAAAGGCGAACTGGACGTGAACGGCAACACCTACGAACTCGAGCCAAAAGACGTTTTCCTTCTTCACTTCGACGAGGACCACACTTACCAGAACACCGGTTCCGGCCGCTGGAAAAAAGTCTGGATATCTTTCCGTCACAGCCTGCTCACCCCAGGCCTCAATCAGCTCGGATTGGACATGGTCTCAAAGATCTCCCTGAAGGATCAGGATTTCGAACAGATCCGCCGCCTTTTCTTCGATGTTCTCGACGAGATCAGGGACCGCAACAAAGACTTCAGGATCAACGCTTCCGCCACCTGCTACAAGATCTTTCATCTCCTGGCCCGCTACGCTAAAGTCATAAGTTCTCAAAGAGGCAACGTTATCCCGGCGCAGGTCCAGGCGGTCGTCACTTATGTTGAGAAACACCTTAGGGAACCTATCTCCATGGACGATCTGGCAAACGTAGCCGGCTGCTGCCGCGTGCATCTCACCAGGCTCTTCAAAAAGCACATGGGCATTCACACGAGGGACTGGCTCATTCAGCTTAGGATGCGCCATGCCTGCATGATGCTCAAGACTACGAATCTTCCCGTCCAACTTATCGCCGAGGAAGTCGGTTTCGACGATCCCTATCACTTCAGCACCGCCTTCCGCCGCACCGTCGGCCAGCCGCCCACGAAGTACCGCAAAATGGCTAAGAGCGACGCGTTGGACGAAGAGTTCTAACTTGACTTTGAAAGACAATAAGAGTAGAATCTATCCCATAAAATTTGTGTGCCGCAGTAGCTCAATGGCAGAGTACCTGGCTGTTAACCAGGGTGTTGTTGGTTCGAGTCCATCCTGCGGCGCCAAATTTTAAGAAGGCCTTCGCTTCGGCGGAGGTCTTTCTTTTTTTTGCTAGAATAGTATTGAATAAAAATTTAGGATGCCGCTATGAGAAGAATCTTTGTTTTCACGCTGTTTGTTTTTTCCTTACTGCTTTCTGCTGAGGAAGCCTCCTTCAAATTTGAGAGCATGGATGAAGGTCCCGTAAACGGACTGGACGGCTGGACTGCCGTTGACACTGTCAACGTCGTTTCAGACCTCAGCGTCACGTCGACAAACGAGATAAAAGTGAGCGCCTGGCACTATTTGGGCAATAAGTCGCTGGAGCTGACGGGCACTTCGACAGTTTCGCGCGCCTTTTCTCCCGGCAACGGCGAACAAAGGATTGCTTTCGATTTCTACGCGACCTGGCCGGACGAGGAAACGGGCAAATCTCTCATCATGAAGCTTGGCGAAATTCCCATTTTGAAGCTGGAGGAGTGCGGCACCAACGTTATCTCCGCGCTTGTCTTTGGACATTATTTCGGCGATGAAGCCGAATGGCAGCCCGTTCCCGGCGTGCAGACGCTCTTCCATCGCAAATGGCAGCACATCGAGGTCCTCTTCGATAGTGATCACCTCCTGAAGCTGAAAGCCCCCAATATGGACGCTGAGCTCGTCGGATTCGCCTTATCCGGGCAGATCCCGGCCGGAGAAACGACTTTTTCCGTGGAAAGCGATTTCGAAAAGATCTACCTCGACAATCTTAGATTTTTGGAGGAGCCCGCCGCCCACGAAACGCTTATAGACGACCGTACCGGCGCCAATTTGGG
Source organism: bacterium (assembly GCA_017539325.1). GTDB lineage: Bacteria > Auribacterota > UBA3054 > UBA3054 > UBA3054 > UBA3054. The sequence goes on along the minus strand of JAFYHD010000149.1, from coordinate 6,727 downwards.
GCTTGCCCAATCTTACGAGAGATCCTTTGCCACCAAAACTTCCTTCGGCGGACTGGAGCTTAACTGCTCCCTGGCGATCCCGGAAAACTGTATGGGCTTCATCACTCTCAACGGTTTCCCCATTCCTTTGAGCGAGCTTCCGCTTTCGGTTGGCGAAAACGTCATCTCCCTGGGGTTCCTGAAAAACAGCCATTTGGTCAAAGCGCAGGTCAATGGGGTGGATGTCGACACGCAAGGGATAAGCCTTACTCTGCCTGACACCGTGAATATAAAGATCACCAATCTTTCCACCGGCGGCTCAATAAAGATCAAGGGCGCCTTCGCCCAGAACAGCCTGCCGGTTGTCTACGGGCAAACGGCCTCCATCGATCTACTGATGGTCGCCTATACCGGCGGGGGCAACAACACGCCTCCTGAGAACTACACCAATTTGTATTACCCGAAGGTGCAGGATTTCTATTTTCGCAATTCCAACGCCCAGCTCCTTTTAAAATACGATCCTGTTTACCGCCACATCATCCCGCCCGCGGAAACTTTTTTCCGGAATTATGAAAACGAATTCGGCGAAGAGGAATTGGGCGGCAGGATCATGGCCAGGGATCTGAGGAAAACGCTCGGCATCTGGGATCAGGAATACGATCTCTTCGTCTTCACCTGCGGCAACGGCTGGAACAGCTGGGGCGGCAACTGGGGCGGCGGCTCCTACGGCTACACCGGCATGGGCATGATCATGTGCTCGCAGGTCGGCAACTACGGCGGCAACGGCACGGGCTTCGTGACTGTGCACGAGGTCATGCACTCCGTCGACCAGATGTACTCCTACAGCGGCTACCAGGAATACTCAAGCTCGCACCCGGACGGCTGCAGCTACGGCTGGGCCGGAGGCGGCGACACCTGGTCCTGGTGCGGCACCGCCATGCGCCCCTTCACGAATTATTTCAAGCTGAGGACGCCCTGGAAAAACACCTACGTCTACCGCGACAGCGACCGCGACGGGCTGGCCGACAGCGATTCCGTCCTTCCCATTGACGAAGCGCGGATGAGTTCCGACCCGACCGAAACGGACACCGACAGCGACGGGCTCGACGACCTTAAGGAATATCTGGTCGGGCTCTATTATCCCAGCGACGCCAACGACCAAGACACTGACAAAGACGGATTAAAGGACGGCGAAGACCCCTACCCCATCATCGCTTACAAAAAGAGCATTCCGAGGCTCCTTGCCGAGCCTACTATCAACGGCGTGCTTGAAGAGGGAGAATGGACCTATTGGGGCTCCGGCACGGGAGACAGCGACGATCCGGAATTTCAGGTGACAGCTTACGCCGGCTGGCGCGACGACGCTTTGTACCTCGCCTTCAAGACCAACAAGAAGTGCTCCTTCACCATGGAAGTGGACGGCTCGGCTTGGTCCGGCCCCTGGCACGGCGGAGACTACTTCAAATTCAAAGCCCACAACCAGTATTACAACAGGATATACGCTGCCGCCAATGACGAAAACAGCGTTCAGGACTGGAAGTGCGGCAATGTTCCAGCCGGTTCGCGCTGCATCAAAAAAGACAACGAATTGGGCGGCTTCACCGCGGAAGTGAAGATCCCCTGCAACCTGAGGTCCATAAAGGGCTACACCTGCTGGCCAGGAGAAGAGCCCACCAACTGCTTCAAATGCGTTTCAGGCGGCCAGCTCGGGCTGCTCGTAAGCTATGAAGGCATAGGACTTGACAGAGTCGACGTCGACGACTACCATCCCGAACCCTGGGCCTCTTCTTTCGAAAGGATGGACTGGCACGTCTTCGACCTTGTGGAAGACGGTGCTTCGTTTGCACTGCTGTCGGCCGATCCTCAAAATCCGGAACTTCACTTGGGCGAAAGCGAACCTATTGATCTTAAATACGTGAACTACGGCCAGGCCGGCTATGCAGAGATCAGAATAGAGACTGTCGACTACTTCAGCAAGGACATCGTCTTCATAGACGGAGGCGGAGCGACCACCGAAAGCACTATGTACCTGAATATCCCTCAGGACGAAGAGGCCGCCGGCACGACCGACTTCAACATCATAACGAAGCTGAACGACTTCACCGTTACCAACGCCTATACCTGGAACGTTGTTCCGGAACCGGCTATTCTGGCGCTGCTGGCGCTTTGCGCGGCAACGTTTATTCGCAAAGAATAATGAACGGGCTGCCGTCCAGCTTGATAACTTCCCCTTCCTTCAAAGCCCAGGTTTGAGAGCTGCAGAAAGTGGCGCCGTCTTTCATTTCTATGTGGCGCTTCTGGCTTTTGCGCTTAACTGTCAAAGTCAGGTTCCTAATCTTGTAGGCGTCTCCCGTGTCGTCAACGATCCCCACGTTGTTGGCGTTGCCGAGCGTTTTGAAAGCGGCTTCCGTAAGCGGTATGCTGACCGTCTGCCAGCTGCTGAGAGGCGGAACGTTATTGGGGAGCAAGCCGACCGGCACGTCGTTTATCAGAACGACCTTGTTGGTGTAAGCATCGCCGTTGACATCGAAAACGTCGACTTTGAGAGTTGCCTCCTCAACGTCGTTCCAAACTTCCCGCGGAGCGGTAGTCAGCTTTGCTTTTTCAAACAAACTTTGAGTCTCGTGAAGCGTGTCTTGGGATATCGGCATTGGCAGTTCGTAATTGTTTATATTCTGCCCTCTGGCCACTTTGTGGATCAACTGCAATTCGAGAGCCGGCAAAGCGTAGGAAGAACGGAGCTGCAGATCCATTACGGTTATGGGATGTTTTGATTTAACGACCTTGCCAACCATTTCATGCTCGCCTTTTCCGATAGACGCCACGGCAACTTTCCAATTGTGATTTTGGAAAGAAACAAACTGAAGTTTGACTTCCGCGGAATTGTCAGTCAGTATCATATCCGCATTCCTGTCGTTTATGGTCCACACCAGAAGCGAAGAGGCTCCCTCGGGAACGTTAATGCTGCAGGAAAAAGAATTGCTGTAAATATTGAGGTTCTCTGCTTTTGCGCGTCTGATCTCCTGACCGCCAGGCCTTTCGCCACAGTAAAGACGCCTTGACACCTCGTTCACATCATGCAGACCAAGGAATTTTTTTACCGCGAAAGGCGAATAGAGATAAATGGGATTCTTGTCAGGGCCTTCGGAGTTTATTACAAAGCGCGCTGAACTTCCGGTTATGTTGTTCCTTTGAAAGCGAACGTTTATGAGTGCCGGATAGGTCAGGTCTTTCAGATCCAAAGATTCCACTATCATTACGCTTTCCGCCGGCAGTTTGACGGTCGGATAATTCTTTGTCTCCCTTATCATATGATAAGGATAAGATATCCTGTAATACTCCGAAGCTATGCCAAGGTCCGCGACCTTCACCTCCGCGTCAAGGAACTTGGGGTTGCGCACCGAAGCGTACACATGTCCCTTTTCGTCGTGGCCCCTGTAGCCGTAAAGCTCGTTCTGGGCCGGATCGCCGAGGATCATCTCGCTCATAAGCATAAGCTCGTTGTGTTCGTTTGCCCAGTTCAATCCCCTGCCGAGCACTTCGAATTTCTTTTCATTTAGTTCTCTGGGATGAATGTACAGTTCCCTGATCGACGTTCCCCTGCCGAGATAATTCATGATGTAATCCGACCACTGAAGATCGTCGATCCACGGCCCGGCCGTGTCGAGGAGACCGTTTATCATTCCGTGGGTCATGAGGGCGTACAGCGGGAAAAACTCCCTGTCAACTCTCATCAGTTTGAAAAGGAAGCCGTCGCGGTATCTCATCTCGGCCTGGGAGCGGCTCGTTACGGGATATGTGAAATCGTAATCCTTGTCCTTGCCGCCCATGAAGAGGATCCTGGCGTGCTTAAGCCACCATGGGCTGTGGTTTATACCCGTCGTGATGCTTTGGTGGATGTCCGGGGCAAGCTCCCTTTCCATGTCGAGCAAGGCTGCCGTTTCGCGCATGTTGGCTTCGGTGCTCTGCTCCTCTGAATAAAGATGCCCGTGTCCCGGGCGCGAGCAGTTGAAATAATTGAAGTCGTGCTTGAAGCACTTCACCTCGTCGGTCATGATCCTGGTCTTTATCGCCGCTCTCAGATCCTTGTTGTATTTCGATCCGGAGAGGCACATGTAATAAACGTTCGCCGCTTCGTAACCGGCTTTGGTCAGCGCGTCCAGATCGCACATCATCGAGGAATAGGCAAGCCACAATCCCAGCCCGGCCCCGTAGGGAGTTATAAGTTCGCTCACTTCCGCCAGGCCTTTCGGGAAACGTTTTTCGTTGGTTTCGTAGATTTTATCTTTCTTGAACCAACCGTCATCCACGACGCAGTAGTCTACGGAAGCTCCGAACGATCTGAGTCCGCTGCATAATTTCAAAAAAGTGTCGACGGTATGCTCGGTGGTCAGCCCATCCTCCCGGAAGTCGCACCAAGTGTTGTAAACGGTTACAAATCTTGGCGGAAGAATAATGCTCTTTATATAATCTGCAAGAATCTTTCTCGCGCCATTGACTCCGCCTCCAATGATCGAACGATCAGAAATCCATTTCTCGTCTTTCTTGAGGAAAACTGTCGGATGCTGACGCAAAGTTACCGTATTGCCTTCTGCCACGGCATCAAACCATGGTGTCTCGCCGCTGAAGAACCAAAGGTCTTCTATGAAGACGGGCAGTCCTTTGCCGCCTGCAGTCATGCCGCCGGCAACGACCCAATTACCAAGAATTGCGTCCTCAATGACTATTTCATCGTCCCCGAGATTCTCCACTTCCAAATCTCGGTGAATAAGCGTCTCCCCTTTCAAGAAATAATAATTCAGACGTATTGAGAGTTTCAACTCCGGATAATAGAGCAAAAAGCTGGTTTTCCCGTTTTCTGTTCTTTTTTCAACAGGCTGACACTTGTCAGGGGTTATAATATTGGGTGGCTTTAGGCCAAAGCGAGGTTTACCGTCGGCTTCAAACCAGCCCAGCTTTGTTTTTAAGCCAGCCTTCAAGGAAAACTCTTCGCCGCTAAGGAACAATTTCTCTTTAGTTTTGCGGTTTGCAAGCATATTGGATCTAAAATTGCCGTCAGCAACTTCCAGTTCCAATTCAACGATATCGTTAGCCACTATGTATATGGCGTCTTTCAAATCGTTCGCGTTGCTTTTTGTGAAAAGCAATAAAAGCAGCGCACAAACCGGAACGGCCCAAATTGCAAGCAGTATGAATGTTCGTATGTGACGCATAAAAAATCGGATCAATTTCTTTTGATCAGGGAGAGATCTTTAAACATTGCAGTGCATGCGTTGGTGGTGTAGCCGGTGTGGAAAAAGAACGTAGCCTTTCCGGAGTAATTATTGGTGAAGACCAAGATCTTCTCCTCCCAATCTTTGGTGGCGTAGGTCCAGAGAAGCTGATGCTCTTTCTGGCCGGGAGCGTAGAAAGCCACTCGCGCGCCAAAAAAGCTCCTCTCCTTCACGTCCTGGCTCTTGACATTCGCACTCATTCTGTAGACCGCTCCGGAAACAACGCTGACCGCCTGAGACATGCCCATTAGACGGCTGCCTGGCTGCCCTTTCACAATAACGCAGCTGCCATAGTCGCCTGATGTGCGCTCAATGAGATTGCTGGCTTCAGTCCCGGAAATATGCCAGAAATCCCATCCTTTCGTTCCGTCTTTGAAATCTCCGTTGAAAGAACAGACGTTCCTCCTTGGGAAAGGATTTTCAGGCAGCAGCGCGATATCTTTCACAAGGCACTCGGCGGCGTTGGTAGTGTAGCCGGTGTGAACAAAAAGCGTCGCCGATCCGGAATAACGGTTCGTAAAGGTCAGGGACTTCTCCTCCCAATCTTTGTTTTTGTAAAGCCAAACTACCTGCTGTTCTTTCTGACCATCGGCGTAAAGCGCCAGCCTTGCTCCCATAAAGCTTTTCTCCTCCGGATCCTTGGAACGCACTTTTGCGCTCAAGCGATAGACCGTTCCGGACTCGACTTTGACGGACTGGGCTACGCCCATAAGGGTGTTGATTTGGCCCTTTATAGAAAGTAATGAATCCTCGGCTTTGATGAGTTTCTTGCCGTTCTCCTCATTGGTGCGCCAAAAACGCCACCCTCTCAAACCGTCCTTGAAGCTGTTGTTGATTACGAGATTTTGGTCAACAAAAAAATCATCGTTTGGTTTTTCAACTGTTTCCACAGGCGCTTTTTTGACAGGAGCCGCAGCCTTCTCGGTTTTCACGGGAACGACGGGTTCTTCAGCCTCTGGGATCTCAGTTTTGGGAGCTTCCGTTTTGGGAACCTCGCTTTTTTTTGCCTCTGGTTTGGAGACAGGATTGGCGGCGACCGCCGCCGGGAGGTCCTTGGTCTTTTCCATGACCTTCCTCAGGCGGGAATCGTCGCCGCTGTTAGAGCGATAGTAGATAAGCGCGATCAAAACCAATGTCGCGGTCGTCGCCAGAAAAGCGTGTGTCTTTATTGTCATATAATTCAGCGGTGGGCTTTGAGGACGGCTTCGTCTTTCGCCAATTCGAGGTCGGCTTCGGTCATCATCTTAGCCAGGGCTTTGAAAGTCGTCTTCGGTTCCCAATTAAGAACCTTCCTGGCTTTGGTGCTGTCGCCTAAGAGCAGATCGACTTCCGCGGGACGGAAGTATCTGGGATCGATCTCAACGTATTTGTGCCAGTCGAGGTCGAGGCAGCCGAAGACTTCGTCCAGGAATTCCCTGACGGAGTGCGTTTCGCCGGTGGCGACGACGTAATCGTCCGGCTTGTCCTGCTGCAGC
>JAFYHD010000148.1 GCA_017539325.1 bacterium | reverse complement strand
CCAAAACATTTACCTTGCCGAGGACGGCGCCAACAAGATCGTCATCCTCTGGCGCTACGTCAAAGTCCTTTTCAGTTCCGAAACGAAAGGCATAATCCAGGGCTTCAACGGCGCCGCCTTCATATTCCTTGGCTACCTTATAGCCAGATTAAGGGGCATTCCCTTCGGCATCTGGACGGGCCTCTGGTATCATCCCAGAACGACCTTCCACACCCTGACCAGGCCGCTCACGGACTTCATCTACCGCCACGCCGACTTCGCCGTCGTTTACGGCACCCATGTTAAAGCTTACCTCGTAGGCAGAGGCATGAAAGCTGACAGGATCTTCATCGCCCAGAACACCGCCGACAACGAGCTATATTCGAAAATACCGACTGACGAAGAAAAGCTTTCCTTCCGCGAAAAATACGGCCTCGCTGAAAACGAGCCGGCGCTTCTTTACGTCGGAAGATTCAGCGCGGAAAAAGGCCCGAAGGAACTTTTGAAAGCGCTGAGCTTGGTGAAAGGCCCTCCCAAACTCATCATGATCGGCAAAGGTCCGGAAAAAGAGTGGTGCGAGAATTTCGCCAAGGAAAAAAATCTTCCCGTCACCTTCGCCGGCTACGTTGCCAACGAGGAGCTTTATCATTATTACAACGCCATTCCGATAGTCGTCATTCCTTCCGTGGATATGCCGGAACTTAAGGAAGCCTGGAGCCTCACGGTCAACGAATGCATGAACCAGGGCCGCGTGGTCGTGGCGACGGAATCAGTCGGCGCCGCGGCGGGCGGCCTTGTGGAAGACGGCAGGACAGGCTTCATCGTTCCGGAAAGAGATCCTGAAAAAATGGCCGCGGCTATAGAAAAACTCGTCAAAGACAAAGAACTCCGAGAAACGCTTTCCCAAAACGCCAAAGCGAAGATCGCGACCTGGGATTACGACCACATGGCCGAAGGCTTCCGCCAGGCCGTGACGCTCATGGAGGAGAAGCTCAAGAAATGAAAATTAAAAGAGCCAACCTCTTCGGCGCGGAACTTACCGTCACCACTTACGAAGAGCTCCTCGAGATCACGGACGAACTGACAGCGAAAAAGCCCACCGAGCCTTACCGCTACAACTTCTGCAACGTCCATGTCGTCATGATGACGCTGGAGAATCCCAAGCTTAAAGCTGCCGTCAATCATCCCAAGGCTCTTTCCGTCACCGACGGAATGCCGCTGGTCTGGGCCATCAGAAAACTCGGCAAGATCCCTATGGAAGACCGCGTCTACGGTCCGACCTTCTTCGAGAAGGCTCTCAAACACCGTCCCGGCGAAATAAAGCACTTCTTCTACGGCAGCACGCAGGAAACGGTCGACGCCCTCTTAGACAAGGCCAAAAAAGAGATCCCCGATCTCAACGTAGTCGGCACCTACATCCCGCCCTTCCGCCCTCTCACAGAGGAAGAGAAAAAAGAACTTATCGATCAGATCAACGCCAGCGGAGCTGACATCGTCTGGGTCTGCCTGGGCGCTCCCAAGCAGGAAGTTTTCATAGACGAGATCGCGCCCAAACTGAACGTCCCGATCATGGCGGCCGTCGGCGCGGCTTTCGCTTTCTACGCCGGCAAGACCTCCCAGGCCCCGGCCTTCCTTCAGAAGATCGGCATGGAATGGTTCTACCGCCTCCTCATGGAACCCAGGCGTCTTTTTGTCCGCTACTTCAAGTACAACCCCTGGTATCTTTGGAAATTCGCCGCGGCGCGCATGGCCGGACACAAACTTCCGCAGTCAGATACAGAGCTTTAATCTGCGAACGAAGCACATATCCCT
>JAFYHD010000147.1 GCA_017539325.1 bacterium | reverse complement strand
TTTGTTCATCACGACGGCGAAGGCTAGTTCGCCCTCGGCGACTTTCTGGCCGTCAACGGAAGCGACGGCTTTGCATTTGCCCATGGTGGAGCGCATGGAGATGATGTCGATCCTTAAGTGAAGCTGATCGCCCGGCTGGACAGGCTTTCTGAATTTCACTTTGTCCATGGTCAGAAAATAGGGGATGAGGCCCTTGAATCTTGGATTGGTCAAAACGACGATGGCCGCGGCTTGCGCCAAGGATTCCATGATAAGAACGCCCGGCATGACGGGCTGGCCGGGGAAGTGGCCGACGAAAAAGGGCTCGTTCATGGTCACGTTCTTGACAGCGTCAACGTAGGTGTCGCAGTCGGTGGCCACGACTTTATCGACTAAAAGGAAGGGAGGACGGTGCGGCAGGATCGCCATGATGTCCTGGATATTGAGGCTTAAAGGAGCTTTGGATTCTTCCATGGTTTTGATTTGTTTTATGTTAATTTTTGTTAGCCAGGGCGAAAAGCGCCGCCGCGGCTTTGTTGTTCAGGGTGTGTCCGGAGCGGGAGGAGATCACATGGGCTTTCAGCCTTCTTCCCGTCAAGGCGAGGTCGCCGATCAGGTCCATGACTTTGTGGCGGACGAACTCGTCTTCGTAGCGGAGGCCGTCCTTACTTAGGATGGCGTTGTCGGTGATGACGATGGCGTTGTTGAGGGAGCCGCCCTTTATGAGGCCTCTGGAAAGCAGGGCCGACAGTTCGCTGTAAAGAGCGAAGGTCCTGCTTGGCGCGATGTTCTTAAGGAAGTTTTCTTCGTTGACTACCGTCTCGAAAAACTGCGTGCCGATGACGGGATGAGGATAAGTCATGGTGTAAGAGATCTTGTATTCGTCGGCGGGGAGTATCTCGATCGTCGCGTCGCCTTGCTCGACTTTGATGGGCTCCGTTACCGTAAGCTCGGGGAGCCTTTCCTCTTCGAGTTCGACCAGTCCGGCTTCCTTCAAGGTCTCGGCGAACTGAATGCCGCTGCCGTCCATAAGAGGAGTCTCCATGGCCGTCGCTTCGACGAAAAGGTTGTCGATGCCAAGGCAGTAGATGGAGGCCATAAGGTGCTCGACGGTCAGGACCACGATGGGAACGGGCTGCGGGGATTGCGGGACCTGGAGTAGTCTGCCTATTGTGGTGCTGCGGTCGGTGTTGAGCACGGAAGGCACCCTAGCCGGGAAAGCCACGCCGCCGGGAATGGGAAGGTCCGTCCTTTTGAAGACGATCCCGGTGTTGGCAGGGGCCGGAAGGAATTTTAGGGATGTGATCTCGCCGGAGTGAAGTCCGATGCCGCTGATCTTAGCTTCCCTGGCGATGGTTGTCTGTTTGGTCATTTGTTTTCTTTGGCTTTAGCTAATTCTTCTTTCAATCTGGTGACTTCCTTTTCCAGATCGTGGAGCTCTTTCAAGATGAGAGGCAACTTGACGACGACGCTCTCGCGCTTCTTGTAGGTGATGTGCGGAGTGGCGGGAGAGCCGATGTAGAAGCCAGGGGTGTGGATGTCTTTGGTGACGCCGCACTGGCCGCCTATGATGACGTCGTCGCAGATCTCTATGTGGCCGTTAAGACCGGCCTGGCCGGCTAGGATGACGCGGTTGCCGATCTTGGTCGAACCGCTCATGGCGGAGCAGCCGCACATGACGGAGTCCTCGCCGACCTCGCAGTTGTGGGCGATCTGGCAGAGGTTGTCGATCTTGGCGCCGCGCTTGACGATCGTCGTGTCGAGTCTTGCTCTGTCGATGCAGGTGTTGGCGCCGATCTCGACGTCGTCGCCGATAGAGACGTTGCCGATCTGCGGGACTTTCTCGCGTTTGCCGTTGATCTCAAGGTAGCCGAAACCGTCGGCGCCGATGACCGTCCCCGGGTGGATGGTGACGCGTTCGCCAATCTTTATCCTTTCCCTAATCGTCACGTGCGGATAGAGGAAGCTGTCGTTGCCGATCTCGGTGAAGTGGCCGACGTAGCAGAAAGCGCCGATGACGCAGTTGTCGCCGATGGTCGCGCCTTCCTCTATGACGGCGTAGGGCTGGACGGAGACGTTCTTGCCCAAGACCGCTGAGGGAGCGACGACGGCGGTCGGATGCACGCCGGGCGCGAATTCGACCTTAGGCGGAGCGACCTTCTCCAAAAGCTTCTGCAGGGCCAGCTGCGGGTCGGGGACGATGATCAAGGTCGGCGGGCAGTTCTCGGGAATGTTGAGGCTCGCCCTCACTAGAACGGCGGCCGCTTTGGTCGTCATCAGAGAGGGGATGTACTTCTCAACGTTCAGGAAGGTGATGTCGCCGGGTTTGGCTTCGTTGATGCCGCCGAAACCGGAAACTATGGTGTTGGGATCGCCTTTGACTTCGGCTTCCAAAAGACCTGCTATTACGGAAACGGGAATTTCCATTTATTTATTCCTTATTTGTTATTTTCCAAGCGGGAGTTTGCTTCTCAGTTTGTCCAGTTCCTCGTCGTACTGGCGGTTCAGCTCGTTGGTGACTTCTTTGGTGTAGTCTTTGACGACCTTCTGGTCGAGGTAGAGGATGGCTTTAAGGTCAAGCATAAGCGAGACGTTGTCGCGTGAGCCGATCTTTTCGATGATGGCGCGGATCTTGCCCGCGATGCGCTCCATGTCGTGGCTGTGCTGGGCCGTGATCTCTTCCGTGGCCTGTTCTTTGAAACGCTCGATGCGGTCGAAATCCTTGGCGTACTGTTCCCTTAGGGCCGCGCCCTTTTCCGCGGAGAGGGCGGTGATCTGGGCTTCCAGCTTGTCAAGCTGGGCGGTCATCTGGGCGATCTCTTCCGTCCTGAGGTCGCGCTTGGTCAGGGCTTTCCTTTCGCATTCCTTGAATTCTTTGCTGCCCTGCAGCACGTCCTCGGTGTTGACGTAGGCGAAGCTGATGCCGTACGAACTCAAGGCGAGGGCGGAGATCACTAAAGCGGTGAATATCTGATTCTTCATATTATTTGACGCGGTTGGGGGTCTTGCTCTGGCGTTCCTTTTCCTTAGCGTAGTCGTCGTTCAGTTTCAGAACGACGTCGTCGGTCAGGTCTTTCATTTCGGAACGGTCAAGGTAAACGATGGCCTTGAGGTCTATTATCAGGGTATATTTGTCCTTCTGGCCGATATCTTCGATGACTCTTTTCAGCTTGTTGGCGATTCTGTTGAGGTCCAGCGAGCGCTGTTCTCTAAGCGATTTGTCGGTGTCCTCGGCGAAGCGGCTGGCCCTGGCTATGAGAGCCTGGTACTTGGCTTCCTCCTCCTGGCGTTTGGCTTCAGAAAGGACCTTGAGCTTGTCGCCAAGAGCGTCTATCTCGCTGGTCATTTTTCTCAGCTCCTCTTCCTTGTCGTCCTGGATGTCGAGCAGCGCAAGGGAGCAGTCCTTGTATTCACGGCTGTTGTTCAAAGCCGTTTCGGTGTCGACATAGGCTATTTTCGGGGCTTTCACGTCGGACGCGAAGGCTCCTAAGCACATGGCGAGCAAAATGAGCGGCAAAAGCAGTTTAACCGGCATGGTTCCTTGTTTCTCCGTTTTTATTGATTTGACTTAACTTATTGATTATACCATAACCCAGGGAAAAGGGGCGAGAGAAAGCGATGCTGAAAGCAAGGGCGATTTTTGCTATAATCGCCTTTACTGATAATTGGAGAAAGAATGGATCACGCGACGTTACCCATAATAATCTTTATTCTGCTCTTTTCCGGCTTCATTATTACCATGATAATGCTGACGAAGCGCGGGAAGGAAGTCTTTTTGCGCCCCATCAACGGGCTCAAAGTCATAGACGACGCCATCGGAAGGGCCGCGGAAGAGGACAGGCCCATCATGTTCAATCTGGGCTTCGACGATCTTTCCGTCAATCTTTTCTGCTCCCTGGCCGTCATGGGCTACGTCGTCAGGAAGGCCGCTAAGCTCTCGATGCCCGTTTACGTCCCGCTAGCTCAGCCTCTGGCTTACGCCATGGCGGAGGAGTTCTGAAAGGACGGCTACGCGGCGATGGGCAAGGAAGGCATGTTCGCGGTCGAGGACTGTTTGAGGTACATGTCCTCGAACCAGTCCGCCCTGGGCGCCGGCATCGCCGGCTGGATCAAAAGGGACCACGTCGGCGCGAACTTCATGTTCGGCACCTACGGCTTCGAATCGATGATGCTGGCGGAGGCCGGCCAGCAGGCCGGGGCTTTCCAGATCGCCTGCACCCCGAGCTTCTATCAGGTGCCGTTCTTCATGGTCTCCTGCGATTATACGGTTTTCGGCGAGGAATTCTACGCCGCGGGCGCCTACTTCAACAGGGATCCCGTGCTGACGGGAAGTTTGGTGGGCCAGGATTACTCGAAACTGGTGCTTCTTATCCTCATCGTGCTGGGCAGCCTTCTGCTCACGATCTTCCAGAAGACGGATTACCTGCGTCTTTTGCTGCAGTGGTAGAAAGATATGAGTAAACGCAATATTTTGAAGATAATCGCTTTCCTGGTCGGGCTGTACTTCTTCCTAGAGTACATCCTGCCGGAAAAAGTGGGCGGCGAGTTCGACTCCTACGAGGTGGGCAGCCCGGTCTGCGTTGAAAAGGACGGGAAGAAACTGCAGTTCTACGTCGGCAATTATTACAAAGGCCGCGGGATCATCGGCCGCATGGTCAAAGTTTCTGGCAAGTGGAAAAAGGATCCCAAGCCCTGTCTGCAGCGCTCGCTCTTTTTGAAATTCGACCAGTACGGCCTCATCGACCCGGACGTCGCCCTGACGCCGGAAGGACTCACGCTGCTGTATCTCGGACAGAATGAAAAGGAGCCCGTGCTCTGCTACGCCGTGAGCTCCGACGACGGCCAGACCTTCAGAAAGAAAGGCCCTGTCGTGATCTCGACCAACGACGTCTTCAAAACTTTCGAGAACGCGCCCAACGGCCAGATACCCGACCGCATAAAGACTTTCGCCGCCGATTACAAGGGCGGATTCTGGGACGTCTATCTTTTCACCATGACCTACCGCGTCTGGCACGCCGCCGGGCCGGATCTCAAGCATTTGAGGCTGGATCCGGAACCTCTGGTCGCTTCCACGCTGACGGAAAAATCTCCCAACGCCTTCGACGTTTTCACAGAGGGCGGCAATCCTGTCCTTCTGTACGTCATGGACAGGGAGATCATAGAGTTTAGGCGGGGCGGATCAGTTTGGACGCCTAAAAGCTGGAAGGCGCCCTCAGGCAACGGCACGAACGACATTGTTTACGCCGGCGGCAGGATCGATACCGCAGACGGCACGCTTTATCTAGGCACGAAGAAGATGCAGAAGGCTCGTCCCATCGATTCGCCTTACGAGACGACGCTCTGCGCCGTCAGTCTGCGCGACAAGGGCGACGGCGAACCGCTCGCTCCCGAGATGACGGTCTATAAGAAGGTGGGCGCCTCCCCCAGGCCGACGTACCTTTCCTATGGCACCGAGTGGGCCGGCAAGTTCCTGACGGTCGTCGGATCGTTCGCGATCTTCATCGCGATGATAAATCTGATGCTCTTCCACGGAAAGAAGATCTACCAGAGCGCTCTCAATTACAACGCGCCGGTTGGGGAAGAGAAGCTTCCCGGCGGCGGTGCGCCTATGAGGAACTTCATAAAGAACGCCGGCTACAGCGCGGTCTTTTTGGTCTTCTTGGCCGTCATGATCGTCTGTGCCCTGAAAGGCCAGACCGACGAGGCGAAAGGCACGATCTGGAAGACTTCCTTCGACTTCCTTTTCAATGCCATCCAGGCGCCCATGGGCAGCGCGGTCTTCTCGATGATCACCTTCTACATGATCAGCGCCGCCTACCGCTCCTTCAAGGTCAGGAGCCTGGAAGCTGGCTTCCTGATGGCGGCGGCCATCGTCTGCATGGTCGGCCAGATGCCGATCGGCGAACTTCTTGCCTCGCTCGTTCCGGAGAGCTGGAAGCTTCTGCAGCTGCCCTGGCTTTCTTCTAAACTCCTTAGCGTACTCAACGCCGCTGCCTACAGGGCTGTCTTGATCGGCACTTTGATCGGCAGCGTGGCGATATCTTTGCGAATCTGGCTCGGACTCGATAACAGCGTATATTCGTCGGTGGATTAGTTATGGCTGAAGAAAACAAGAAACGCTCGC
>JAFYHD010000146.1 GCA_017539325.1 bacterium | reverse complement strand
TGTCGGGATACTTGGTGTCCAAAAGCAGCTTGTCCAGGTTCAGCTTGTGCCCCGCCACCCAGTCGAACATGGATAAAGAACCCACGCAGTTCATTTTCCTTTCTTTGAAATAATTCGTTGTGACCATGGGCGAAAAAGCGAACCACAGAGGCCTCGCGTCGCACCACTCCGAAACCTTATTATTCACGAGACACAAGTCGTTATCCAGCGCCACCTCTGCGTTCATCAGCAAACTTTCCTTCGGGAAAGTCCAGACGAAAGAATACTTCCTGATCTGCTGCGGCTCAAAACTTTCCAGATCCACGGATTTGCTGCACAAAGGCGCCGACTCTTCCCCCACCCAGAAACGCAGCTTCAGCCCAGCAGGCGAAGCGACCGGGCCGTAGTTGGCCACGTGAACCACAGACGTCACCTGGTCTCCCGGCGCGATCTTGTTTTTCAGTTCCTTGTAACTGTAGCGCGGCAAGAGTTCGATAAACTGCACCGTCATGTCGGGCTTCTCCGGCGAGATCACTTCCGTCGCGAACTCCGCCTCCTTCCCGCGGTAGGAAGCCTTCACCTTGACCTTCCCTTCCGCGACTCCCTCTATGGCCGCCGGCACTTTCGCGTCAGGACGAGCGCACCCGTTGTCCGTCGACCACGTAATAAAGGGCTTGGCGTCGAAATACGACCAGTTGCCGTAGGCGTTCATCTCGTCCGTCACCATTTCGAACACGCCGTTCCTTTTCGCCATCAATCCGAACTTCTTCGAATATCCCAGAAGTATCCTTTTGTCCGCGTGGATGCCCCAGGGCTCGGCCGTTATCTTTATCTCCTCCGCCGGGAAGGTCCTGAAATAATCCGTGTAGACTGTCCTCAGCAAAGCGCCGTTGTCAAGCGTAGACCTTTTCCCGACCTTCTCGTTGCGGAAAACCAGATCCCTGTATTCCCCGCTGTCGGGAAACACGTCTATGGTGTACGCGGATGATTCCTCTTCGAAAAAGGCCTCCTTGCCGGGCACCTCCCCCGCCACGCACTCCTTGTCGAAATACAGGGGCAGTCCGCAGGGAACATCCTCATCGTTCACGAACCAGGCGAAGGCGATGTGATGCCACTCCCCCGCTTTGAAGCTGACGGCGCTTCTCGAAGCAGCGGTCTTTCCCCGCGAGGACGAGCTTATTTTCAAAAGGCCCTTGCCGGTCTTCGCAAGCGCCATTCCGTCGCGAAGATCCCCGATCGTCAGAATAGAGTGATCCTTCCCGTCGTCGGAATCAAAATTAGGCTTGAACCAGAAGGAAACGTATCCGAATTTGGCGGAGACTTCGATTTCCCCCGACAGGCAGGAGAAATCTCCCAAGACGTCCGAGCGCCAAGGCTCCTTATTCAGGAACTTCAGCTCCACTTCCCTCGCACCCGGCAGAGGCGCCGTGGAGATATTGGGGAAAGTGTAGACCGTTGCCCGGGCTGTGAAAGCCGAAACCAGGGCCAAAAGAAAGAGGCTTCGATAAATATTGCGCATAAATGCCATCCTTTAATGTTTATGGGAACATTTTAACACATTTTGGCCCTTCCGGCAATGAAACTTGTGCTATAATTGCCTTGTGATTAAACTTCTGAAAACAGTAAAGCCCGGCCGCGCGGTCCTGAGAACCATCGCGGAAGAGCTCGTCAAGGAACTGAGGAACAAGAGCCTCCTGGACCTCAGCGCCATAACCTTCATCCTGCCCGGCCAGCGCGCCGGGCGAAGGTTCCTGGAGATCCTATCCGAGATCTGCGCCAGGGAAAAGCTGCTCTTCCTGCCCCCGAAGACCGAGACCGACATCTCCTTCCTGCGCCGCCTGGCCCGGGAGGCCGCCGGCGTTTCCCTCGCCTCCCCTTTTGAGGTCCTGGACATCTGGAGGAAAGCCCTTGACGCTGAGCGCGGCCGTCTGGAAAAAGTCTTCGCCCTCAGATCAGAGGAAACGGATATACCGGAAAGCGTGCTCATAAGTTTCAGCGAGCGTTTAGAGGAACTGAGAAAAGAGCTGGCGCTGAATCTTGTCAATTGCCACAAAGTCAGGGAAGCATTGACAGACATGGCCGGAGAAAGGGAAAGCGAGCGCTGGGAAGAATTGGAAGAGCTTTTTGCACGCTACCTCGTGGAACTTGAGAAAAGCGGGCTAAAGGACGAGTGCCTGTCTCTTGAAGATTTTCTTAATTCACCCCCCGGCGAAAAAAGAAAGCTGTATGTCATCGGCTACCGCGAAAGGATACCTCTCTTGGAAGCGCTTTACGAAAGGCCGGACTTCGACGTCAGCGTCATGGCGGTCGGGGAAGACTGGTTCGACGAAAAAGGCCTTCTCAAAAAAGACGCTCTCTTCCCTCCCCTCTCTCCCAAAACCGGATCGATAATGATCTTCTCCGATCCTCCAACCGAAGCGGAAGGCGTCTTCGCGAAACTTAGAGAACTTTCCCCTAACGGCGAACTGTCTTGCAGCGACGTCTCCGTGGCAACCCAGGACGGCGATCTCGTTCCTTTTTTGAAAGAGTTGGGAAAAACCTCAAAGATCCAGATACACGAAGCCTCAGGACGGCCTTTCGCGGAAACGGAAGCCGGCATGTTCCTGCGATCCATTACTGAATTGTTGGAAAAGCCGGACGTTTACGCCTACTTGAGAGCGCTGCGCCTGCCCTGCCTGGAACGAGCCGTGACGAAAAATCATCTTGAAGACTTTCTGCCAGGCTGGCTGGACAGCCTCGAGAAAACATTGGGCGAATATCCCAAAGACTGGATGTTCGCCAAGACCGGCAACGAAACGGCGAGACAAGTCTACGACTGGCTGGAAGCGTTTCTGGAGCCCTGGCGTCAAGAAAGGTTGAAACAAGAATGGCTGACAGTATTCAGGGAGACTCTCGCTAAAATCTTACCAGGCCAAACCCCCGAGAACGCCTCGGCTTGGGAAAAGCTGACGGAGTATGCCATAGCCCTGTCTTCATCGAAAATCAGAGAAGGAAACATTTCCGGATTCGCCTTCCTTAATCGCCTTTCAAAAGCAGCGCGCAAGATCCATATTACTTCTCAAACTGAAACGAACGCCATAGACCTTACGGGCTGGCTGGAAGTTTTCCTCGACGATTCTCCGGTCATAATTATCTGCGACCTTAACGAAGGCATTCTGCCCAAGAGAGAGTCCGCCGATATTTTTCTGCCGGACCAGCTCAAAACGCGGCTTGGAATGACGAATTGCGAGGACATACTGAGAAGAGACCGCTACTTTTTAAGAACGCTCGTGGAACCTGCCGCGGAAACCTGCCTCTTCTCCTGCAAACAGTCCCTGGACGGCTCCTTCCGGGATCTTTCCCCGCTGCTTTGCGACGAGAGTGAGAGCATTCGCGCCAGGGCCGAATATATCAGGAAATTCTACTCCGAAAGTTCTGGTGAAAAAAGGCTTTTCCCTTCCCTTTTCCTTCCAAAAATCCCCGAAAAAGAACTCAGCTTTCATATCAGGGAAAAATTGGAGCATAGCCTTAAGCGCATCAGCGTGTCAAGGCTCAACGATTTTCTGGAATGTCCTTTCAAGTTCGCCCTGCGGCAGCTGGGAGTGGAAGGAAAAAGCAGGATCTATAATGAACTGTCGCCCCTTTTCCTGGGCAACATCGCCCACGAAGTAATGGAGCTTTTCGCCAAAGCGAAGATCGAAGGCCGCTTGAGTACTGACTACGAAGAATGCGAAAAATTCCTGATCGATTCCCTGGAAACCGTGAAACGTCGGGAACTGACAAGCTTTCCGCCCGCCCTGGCAGAATTCCAGCTGAATCAACTCGTAAGAAAATTCGAGCCCTTCTCTCTAGAACACTGCAGGCGCGAAGAGGAAGGCTGGCGGATAGTGCAGGCGGAAGAAAAACTGGAAAAGGAGATCGACGGGATCGTCCTCACAGGACGTCTCGATAGACTGGATCAGAAAGGTGAAAAAGAATTCTGCGTCGTGGATTACAAGACCGGAGCCGCCGCGAAAACAGAAAAAGACCTGGAAGACGATATGCAGATGAGCTCCTATGCCGCATTGCTTGAGGAACGTTACCCGATGTCATCCTGGCGGTCATCCTTCGTTAGTTTCAGCGGCGAAAAACGGCAGACCGCTTTCTATCTCGAGCGGGAACTTGAAACGCCCATGATCAGGCTACAAGCCGTACTGGCGGATATTAGGGAAAGTTCTTTCGGGAATGTTTACGATCCGAAAAACAAGATCTGCGAAAAATGTCCCTACCGTTTCTTCTGCGAAATGTCCGCGGAGGAACGCTTCGCTTCCGTGGAGGAACTGCTATGCCAATGATAGCCAACAGCGCCATCATCGCCTCCGCCGGCACGGGCAAAACTTTCCGCTTGGCCAAGCGATATATCAAACTCCTGAGCCTGGGTGTCCGCCCCTCGGAGATAGTGGCGCTCACTTTCACAAAAGCCGCGGCACATGAAATGCTTCAGCGCATCCTGCTGGATCTGGTGAACGCCGTTCTTTGCGAAAAAAAATTGCGGGAGCTTTATGTTTCCGCGGAATTGGACGGCGTCCCCAGCAAGGAAGATTGCGAAAAATGGCTGGCGCTGCTTATCAAGGAACTGCCTTTAGCCAAGGTCTCAACCTATGACAGTTTCTTCTATAAACTTCTGCGCTGTTTCGCTTTCGATCTCGGTTTGGATCCCTCAGTGGAGATCCTCGACGAAAAGTTCCAAAATCAATTGCTGAAAGACGCTCTGAACGAACTTTTGGTTCTGAAGAGCAGGAAGCCCGCCAGCCTTTTCTACCTGCTCTCGTCGCTGAGCGAAGACAAAGAGCTGCGCCACGTCTCCAAAACAGTTCTGGAGGAGCTAGGGAGGCTGGGAAAGCAGAGTCTCTCCATCCCGCCGGAAACCGTAGCGAAAATACGACTCAGTTCCCCGGTATCATCCTGTGATCTGAAAGAACTGCATACTTCTCTTCCGAAGAAGGAAAGCGTTTTGAAAACGCTTTTCGACGCTATTTCCAAAGCGGCATCTACCGGGAAATGCTCTGATCTTACCAATAAAAATTCCCAAGTTAAAAATCTCCTTAAATACGGCAAACCTGACTGGTCGGCCATTGACGGACTGATGCTGACGGAAGAGTCGCTGGAGGATCTGAAAAATATGCTGCGCTATCTCGGCACCCGCGAGATCATGAAAAAGTGCGGCGAAACGACGGCGGCCTACGAGCTGGCCCGGGATTACCAGAAAGTCCTGCTGGCCCTTAAATTCGAGCGGAATATCTTCACCTTCTCCGACGTCTCCCTGGCCGTTTCGAAACTTCTGGCGATCCCGGAGATCGGACTGGACGTCTATTTCCGGCTCAATGCCGGAATCAGCCATTTCCTAATAGACGAGTTCCAGGACACTTCCTGGCAGCAATGGGAGATCATGCACCCCCTGGTGGGAGAAGCGGTATCCGACGAGGAAAAAAGTCTTTTCGTGGTTGGCGATGTTAAGCAATCCATTTACAGTTGGCGCGGCAGTTCCCCCGAGATTTTCAACAAATTCCTCGAACGTTATAGCGATGGCTTCGAAGTAGAGCGGCTCTCCACTTGCTACCGCTCCGTTCCGGATATCCTGACCATGGTAAATCGCGTCTTCGCTCTGCCCTGTTTCACCAAATGGGCCAGTGATGTCGATTACAGTGAACATGTCTCCGCTATCGGTGGTTCAGGCTTTGCTTCCATAAGTTTTGTCGAGGACGCGAAGGATATTTTTGAGGCGACTGTCAAACCATTGGAGGAAGTCGAACCTTGGAAACACGGCCTTTCTTCCGCCGTCCTTTGCCGAAAAAACGACCAGGTGGAAGCAGTGCTCGCCTTGCTGAAAGAACGGAGCATCCCCTGCGCCTCATCCTCCAACGTCACCATAAAAGATTATCCCGAGACCAGGATCATGCTGGCCTTTTTGCGCTGCCTGGCCGATCCCGGCGACACGCTTTCCCTATTTATTCTTAGGAATTCTCCCCTGAAGGCGCTCTTTATGGAAGGCAACCTTGAGGAAACGCTTTCCGGCTGGAGAAGGAGGCTTCTTAGTGACGGCGTTTTTGAAACGGTATCCCGTCTGCTGGCGGCTTGGAAAGAGGACGCCGATCCCGCCGAAGCCAGAAGCGTTTCCCGGAACCTTTCCGATTTTATGCTGGCGATCGCCGCCTACAAGGGACACCCGAACAACTTGGAAGACCTTATCGATTATATCGAAACTTACGAGCATCCACGCGAAAAATCCGACACTGGAAAAGTAATCGTCTCCACTATACATACGGCCAAAGGCCTTACCTACGACATGGTCGTGGTGCCGGTAAAAGATCTTCCTTTACGCGAGCTCAAAACCGGCAGCTATCTTAGAGGCGAGATTACTTCCAAAGATCTCGAGCGGCCGCAAGTGTCGACTTTTATCAAGAAATGCAACAAGATCGCGTATTTCGCTTCCGAAGAATACTACGATTTGGAAAAAGAACTTCTTGATAAAAATTGTCTGGAAAACTGCAACCTTTTCTACGTAGCCCTGACAAGGGCTGCCAAGGCTCTCTATATCGTCTGCAACAAGTCAAATTCCGAAAACATGATTAATTCCCAACTGCAGGAGCTGGAAGGCTCTGTCGGGAAAAGCGACTGGTACAAAAAGGAACAATCTGGGAAGCCAGACAGTGAGCAAACCGAAACCTTCCTCTCCCCTGCTTTCAACAGCAGCATGACAAGAAGACGGCAAGTCATCTCTCCTTCCAAGCTGGGAGAGGAGGAAAGAGAGGAAGAGATCAGCGAGGAGATGCCGTTTGTCGCCAAGGAAAGGGACGAGGCCATGCGGCGCGGAAGCGCGATCCACGCCTATTGCGAGAGCATCCTATGGCTTTCCGACGCGGTCTCCGCGCCCGCCGAGCTTGCCTCCCCTGATGCCGCGGAAGCGAAGGCGGTCATTGACGCTTACATTGCAAGGCATCCTGAGAACGTTTTCGTAAAGCCCGCGGAGGAATGCGAAGTGCGGCGCGAGATGCCATTCATGGCGCTGATAGAAGACAAGCTTGTGAAAGGCATCATGGACAGGGTGCATTTCTTTCCCAGCGCGCAGGCTCCGGAAAGGATCGTCGTTTACGATTTCAAGACGGGGCATCCGCACGAGGAGAACCAGGTACAGATAGACCTTTATGTAAAAGTGCTCAAAGATATTTACAATCTTGAGAATATCACGGGCGAACTTGTCTATTTGGAGATGTGATCAGCGTAAAGAAAAAGGCGGAGGAAAAATTCCTCCGCCTTTTTTTGTTTCGGTTTTTGATTATGCCGGTTTATCTGCGGCGAAGGCCGAGGGCCAGAAGCGCGATGAGCGCGACGAGCGCGGCCGGTTCGGGAACGACCGAGACCTTGACGTTGTCGAAGGTCAGATTGGCGGTGTAAGCGCCGCACAGGCAGAACAGGGTGCAGGGCACGCCGGCGTCTTCGGTGACCAGCTCATCGGTCGTGAAGGTGTTGTCGTCGATCGTGAATTCGGTCACATAGCCTTCAAGGTAATCGATGACATAGGAGACATGCATCCATTCGTTCGCGTATTCCGTTTCGCAGAACGTCATGTCGTAGTCTTTGGCCGTAGCGTAGACATACGGAACGCCTTCAACGGAAGTGACGCTTAGCATCAGCTCCTTAGAAGGCCTGGTTTTGCTGTTCTGCTTTAGATAGAGTATGGTCTGATCCATCCATTCGGGATCTTCGAAAATGGCGGGCGGAACGAAAACGTCAAACTCGAACTTCACCATACTGCTGCTGGGAACTTCCAAAGTGTGCATATAACCGCCCCAGTTGCCGCCGTATTCCATGTAGAGGGACTGCTGGTCGTTGGTGGAGCAGATGTAGGCGATGTTTTCACCGCCGTTGTCGTCCACCCATTCGTCCTGACCAGCGAAGTCGCCGAGAGTGAAGAAAGGCTCCTCAAAGTCGGCGAAGTAATAGACGTTGCCGGACACGAAGGCGAAGATGGTGGTGGAGCAGCCGGCTTCCCCGGCGTCCACTCTGACTCTGAACCTGTAGTAATTGTCTTCCAAAACTTCCCTGTTGACAGCGACGTTGATGTCGACGGAGCTTTCCACCGTGCCGCTTGTCTGGCTTAAGGTGACAGCGTCGTCGAGGTCGAGGACTTCCGCCGTGAAGTCGAAGCTTCCGGCGCCGGCATTGCGGACGCTGTAAGCGATGCTTTCGTCGAGGCCGATGGAAACGAACTTGTCAACCACCAGCTCAGGATCTGCCTCTCTGGGGATTCTTTCGATCTTCAAATTGTCGACCGCCACACGGCTGCCGTCCTCCACTCCGTTCCAGGCGGAATGGCCCCAGGAGTTGAAGAAGTTGCAGCCCTGGTTCATCAAGGGCCAGTCAACAAAGTTGGTGACGTTCTCGCCCATTGAGAAATAGAGAAGCTTCTGGCTCTGCAGGTCAAGGCAGTATTCCACCCTGTTCCAGGTGTCAAAAGGAGAGAGCGGGAAATCTTTGACGCGTTTTTCCTGCTCGCTGCCGTCCTTGTTGCTTCTCTTGATCATCTTGATGCCGAGGCCGTCGGGATAGGTGGGCATGAACTGGCCTTCGAACTTTTCGTTCTGGCCGTTGTCCTTCATGAGAACGTAGGAGTCGTCGCAGTTGCTGTCGCTGGGCCAGTAGAGGTCGTAGCTGACCTTGATGATCATATTAGAAGGCCAGGGCTTCGGCAAGTATCTGCTGCAGGCGTAGCTGCCGCCGCAGCGGTGCATGAACATGCACTTGCCGGAGCAGTCGTAGGCGTTGGTGATGTCGACGTTGCCGACGTCCACCGTCCAGCCGCCCTTCTGGCCGACGATGTTGCCGTCTTCCATGTCGTCGAAATTCTCCTCGAAGATCACGTTGCCGTTGGAGCAGGTGACGGAAACGACTTTCGTTCCGGCATCGCCGCCGTCAACGGTCATGGAGCCGGTGTAGAAGCCTTCTTCCAAACCTTCCGCGGCCTTCAGAGTCAGGATTGCGGATTCGTTGAATGAGCCGCTAGTCGGAGTGACGCTCAGCCAATCGCCGGAGGTGGTGACGGAATAGTTGATGGTGGTGGTGTCCGGGCCGGCGTTGTAGATCTCGAATTCAACGCTTTCGGCATCCAGAGGGATGAGCGCTTCTTCAGGGCAGTAAAGCATAGGATCGGCGGAACGGGGCGAATAGGAAACGTCCACATAATCGTAGTAAGTGCCCTCGGCGCCGTCCAAGGAAGTGTGCTGCAGGGAAAGGCGCAGCCTGGAAGGCTGTGCGCAAGTGCCGCTGGGCAGAATGCTGCATTCCTTTTCCTCGCCGTTGCAGGAGACCTTTACGACCTTCTGTTCGAAGGGATCCCAAACGAAAGCGATCTCGTCGGGGGTCGTCGCGTCGGTGTAGAGGTTGCTGAAAACGACGCCGGAGGGGTAGCTTTCCAGCGTACCGTCGGCGCGGTTGCCCTTCAGATAGAAGTAGCGGTTCATGTCCTTGTCATAGATGGCGAAAAGATCGATGCTGCTGGCCATTATGACTTTGGCGCTGACGGTGACCAGATTGGCCGCCGCATTAGGCGTCGTAAGATCAACGCTCGGCGTCAATACCATGACGTATTCGTCGTGACCGGTCGCGGAGGGAGAAAGGATCATGGCTTTGCCCTCGATATTGGGAGCGTTGTCCACAACCGTGCTGTTGCCGGTGTAGGTGCTGTAGAAATCCCAGCCTTCCTGATCTGTCATCTGCGTTCCCACTTCATACGCTTCGAAATCTTCCCGATAGAGGGTATCGGAAAAGGCCAGATTGGAGGCGGCGAAGGAAAGGAGCGCCAAAAGAATAAGGATTCGTTTCATAATTCATCCTGTGTTGGTTGTTAATCGGTTTTTATAATTTTAACAAAAATATTTGCTTTTCCATTAATCGAACATTGATGTCAGCGGACGACCGCGCCAGGCCGGCGGGATCTTCAGTCCCAAAGCGTAGGAGAGTGTGGCGGCCAAGTCGTACTGCATCACCGGCTCGTCAAGGACGAAGCCCTTGCGGATATGTTTTCCGTAGAGAATTAAGGGCGTCTCAAGATGCAGCATCTTAAGTTCTCCGTGCCCTTTTTCCGAACCTCCGTGGTCGGACGAGAAGACGAAGATCGTATCGTCCATGATGCCAGCCTCCTTGCAGGCCTCGATTATGATGCCCACCATCCGGTCGGTCTCTTCCAAACATTCATAATACTTGGGCGTATCCCAGCCTTCATTATGACCCACTTCGTCCGGTTCGCCAATGTAAACTGTGAAGAACGTCGGCTTCTTCTCCAGGATATACCTGACGGCGTCTTCCCTGACATACTTTTCAAGCGCGCTGCTGTCCGGCTTGCGGTACAGGTGATAGTTGATGACCTCCTCGTCGATGAGCGGACCGATGCCGTCCCAGTCGTATACGCAGCCGGTCTCAGCGTCCGGACGCTGTTCCCTAAGCAGCGTATAGATGGTCGGCGGCATTCCCCTGCCGTTGTCCAAAACGGGCGGGATCTCGGGCTTTAAGGAATTCCAATGCCCAAACCCGTGCTGCTCCGTGGGAAGCCCGTTGAAAATGGAGGCCCAGTTGATGGCCGAAGCCGACGGCATCACGGAGCGTTTTTCCAGGGTGTAGCTGCCCTGCTCCATCATCATCTTGAGGTTCGGGAGCCTTTCCAGCAGCTTGGGATCCTTAAAGGCGGGCGTAGACACGCCGTCAACGGCGATGAAAATGACGTGCCCGGCCTTCGGCCCTTCTTTATCTTTATCGGTGCAGGCCGAGCAGAGGGCCAGAGCCGCCAGGATAAGGAGGAGAAATCGTTTCATAACTTGTTCTCGTATCGGTTTATTTGTTTACTCTATTTTAACAAAAAACCAAATTTCATCCCCGCCTTTTCGCGAGCAGAGCCGCAAGCGCAAGGATCATGAATGCGGCCGGCTCGGGAACGACGCTGACTTTGACGTTGTCCACCTGGAGATCCACCTCGCTGCCAACGCAAACGCAGAACAGCGTGCAGGGCACGTCGGAGTCCCTGGTGTAAACATACTCCGGGAACGTGGTGACATCGCCGATACTGAATTCCACCAGACTGCCTTCCAGGTAGTCTATGGTATAGCTCAAATGCGTCCAATCATCCGGATAATCAGCGATGGCCAAAGGATAGTCTTCGTAGCCCACGGCGTCGCCCACCAGAATGGGCACTCCGTCCATCAGGTCGGGAGCGATCCTCAGCTCTATGGAGGGGTTGTATTTGTCATTCTGCTTCAAGTGCAGGATGGGGTTGGTGAGCCTGTCGGGATCTTCAAAGATCGCCTGCGGGACGAAAATATCCATCTCGAACCTTACGAAGTTGTTTCTGGGTACGTCGAGGCTGTGATAGTAGCCGCCCCAGCCGCCGCCGGTCTCTACGCAGAGGGTTTGCTGATCGTTGGTGGTCAGAACGTAGGCGAGGTTCCAGTCGGGGTTGTCGTTCATCCAATCGTCCTGGCCGGTGATGTCGCCGGAATGGAAGAAGGGTTCCTCGAAATCGGCGAAGTAATAGACGTTGCCGACCACGAAGGCGACGATGGAAGTCACGCAGCCGGCTTCCCCGGCGTCGATCCTTACCCTTGCGTGATAATAATTTTCGTCAAGCTGGCTCCTGTCGGGGGTCACGGTGATAGTGCCCACGTCACTAATGGTGCCAGTCGGCCTGTTGATCTTCAAAGCGTCGTCAATGTCTAAGATCTCCGCGGTGTAGTCGAAACTGCCGGATCCGCCGTTGCGCATTTCGATGGTGAAGAAGGGTTCAACGCCGCCGCTGACATAAGTCGGGGCGATAAGGGTGGCTTCCTGGGACCTGGGCACTCTCTCTATGGTGAGATCGTCGATGGCGTGGAGCGCGGTGGGGCCCGTGGGATCCCAGTCGGCGTGTCCCCAGGAGCAGAAGTAATTGCAGGAGGGGTTGGGCAGAGACCAGTTCACGAAGTTCGTAATTGTGCCGTCCCAGCCGAAAGAGAGAAGTTTCTGCGTCTGCAGGTCGAGGGTGTACTCGATCGGCACCCACTGGTCGTAGGGAGCGATCGGGAAATCGCGGATGGATTTGGCGACCGTGCTGCCGCCGCTCAGCTTGTTGATGTAGGAAAGTGTGAAGCCTTCGCCGCTGTTGTCGGGCACGTAGCCGGCCTCAAATTTTTCCGTGGTGCCGGAATCTTTCTGCAGCGGGCAGACGCCGGTGGCGCCGCTGGTGCTGGGCCAATAGAGCTTGTAGCTGACCTTTACGATCATGTTCTCATACCAGGGCTGCGGCAGATACATGCTGCAGCCGTTGTTGCCGCCGGAGAGATAATGGAACATACACTTACCTTCGCATTCGTAGGCGTTGGTGATGACCACGTCGCCGACGTCAAGCGTCCAGCCGCGCTGCCCTACTATGGTGCCGTCCGTCATGGAATCGAAGTCTTCCTTGAAAATGATGTTGCCGCCCTGGTACATGACGGAAACGACTTTCGTTCCGGCCAAGCCGCCGTCAATTGTCATGTTGCAGCGGCGGAAAGTGTCCTGATAGCCTTCCTTGGCGGAGAGCGTAAGCGTCTGGCTGTCGCTGAAGGTGCCGCTGTCAGGCGTAACTGCCAGCCACTCGTCGTCGGATGTCACCGTGAAGGTGATGTCGGATTCGCCGCCGTTCTTTACGGTGAACTGCGCCTCGGTCTTGTCGAGTGGAATAAGCGCGCTGTCGTCGCAGATGATGGCCTGGCCGGCGGGACGGGGAATGGTTTGGATCAGGATGTCGTCGAAATAGGAGGCGGTGCAGCCTTCCTGCATGGTGGAGAGCTGCACGTAAAAGTACAGCCTGGTGGGCATCACGCAGCTGCCGGAGAACTCGACGGCGCATTCCTGCGTAACGCCGTTCAAAGTTGCTTCAACGGCCTTTTTATCGTTGAAGTCCAAGATCACTGAGAAGGTGTTGGGAGTATGGCCGTCCTTGTAGAGATTGCTGAAAGAAACGCCGCCAGGCACGCTGACCAACGCGCCGTTCACTGAGTTGCAGCGGAGATAGAAGAAGGGGTTGCCGTTGGCGTCGTGCAGCGCTATCATATCGTTTTCGGTGGAGCAGACGAAGGAAAGCGAGACTTTCGTGAGCTCTTTCAAAGGATCCGCCGGAACAAGATCCGCGCCCGGCATCATCACCACCACATCGTTGGGATTGCCGTCCTCGGACCTGCTCATTTCCATGCACTTGCCGCTAAATCCGGAAATGCCGGTGACGACCGTGGTGTTGCCGGTGAAGTTGCCCAAAATTCCCCAGCCTTCCTGTTCGGACATCTGAGTTCCGACTTCGTAACTTTCGAAGTTCTCCTCAAGGATCACCGTTTCAGCGGCGAGGGACAGCGCGCCGAAGAGAAAAAGGATAAGAAGCTGTTTCATTAAAACACCTTTTGTTCGTTGATTAAAAATTTCCACAGATTTGTACCTAAGATTATACAAAACAAGACCTTGAAAATTAATACCTTAAAAAAACCAAGATAATTATACATTAATAACAAAAAAAGGCCCGGCATGGGCCGGGCCTTTTTTTGTTAGAGAAGCGCTCTTTTATTTGCGTCTGATGAGAGCCAGAGCAAGGAGAGCGAGGAAGCCTAAGACAGCCGGTTCAGGAACAACGCTGACTTTGACGTTGTCGAACTGGATGTTGCCTTGATAGGTGACGCACAGGCAGAAGAGGTTGCAGCCGGCGCCTTTGTACGAGTCATTGATGTAGGCGTCCACGGGATATTCGGAATTGTCGTCGATGGTGAATTCCGTGAGCAAGCCTTCCTTGTAGTCGATGACGTAGGAAACGTGCATCCAATCCTCAGCGTACTCGGTCGTCGAGAACATGTAGTCGTTGGCGTGGTCGAGACCGTAAACAATGGGAACGCCGTCCATGAAGTCGATGTCCAGCGTGATGTCAGCGGCGGAAGAGTACATGCTGTTCTGCTTGAAGTAAATGACTTCCCTGCCGATCAGATCTTCCCTTTCAAAGATGGCGGGCGGGAGGAAGACGTCGCAGTCGAATCTGACGAGGTTGTTGGCGGGCACGTCAAGGCTATGGTAGTAGCCGCCGTAACCGCCGCCGATCTCGATCATCACGGTCTGGTTGTCGTTGGTGCTGAGGACGTAGGCAACGTTGGCGCCGGGGTTGTTGTCGCCCCAGTCGTCCTGGCCGGCAAAGTCACCAAGCGTGAAGAACGGTTCTTCAAAGTCGGCGGAGTAATAAACGCCGCCTACCACAAAGGAAACGATGGTGGTGGCGCATCCGGCTTCGCCGGCGTTGAACACAACTCTGGTGCGATAGTAGTTGTCCTCTAAGCCTTCCCTGTCAACGGTGAGCGTCACTTCCTGAGTTTCCTCAACGGTTCCGCTGCTTGGATCAAGGGTGACGTTCTCGGGAAGATCGAGAACTTCAGCCGTATAGTCGAAGGTGCCTTTGCCGCCGTTCAAGACGGTGATTGCGGCGCTTTCGTTAACGCCGACAGAGGCGGACATGGGAACGATCAAAGTAGGATCCGCTTCCCTTTCGACTCTTTCGACCTTCAAGTTGTCGATGCCGTGATTGCATTCAAGAACACCGTTGGCGTTATCCCAAACGGCATATCCCCAGGAATTGTAGAAATTCACTTCGGGTTTCTTCAGCTGGAAGTTGTTGAAGTTGGTGATGGCGCCGTCCCAGCCGAAACTGAGAAGCATGTTGGCCTGGAGGTCGATCGTGTATTCGACCGTGACCCACTTGTCATAGGAGGCGAGGGGGAAATTCTTGATGCTCTTGGCGCCGCTCTGCTTCTGGATGTTCACCAGTTTGAAACCTTCGCCGCTGTCGTCTCTCGAAACGTAGTTTTCAAACTTTTCGTGGCTGTTTTTCTGCAGCATGCAGACGTCGGTGGCCGTGCCGTCGACAGGCCAATACACGTCGTAGGAGACCTTCACCACAAGGTTTTCATACCAACAAGCTTCCGGCAGGTACATGCTGCAGGCGTTGTTGCCGCCCGCGCCATAAATGAACATGCATTTGCCGCTGCAATCGTAGGCGTTGGTGACGATGACTTCGCCCATGTCAAGCGTCCAGCCGCGCTGGCCGACGATTGAGCCGTCTTCCATATCGTCGAATTTTTCTTCGAAGATAACGTTGCCTTTCGAGCACATGACGGAAACCACTTTCGGTTCGCCGGCGCCGCCGGAGACGGTCATGCTGCCGCGGTAGAAGCCGTCGGGCATGTCTTCCTTGGCCTTCAGGGTAAGGGCGGTGGAGTCGGTGAAGGTGCCGCTGTCGGGAGTGACTTCCAGCCAATCGGCGTCGGTCGTGACGCTGAAGTTGATCTCGCCTTCGGGGCCGCCGTTGAAGAGCGTGAACTCCGCGCTGGTGGAATCAAGAGGAATGACCGCGTCGCTGTCGCAGAAGATGGTGGGCTCTTCGGCGCGGTTCACATTCTCGACCGTAACGTAGTCATAGTAGGTGCCGGCGGCGCCTTCGACCAAACTGCCAAGATACGTGGAAAGACGCAGTCTCCACGGCTGTTCGCAGGTGGTTTCCAGCATAATGGCGCATTCCTGAGTCTCGCCGTTGCAGGTCACAGACGTGATCTGATTGTTGAGATGGTCGAAAACGAAAGAGATCTCGTTGGGGGTCAGACCGTCGGAGTTGAAATTATCAAAGGAAACGCCGCCCGGGTTCGAAGCCATCAAGCCGTCCACCGCGTTCAGATGCAGATAGAAGAAGCGGTTCATGTTCTTGTCATAGAGCGCGAAAAGATCGGTGCCGGAACTGGAGACAACTTTCGTGGAGACCTTGGTGACCTCTTTGAAGATACTTTCAGGCTTGGCGTCGAAGGTCGGAGTCAGGACCATGACGTACTCGGTGGAGCCGTCCAAAGACTGGCTCAGTTCCATGGCCTTGGACTCGATATTGGGAGCGTTGGTCACCACCGTAGTGTTGCCTTTGTAATCGTTGTAAAATTCCCAGCCTTCCTGTTCGGCCATCTGGGTGCCCACTTCGTAGCTTTCAAAATCTTCCTGATAGACGACGCCGGCGAAAACCGGAACGCAGACCAGGAGCAGCAAAGCTATAAGAACTCGTTTCATAATAACCTCGTTGGTTTTGGTTAACGGATGTTTAAAGGATTATCTTAATCGGTAACAATGATACGCAAAAGCAAACTATATATAAATATCCTTAAAAAACAGCCTTTTTTATAGATTAAATACATTCACTTCGCTTTGTCATTTTGACAAAACCCAGCGAGGCCAATTTATTAAATTACTCAAACATAGTTGGTTAATTATTGGCACGATTTTTGCAATATATCCGGCATGCGTAACATTTCTTACATACTGGCGGTCTTCCTTCTGGCGCTGAGCGTCCATTCGGAAGTAATTTGGGAGATCCTGCCCGAGAGCACGAACGTCGTCTCGCAGAAGAGCACGCAGCTTAAGATGACGGCCACCTGGACCGGCTATGAGACGATCTCCGTGCGCACTCCCCGCTTCAAGGAACTGAAAGGCGCCCTGATTAAAGACATCGTCAGCTACAACGAGTCGAAGCCGGGCGTCGGCGGGGTCCAGCACACCGCGACCTACGTCATCGATCTTTTGGTCACGAACGCTCCCGGGTCCTCCGTCGAGACCGGCCTCATCGAGGTCATGTCGCGGGGATTGAAGGACAGCGAATTCGCTAGCTCCGATCTGGCGGGCGTGACTTTGAACGTAAGGGGCGCCGCTCTCCCCTGGCTCGTCATCGCTGTTTCCCTTGCCGTCGTCCTTGTTGCCGCGCTGGTTTTCCTCGTCATCAGAAAGAAGGGCGCGAAGAAAGTTGAAGCGCTTCCCGAACAGAATCTCGAGGAAGAATACCTCGCGAAACTGGAGGAAAGCAAGGAGCTGAGACTGAAGGGCGAGCAAGCCGCCTACTTCGGAAAGTGCGAAAGCCTGATCAGAAACTACCTGCGCGCCAAATATTCCATAGCCGACCTCGATTCCTTCGGCGAAAAGGAAGCGAAGGAAATGAGCGTTGACCAGAGGATGCTGAGGACCGCCAAAGAGGTCTGCGCCCTCTGCTTCAACGTGCGCTACGCCGGCTACGAGCCCTCCGCCATGGAGGAAAAGCGCGCCTATGATTTTTTGAAAGAATTATTAATCCGTAACAAGCCCAACCGTCAAAAGGAAACGGATGAGCTTTACATCTAAAAGGAGAAAACATGAATACAGACGTTAAACAGATCCAGGAACAGGTGCAGTCCGCCAGCGCCAAATTTTCCGTGCTGCGCCAGGAGATCTCGAACACCATCGTAGGACAGAGCTACATGATCGACAGGCTTCTTATCGGGCTGCTGTCCAACGGGCATATTCTTTTGGAAGGCGTTCCGGGATTGGCCAAGACTTTGTGCGTGACTACGCTCGCCAAGGCCGTGAAAGCGGAATTCAAGCGCATCCAGTTCACGCCAGACCTTCTGCCCGCCGACCTTATCGGCACCATGATCTACGATCCGAAGGACGGCTCCTTCAAGACCAAGAAAGGCCCGATCTTCGCTAATCTGATCCTGGCCGACGAAATTAACCGCGCCCCGGCCAAAGTGCAGAGCGCGCTCCTGGAAGCCATGCAGGAACACCAGGTCACGATCGGCGACCAGTCCTTCGCCCTGGACGAACCCTTCCTCGTTCTAGCGACCCAGAACCCCATCGAGCAGGAAGGCACCTATCCCCTGCCGGAAGCTCAGGTCGACCGCTTCATGCTGAAGCTTAGGATCACCTACCCCAACAAGAAAGAGGAAAAGGAGATCCAGAAACGCATGGCTAGTACCAACGTGAAGTGCGAAGTCAACCAGATAATCACGCCGGAAGAGATCCTCGAAGCGAGAAAGATAGTCGATTCCATTTACATCGACGAGAAGGTCAGCGACTACATCCTCGACATCATTTTCGCCACCAGAGAGCCGGAAGCCTACAAGCTCCCCTTCAAAGACTACATCCAGTACGGCGCCTCTCCCCGCGCGACCATCGCCTTAACGATCGCCGCCAAGGCCCACGCCTTCCTGCAGGGACGCGGCTTCGTCACGCCGCAGGACGTCAAGTCCGTCGGCCCGGACGTGCTGCGCCACAGAGTCATCGTAAGCTACGAAGCGGAAGCGGAAGGCATGACCTCCGACGACCTCGTCCAGAAGATCTTCGACGAAGTGCAGGTGCCCTGATAAATTTTCCCTTTGCTTAAGGAGAAATTAAGATGTTATCCAAAGAACTGCTCCAGAAAGTCCGCCAGATCCAGATCAGGACCAGCCATCAGGTGACCGAAGTCATGGCCGGCGAATACAAAAGCGCCTTCAAAGGGCGCGGCATGGAGTTTGACGAAGTCAGGCTCTACCAGCCCGGCGACGACATCAGGACCATCGACTGGAACGTCACGGCCAGGACCGGCGTGCCGTATGTGAAGCGCTTCGTCGAGGAGCGCGAGCTGACCGTCATGCTGATGGTGGACGCGAGCTCTTCCGGCGCCTTCGGATCTCTGACGAAAAGCAAGAACGAGATCGCCGCGGAGATCGCGGGCCTTCTGGCCTACACCGCCATAAGAAGCAACGACCGCGTCGGGCTGATCATCTTCACCGATCAGATCGAGCTCTACATCCCGCCGAAGAAAGGCCACTCCCACGTTCTGAGAGTGATAAGGGAAGTCTTGGGCTTCAAGAAGAGCGAGCGTTCCAAAACGGACGTCGGCTCCGCGCTTGACTTCCTCAACAAGGTCTGCCGTAGGAAAGCCGTGGTCTTCCTTATCTCGGACTTTCTGTGCGAAGGCTTTGAGAAGCCCATCAACCTCGCCAGCAAGCGCCACGACCTCATCCCGGTCGCCGTTTCCGACCCGAGGGAAAGCTCTCTCCCGCCTATAGGCCTCATCACTTTAGAGGACGCCGAGACCGGCGAAGCCATAACGGTCGACACTTACGACGGCAAAGTCCGCCGCACCTTGGAAAAACTCTCGCTCATGAGGAACGAGGAACGCGACAGGAACTTCACCTCTTCGGGCGTCGATTCCATGCGCGTCTCGACGGGCGCCAACTACGCCGACGAGATCGTCCGCTTCTTCAAACGCCGGGAAAAAACCATTTTCTAAACTTATGTCAAAAATTATTTCCTTCATACAGATACTTTGCTTCATACTGCTCCTTCTGATCGCCTACAGGCTCTACTTCCCGCCTAAGGCGGAGAACTGGACCGCTGAGCAGCAGAGGGCGCTCGCCGTAACCTTAAGGACCAAAGGGCTCGACCTGCAGGCCGCCAAAGAGCTGCAGAAATATCTCAGCGATTATCAGATCCCGGCCAAGGAAAGGCCCGGCGTCTGTGTTACTATCGGCAACATCTATTACGACAAGCTCGATTTCGCCAACGCCGTCGCCTACTACTACCGCGCCGAGGCTCTTGACCCCACCTTCGCGAACGACAAGGACGTTCCCAAAAGAGTGGTCGATTCCCTAACGAAGCTCGGACGCCAGAAAGAGGCGGCCGCGGCCAGGAAGAGATACACCGAGCTTGACCCCAGTCTCGCGGAGAAAGAAACAGAGAAAAAAGAAGTGAAAGAGGAAGCGAAGGTCGAGAAGCAGGAGGAAAAATAACATGCGTCAATTTTTTCTGCTAACACTTTTCGCCGCGGCACTACTTGGCTGCCAGAAGAAGAAGGCGGAATTCACAGGCCATGAGACCAGCGACCCCGTCGCGGTGAACGTCTTCGTCGACAGGCCGCAGGTCAGGGTAGGAGACCTTGTGAAATACACCATCTCCGTCAACGCCCTGACTAACATCGACGTCGCGATGCCCGATTTCGCCGAGAACCTGGCGCCCATAAAGAGCCTTCTGATCCACGACTGGGAGAATTTGCCGGATGAAACGCTGCCGGGCGGCCGCGTCGTCAAAAAACAGACCTACGAACTCGAGACCTACCTGACCGGCGTCTACGAGATCCCGCCCGCGAAAGTCGATTTCGTTATAAACGGCAACACCAACACGCTCTATAGTTCCGCTCTCTGCGTGGAAGTAGTCTCCATCGCGAAGGAAGGAGAGATGGACGACATCAGGGACATCAAGGGCGTGGTCGAGCTGCTCCTCAAGGAAAAGAACAGAACGAAAATAATCATCGTGCTCGCCTCGCTGGCCGCCGTCGCCCTCGTCCTGCTTCTCTGCCTTAGAAGGAAGAAAGAGAAAGCCGCTCCCCCGCCGGTGCCCGCGCACGTCAAAGCTTTTGCCGCCCTGGAGGCCCTCCTCGCCGAGGGGCTCTTGGAAAAAGAACTTTACAAAGAATATTTCAGCCGTCTCTCGCTTGTTTTGAGAACTTACGTTGAAGACAGATTCGAGATCCGCGCTCCGGAACTGACCACGGAAGAATTCCTCGCCGTCTTGAGGCAGGACCCCAAGTTCAGTTATGAACAGAGGGAAATGCTCCGCTCCTTCCTGGGCGAATGCGACATGATCAAATTCGCCAAGAGCGAGACCTCCGCGGAACTGGCGAAGGAAGCCACTGACAACATCAAAAATTTCATCGAGCAGACCAAGGAGACCGCTGAACAAAAAGAAGAAGGAGGAAAGCAATGATCCTTCACGACCCATATTGGCTCTTGCTTCTGCTGCTCATCCCCGTGATCCTTTGGGACGCGCTGAGCAAGAAAGGAAAAGCCGGCGTCAGATACTCCGACATCAGCCTGCTTAAAAGGATAAGGCCGACGCTGGCCGTCAAGCTCCGCCCCTTCATCGTCCTTCTGAGAGTGGCCGCCGTGGCGCTTTTAGCCATCGCCCTGGCCCGCCCCCAGAAAGGCAAAGAGGACACCAAAGTGACGACGGAAGGCATCGACATCATGCTGACCATCGACACCTCGGGGTCCATGATCGCGGAAGACCTGGCCAAGGACCGCAACAGGCTCGACGTCGTCAAAGAAGTGACCGCCGACTTCATCAAGCACAGATCGAGCGACCGCATCGGCCTCGTCGTTTACGGCGCCGACGCTTACACGCAGTGCCCGCTTACTCTCGACTACGGAACGCTCCTGCAGCTCCTCGAGCAGTGCGAGATCGGCATGGCCGACCAGAGCGCGACCGCCATCGGCGACGCGCTTGCCACGGCGCTTTTGAGGCTGAAAGACTCCAGCGTCACGAGCAGAGTGGTCGTTCTTCTGACCGACGGTATGAACAACGCCGGCAAGATGGCGCCCTTGGCCGTCGCGCAGAGCGCCAAGGCCCTCGGCATCAAGATCTACACCATAGGCGCCGGCACGAGAGGCATGGCGCCCGTCCCCGGCACCGACTTCTTCGGCCGTAAGATCCTGCAGCAGGTCCCCGTCGAGATCGACGAGGATCTTTTGAAAGAGATCGCAAAGACCACGGGCGGCCAGTATTTCCGCGCCACCGAGAAAGCCTCGCTTGAAAAGATCTACAAGGAGATAGACCAATTGGAGAAGACCAAAACGGAATCCCTGACCTACATGGAATGGATAGAAAGATTCCCGGGTCTGGTCTTCGCGGCCGCCGCGCTTCTTATCATTGAAACTCTGCTTTTGGCTACCAGATTCCAAAAACTGCCTTAAGGAGAAAAAAATGTACTTTGAAAAACTTTATTACATACACCTTCTCTGGATCGTGATTGCCCTGGCGGTCTTCCTCTTCTACAGAGACCGCAAAAGGAGCGCCATGCTGGAAAAATTCGCCTCCAGGGAAATGCTCGACAAGCTCACGACCAGAAGCGCGGGCGGAAGAGTGCTCAAGATCTTCCTCTTCCTTTTCGGCCTGACGTTTTTGGTCCTCGCCCTCATGGAACCGAAGTGGGGCTACACCTGGGAGGAGATGAAAAGAGAAGGCCGCGACATCATAGTCGCCGTGGACGTATCGAGAAGCATGCTGGCGCAGGATATAGCGCCAAGTAGGCTTGAGCGCGCCAAACGCGCGATCTTAGACCTTATGCAGATCATGCAGGGCGACCGCATAGGCCTGGTCGCCTTCGCCGGCAGCGCTTTCGTGCAGTGCCCCCTGACCTTGGACTACGGCGCGGCCAAGATGTTCCTAAGTGAACTCGACCCCTCGCTCATACCGAAGGGCGGAACGCAGATCGGCGAAGCCATCATAAAATCCGTCAACGCCTTCGAGGGCAACGAACGCAACACCAGGGCGCTCATCCTCATAACGGACGGCGAGAACCTCCAGGGCGACCTCGACAACGCCATAAAGATGGCCAAGGAAAAAGGCGTCAAGATCTTCTGCATCGGCATCGGAACGCCCAGCGGCAGCCCCATCCAGATCACGGACGAGAAGGGCCGCAAGACCTACATCACAGACCGAAACGGCAACCAGGTGCTCTCCAAACTCAACGAAGAGACGCTCCAGAAGATCGCGCTGGAAACGGGCGGCGCCTACGCCCAGGCCGTCGCTTCCGGGCTTGAGCTTGACGCCATCTATACGAAAAGGATCGCGAACATGGACACCAAGGAGCTCGACTCTTCCAAGAAGAAGCACTACGAGCACAGGTTCCAGTGGCCCTTGTGCGCCGCGTTTTTCTGCTTCTTCCTGCAGTCCGTTGTAAAAGACGGCCAGAGGAAATCAGCTAAAGAAGGAGAAGCCGCATGAAAATGAAAAACATACTTCTACTCTTCGCGCTTTCGCTTTTAAGCTTAGCAAATGATCTCAGCGCCGCCGAAAGCAAAGAGCTAGCCTCCAAGATCGCCGACGGCAACAGGGCTTTCAAGGACGGAAATTTCCAGGAAGCCGAACAGAAATACGCCGACGCGCAGATTGACGCCCCCGACAATCCGGAAGCGAACTACAACGCCGGTCTCGCCTGCTACCGCCTTGAAAAATACGACGAAGCGATCTCCGCTTTCCAGAGAGCCGCCAGCGGCGCCTCTCAAGACCTGGAAGCCAAGTGCCATTACAACATCGGCAACTGCCTCTTCCGCCAGGGCAAACTGAAAGAATCCCTGGAGAGCTACAAAAGAGCCAACGAACTTGACCGCGACGACGAGGACACCAAGGCCAACATCGAGTACGTCACGAGACTGATGAAAGAGCTGGCGAGCCAGCAGAAGGACGAGCAGGAGAAAGATCCCCTGCAGAAGCTTCTGAGAGAACTCGAAGCGCTCATCAGAGCGCAGAACCTGACGCTCTTAAAGACCGTAAAGAGCCTCGAAAAGAGCAATGACATCCCGCCCGACTTCCTTAGCGGCATCATGACGAACCAGTACGCCCATTCCGAAAAAGCCGACTACTTGATCGTCGGTTTCCAGGCGCTCTTCACCAACCTGCCGCCGGAAAGGCTGCAGTCCACAGGCGAAGCGCCGGTGCAGCAGGGCCTCGAGCAGACGCCGGAAAACGAAGCGCTGGTCAACCTCTACCAAGCTTTCGCGAACGTCGGCCAAGGCCTCAGCCAGTGCATAAAGGGCGGCGTTCCCCAGACGGACGTCTTCCAGGCTCTCTCCAACCGCTTCCAGGAAGCCAGGGCGACCGCTGTCGGCCTCGTTTCGGAAAACGTTTCGCCCTACGTCAACGATCTGGCCGGGCGCTGCGCGGAAGTCTTCAACAACTTCTACGACCTCTCCATCGACCTCTCGCTCTTAGACGCTCCCGCCTTGAAGGAATGCGCCGACAAGTTCAACTCCATCGGCCAGGAGATCGTCAAGGAACTGAAGTCTCGCAGCGGACAAAAAGATGAAAATGAAGGCGAGGAAAAAGCGGAAGGCGAAGAAGAAGCCCTCCCTGTCGCCAGCACCAAGACGCTCGCCATGAAGATCACGAACGCCGTGGAATTCTTAAAGCTTGGTTCCGCCGCCTCCAAAACCGCTGAAGAAAAGCTCAGATCCCTCATAACTGAAGCGCCCACGAACCAGTTCGTCGCTCTGGACAATTTTATCAAGGCGAGGAAGGAATTCGAGGACGACGACCAGAAGAACAACGAAAAGCAGCAGCAGAATCAGCAGCAGCAACAGAACGACAACCAGAATCAGGATCAAGACCAGGATCAGCAAGACCAGCAGGACCAGCAGCAGGAAGATCAGCAGGATCAACAGGACCAGCAGGATCAAAATCAGCAGCAGAATCAGGAGCAAAACCAGGATCAGCAGCAGCAACAGCAGCAGCCGCAGGATCAGAAGGAAAGCGAGGAGATGACCAAGGAACAGGCCGAGCAGATGCTCCGCGCTTTCGAGGAAGACAACTCCGACAAGGAAAAGAACCGCAAAAAAATGCCCGGAGCGATCGTGCCTGTTGACAAAAACTGGTAAAATATTCCCCTATGAAAAATACGATGAAAATTAAAGTCTTTTTCCTAACCCTGATGTTCGCGGTCTGCGCGCTGGCCGAACCTAAAGTCTCGGCCAGCTGCAGCCGCAGAGCCATCAGCATGGACGAGTCCTTGCGCTACACTGTCACGGTGGAGAACGCCAAGAACGCCTCGCCGCCCACGCTTGGCGAAATGGACGGTTTCCGCGTCATCATGGGGCCGAGCCAGAGCAGCAACATCTCCATCGTAAACGGCGTGCAGTCCTCCTCGCAGGAATTCAGCTACGAACTGCAGGCCGTGAGAACCGGTAAGCTGACGATCGGCGAATCGAAAGTGAAGGTCGACGGCAAGACTTACAATCTGCCGAAGATCACCATCGACGTAAGCGAGGCCAGGAAAAGCTCGGCCAACTCCCCCGCCACGACGGAAACCGGCGGCGAACTCTTCCTGGAACTGGACGCCAGCACGACGAACACTTTCTTAGGCGAACAGATCTTCCTAACGATCACGCTCTACTACAAAGACGTCAACCTTTCCGACGCCAGCCAGCCGGAGCTGCAGTTCACCGGCTTCAACGTCCAGGACATCGGCAAGTACCAGCAGGACCGCCAGCGCTACCGCGGCCAGATCTACAACTACCTGCGCTTTCAGAAACTCATAATCCCCCTGAAAGCCGGCAAGCTCTCTATCGGTCCCGCCAGCATGCGCGTAGCGGTTAACGTTCCCATAGCCAACAGAAGCCGCTCCAGAGATCCCTTCGACGATCCCTTCAGCCTTTTCCAGCGCTACCGCACGGTCGAGAAGAACGTCGTTTCCGAGCCTCTGGCCATCAACGTCAAGACTCTTCCCACTCAGAACAAACCGAAAGATTTCAAAGGCGCCGTCGGGCGTTTCGCCCTCTCGGCCGAAGTCACGCCCAAAAAGGTCAAGGAAGGCGAGCCTGTCACGCTTAAGCTGACGCTGACCGGCATCGGCAACATAGACCAGGCCGTCGTCGATCTTGCCAGCACCAACGCTACTGGCTTCACGGTCTACGATCCCGTAGTCGACAAGAAGACGAGCGTGGCGGACGGGCAATTGAAAGGCATCAAGACTTACAGCCAGATGTGGGTGCCCTTGAGTTCCGAGATAACGGAACTGCCGGCCGTCTCCTTCTCGTACTTCGACACCGCCAAGAACGATTACCAGACTTTAACCGCCGGGCCCTTCCCGCTTACCGTCGAGAAGTCCGCGCAGAGCCAGAAGGTGACCGTCTCCGAGGCCATCCCGATCCAAAGGGGCGCCTCCCCCGCCATCAAGATCCTAAACCAGGACATCTTCGGCATAAAGCTGGAAAGCGGCGACGATGCGCTCGACAGCATACGCAACAGAAAGCTTCTGCTCGCGGCCGCGCTGATCCCTCCCGCGTTCTTTATCCTCTGCGCGCTCTTCGCCCTCAGGCGCTCCAAAGAGGAAGACCCGAGCTTCAAGAGAAAAAGCCAGGCTTACTCGAAAGCCGAGCAGAATCTCAAGAAAGCCAAAAAACTCAAAGGAAAGCCGGAAGCCATCAAAGACTTCTGCGGCTGCCTCTCGGCCGCCCTCAACGATTACGTCGCCG
The DNA here is from genome assembly GCA_017539325.1 of bacterium. Classification (GTDB taxonomy): domain Bacteria; phylum Auribacterota; class UBA3054; order UBA3054; family UBA3054; genus UBA3054. The sequence goes on along the minus strand of JAFYHD010000146.1, from coordinate 7,040 downwards.
ACACCCTTGATCTCCCCAAGGGCTCAATTTCCGCCGACACCATCGAGGACGCTGAATTGAAGAAAGAATGGCAGGATCTCATGACAAGGATAGAGATGGCGCGCTTCGCCGGCAACTACGGCCCGAAGTGCGACAACGACCAGTTGCTCTCCGACACCTCCCGTCTCTTGAAAGAATTAAGGAGGACTTTGAAATGAAAAATATCATAGCGATCATTTTGACCTTCTGCCTTTCCTTAGCGGCGCGGGCCGGCTCTTTTGAGGCCGCGAAATACTTCGCCCAGGGAAACTCCGCCTACACGAACCAGAATTACCAGGAAGCCATAGCGTGCTACAACCGTTCGGCGCAGGAAGGACTCTCCTCCCCCGCTTTGAGCTACAACCTCGCCAACGCCTACTACAAGACTGGCGACCTTGGCAACGCCATCGCCTATTACAGGAAAGCGGAGCTCTTCGCTCCCCGCGACGCCGACACTTCCGCCAATTTAAAACGCGCCCTGAGCCAGACCGAGGACAACATCGCGAGGAAGGAAGTTCCCTCCGCTCTGAGATCATTTTTCTTCCTCTATTTCTACCTCGGGCTTCAGGAACAGGCTAAGCTGGCCCTGATCTTCTGGATCATCCTCTGGCTTGTCCTGAGCGTTTTCATTCTCTCCAAGAACGGGAGCGTAAGAAGCGTCGCCAAGAAGTTAGCCCTGGTCTTTCTCGTCCTGACGCTCGTCTTCTTCGCGTCCGCCTCCTACAAATACTATGACGCCACGCATCAGGGCGTCGTAACGGCTGAGGAAGCGAAGATCCACGCCGGTCCCGACGCCTCCTACACCGAGATCTTCGTTCTGAGATCAGGCTCGGAAGTCAAGGTGACGAGATCGCAGGGCAATTGGAAAAAGATCCTGGTAAACCAGGAGGAAGGGCAAAGCCAAGCCGGCTGGCTGGAAGAAAGCCAGATAAAGACGATCTTATGACAAACAAAAAAGCGCGCCGTAAGGCGCGCTTTTTTGTTTTTTTGCTTACCTGATCATTTGTTCTCGAAGGCCTGCTTGAGATCGGCGATGATGTCGTTGACATCCTCGAGGCCCACGGAGAGCCTGATAAGGCCGACCGGGATGCCGGCGGCTTCCAGCTGCTCGTCCGTCAGCTGACGGTGCGTATGGCTGGCGGGATGCAGAACGATCGTCCTGTTCTCGGCCACGTGCGTTTCCACGCCGATGAACCTGAAGCGGTCGATGAATTCCGAGGCTTCCTTGCGGCCGCCCTTCACGCGGAAGGCTATGACGCCGCTGCTGCCGTTGGGCAGGTACTTCTTGGCTAGTTCGTAGTCCGGGCTGCTCTTAAGGCCGGGATAGTTGATCCATTCCACTTCCGGCCTGGATTCCAAGAACTCAGCGACCTTCTGGGCGTTCTCGCAGTGCCTGGGCACGCGGAGGTGCAGCGTCTCGAGGCCGTGGTTCAGAAGGAAGGCGTTCATCGGGCCCTGCTGGGCGCCGATGTCCCTCATGAGCTGGGCCACCAGCTTGATAGTGTAGGCCAGTTTCCCGAAGGCCTTGGTGTAGGTGAGGCCGTGGTAGCTCTCGTCCGGGGTGGTGAGGCCGGGGAACTTGTCAGCGTGCTTGTCCCAGTCGAAATTGCCGGAGTCGATGACAATGCCGCCGGTCGCGCAGGCGTGCCCGTCGAGATACTTCGTGGTGGAGTGGATGACGATGTCGCAGCCGAACTCGATGGGGCGGCAGTTGATGGGCGTCGGGAAGGTGTTGTCCACAATGAGGGGCACGCCGTGCTTGTGGGCTATGCGGGCGAACTTCTCGATGTCCAGGACTTTCACGTTGGGGTTCGTCAAAGTTTCGCCGAAAACCGCCTTGGTGTTGGGACGGAAATATTTGTCATACTCTTCTTCAGGAAGATCCTGGTCCACGAACTCCACCTCGATGCCGAGCTTCTTCAAAGTGACGGCGAAGAGGTTAAGCGTTCCGCCGTAGATGGAGGCGGAACTAATGACATGGTCGCCCGCGGAGGCGATATTGAAGATGGAGAAGAAGCTGGCGGCCTGGCCGGAAGCGGTCAGGACGCCCGCGATGCCGCCCTCAAGGTCGGCGATCTTGTTGGCCACGACGTCGTCGGTCGGGTTCTGCAGCCTGGTGTAGAAGTAGCCGGTGGCTTCCAGGTCAAAGAGCTTGCCCATCTCCTCGCTGGTGGCGTAGCGCCAGGTCGTGCTCTGGAAGATAGGCAGAGCCCTGGGGCCGCCGTTGACGGGCTGCCAGCCGCCCTGCGTGCAGATGGTGGCGAGGCTATATTCCTTGTTGGAGAGTTTCTTGTACCCGCCGCCCAGGCAGGTGATGTCGAACTTGGGGTTCAGAAGGGGGTTTTCATTGTCGTTCATGGTGGACCTCTCTAAGCTTATGGTTATTTTGTTTATTACTAGCGAATAAAAAAAGACCGCACAAGTTCTTCCCCACACGCGGCAGGCAAAAGCTTATGCGGCCCTTTTGGGACGTCTATGATAAGAAGTCAGGCTTTCTCGGCCTGGATCTTGTTGGCGCGTTTGGCCAAGCGGGAGATGCGACGGCTGGCAGCCTTGCGATGAAGAACGCCGAGCTGCGAAGCTTTGGCAACCGTGGAGATAGCGTTGCGCAGATCTTTCTCGAGATCCTGGCTCTCGGGAGAGACTTTCTTGGACATGGTCTTCACGCGGGATTTGACCTGCGTGTTTCGTTCCTGACGTACGGCAGCCTGCTTGAGGCTTTTGACGCGATGCTGATGTGAAGGCATAGATGAACTTGGTTTTTACTTAGTTAAATGTTTCGAAAATTTTCAAATGGTGCTGATAATAGTATCACAAGCTTTTTTAAAAATCAAGAGCCTCTTCCCCTTAGAAGAGGCCCTGTTCCAGCATGGCGGTCGCGACTTTCTTGAAACCGGCGATGTTGGCGCCGGCCACAAGGTCGTAGCCCAAACCGTATTCTTCCGCGGCTTCGGCGGAAGCGTCGTGGATGTTCTTCATCATGACGGCCAGCTTCTCGTCCACTTCCTCGGCGGTCCAATTGAGGCGCTCGCTGTTCTGGGACATTTCCAGGGCGGAGACGCCGACGCCGCCGGCGTTCGCGGCCTTGGAGGGGGCGACCACTATGCCCTTCTCGCCTCTCAGGTAGTTGAGAGCTTCGTTGGTGGTGGGCATATTGGAGACCTCAATGTAGTACTTCGTGCCGTTGGCGACGATCTGCTTCGCTTCGGCGACGTCAACTTCGTTCTGGGTGGCGGCGGGCATGACGATGTCGCCCTTTATTCCCCAGGGTTTCTCTTTCGGGAAGAACTTGGCGCCGAACTTGTCCGCGTAGGCCTTGATGTTCTTGTCATTGGCGGCGCGCATCTTCAGAAGGAAGTCGATCTTTTCGGGAGTGGTGACGCCCGCTTCGTCGAGGATGTAGCCCTGGGAGCCGGAAATGGTGATGACCTTGGCGCCCAATTCGGCGGCTTTCTTGCAAATGCCCCACGTCACGTTGCCGTAGCCGGAACTCACGATGGTCTTGCCTTTAAGGGAATCTTTTTCGTGCTTCAGGACTTCGTTGAGGTAATAGATCGCGCCGTAGCCGGTCGCTTCCGGGCGGATGAGGGAGCCGCCGTAAGTCAGACCCTTGCCCGTCAGGACGCCGTTCTCGAAGGCGCCTTTCAGGCGGCGGTACTGGCCGTAGAGGAAACCGATCTCGCGGCCGCCCACGCCGATGTCGCCGGCCGGGACGTCAATGTCCGGACCGATGTAGCGGTAGAGGGCCGTCATGAAGCTCTGGCAGAAACGCATCACTTCCGCGTCGCTCCTCCCTTTGGGGTCGAAGTCGGAGCCGCCCTTGGCGCCGCCAATAGGCTGGCCGGTCAGGGCGTTCTTGAAAGTCTGCTCGAATCCTAAGAAACGGATGATGCCGGGATAAACGGAGGGATGGAAGCGCAGACCGCCCTTGTAGGGGCCGATGGCGCCGTTGAACTGGCAGCGGTAGCCGGTGTTGGTGTGCACGTTTCCGTTGTCGTCCGTCCAGACGACGCGGAAGGTGAACATTCTTTCGGGCTCCACCATCCTGCCCAAGATGTCAGCCTGCTCGTAAGCGGGATCGCTCGCGATAACGGGTTCAAGCGAGGTCAAAACCTCCTCCACGGTCTGGCAGAATTCCGGCTGATGCGGATATTTCGCCTTAACTTTTTCGATGACGCTTTGAACGTAGGCGTTCATTTTGCTTTGTCTCCTTGGATCGTTGTGTATTTCTCTGTGTTTCTTATTTTCAAAATATCCGGATAAATATGGTATCAAATAAGAAATCCTATTTCAATAGGATAATATAAATCCCTCTCCCCATTTTTGGTGTTGGCACCGGACGGGCGATAATAGTATAATGAATTATTATTACCAAATCTATCCGAGACTATGACTAAATTCGATCCAAAAGAGTGGCAGGGCACTATCTGCGGCGAGTACAGACTTTCTATGCTTTTAGGCCAGGGCAGAGCCGGCGGCGTGTTCATCGCCGAGAACGTAAAGACTCACGAACTGGCCGCGCTTAAAATCTACAGCCCCGGGCGCTACGCGGAAGCGGCCCAGGCGATAGCGAGGGAAAGGGAAAGCCTCCACCATCCCTCGATAGTCCCGCAGCTGGCCAGCGGATCGATCAGGGACGGCTATTTCTACACGGTCCAGGAATACGCGGCCTACAAGCAGGTCGGCGGCAGGAACGACCGCGACTGCCTCAATCTCGAGGAATATCTCAACCAGTCCCCGGGCTTTTTGGAAGAGGACGTGATCGCCGATCTCCTTACGCAATTGACGGACGCGCTTACCTACGCGCATTCCGCGGCGGATCTCCCCTACGGCGGCATCAACCCGCACGGCATCATGATCGTCGAGGGCAGCGGCACCAATTCCGGCAGGCCGCTCGTCCGCCTTACCGACATCGGGCTTCCCGCCGTCAGGACTTCCAGCGATCCCGACGACGCCTATATCTCCCCGGAGGAGATCCAGGGAACGCCCACCGTGCAGAGCGACATCTTCGCCATGGGAGCCATCTGCCACCTTATGCTGACGGGCGCTCCCCCGCAGGGCGAAATAGCCTCGCTCTCCAACATGCGCAGCGACATCGCGCCAGGCTGGGAAGGCCTCATCTTCCGTTCGCTCTCCTTTTCGCTTGCCGAACGCTACGCCAACTACCAGGAATTTTTGCGCGCCATAACGCACGTGGACGACATACCGCCCGTCGTAAGGGAAGAGAAAAACACCAACATCTGGTTCTATCTCTCCTGCCTTATCTGCGTGCTGCTCGTGCTTGGCTTCGCCTTCAAAGACCAGCTCAGGGACAGGTTCCCCTTTTTGGAAAAAGTTTTCCCCTCCAACATAATCAAGCCTCTGCCGCCTGAAACAAAAAAAGAGGACGCTCCGAAGACTGTCAAGCCGACCGAAGCGGTCGAAAAAGAGCAGCCAACCAACGCCGCCTCCGCCAAACCAGCCGAAACAAAGCCAAAAACCGACGACTTCTCGGACATCGGTTCCCTTAAGCTCGTCTCCGATCCCCCCAAGGAAGAAGAGAAGAAGAGCGACGATCTTTTGACGACCGCCGACGCCGCGCTCTCCGGCATGACGAAGGAGAAAGAGGAAGCGGAAAAAGCAGCCAAGGAAGCCGCGGAGAAAATAGCGGCCGAGAAAGCCGCGGCTGAAAAGGCCGCCAAAGAAGCGGCCGAAAAAGCAGCTAAGGAAGCGGCTGAAAAACTGGCCGCCGAAAAGGCCGCCGCTGAAAAAGCCGCCAAGGAAGAAGCGGAAAAATTAGCGGCGCAGAAAGCCCAGGTCGAGCAGGCCGCCAAGGAAGCCGCCAAGGAAGCGGTCGACAAGCTCGCCGCCAAAGTCGACGAAGCCGTGCTCGGAAAAACCGAGGAAGCCCCGGCGGAATACACCGTGAAAAAAGGCGACTCCCTCTGGGCCATCGCCAGGAATTACAAGCTCAAAGTTGATGACATCAAGAAATGGAACGGCATGAGCGACAACAGCCTCAAGCCCGGCATGGTCTTGAAACTAAAAGAACCCGCCGAAGCCGCCCCTGAAACCAAAGCGGCGGAACCCGAAACGAAAGAAACATCCGAGAGCGCCGAAGAATCAGGCGACGGGACCTACACCGTGCAGAACGGCGACACCTACTACAGCCTCGGCAAGAAGTTCGGGCTCGGCGCCGAAAAGCTGAAAGAATTGAACGACGGTCAGGAACTGAAAGCCGGCCAGGTCATTAAAGTCCGCGAGTAATGAGTGAGCAACTTGTCGCCAAAAACAGGATAGAATCGCTGCGCGCCCAGATCAGGCGCCACGACAGGCTCTATTACGTCGAGAACACGCCGGAGATCACCGACCAGAATTACGACCGCCTGATGGCGGAACTGATAGAACTGGAAAAACAGTTCCCCGAATTTTATTCCCCCGACTCCCCCACCCAAAGAGTCGGCAACGAGCTCGCCGGAGAGTTCAAGACCTTAAAGCACGCCGTCCCGATGCTCTCAATTGGCAACACTTATTCCTACTCCGACATGCGGGAATTCGACGAGAGGATGATAAGGGAACTGGGACTTGGCGTCAGCTATTCCGCGGAACTCAAATACGACGGACTCGCCGTCTCCCTAACTTACGTTGACGGCAGGTTCACGCTTGGCGCGACCAGAGGCGACGGCGAAAAAGGCGACGACATCACCGCGAACTTAAGGACCATCAAAAACATTCCCCTCTTCTTGGAGAACGCCCCCAAGGGAACATTCCACGTGAGAGGCGAAGTTTTGCTTCCCCTCAAGGAACTGGAGCGCCTGAACAAAGAACGAGAGGAAAACGGTGAAGCGCTTTTCGCCAACGCTAGGAACGCCGCGGCGGGAAGTTTGAAGCAGCACGACCCCGCCGTCACCGCGAAAAGAAAGCTTACCTTCGTGGCCTACGCTTCCGCTTGCTTCCCCGCCTTCGACGATCTGGAACTTCTGACGGCCTACAAAAAGCTGGGCCTTCCCGCGGCCACTCCCTGCAAGATCTGCCGCGACATC
>JAFYHD010000145.1 GCA_017539325.1 bacterium | reverse complement strand
CCCATGGGAACTTCCACAAGGCCGGTGTTGTTGATCTTGCCGCCCAGGGCGAAGACCTTCGTGCCTTTCGATTTCTCAGTGCCGATGGAAGCGAACCACTGGGCGCCCTTCAGAATAATCTGAGGAATGTTGGCGTAGGTCTCGACGTTGTTAAGGATGGTCGGGCGCATGAAGAGGCCTTTGGCCGCCGGGAACGGGGGACGAGGCCTCGGTTCGCCGCGGTTGCCTTCTATACTGGTCATCAGAGCCGTTTCTTCGCCGCAGACGAAAGCGCCGGCGCCAAGCCTGATGTCGATGTCGAAATCAAAGCCCGTGTTGAAAATGTTCTTGCCGAGCAAGCCGAGCTCCTTGGCCTGGCCGATGGCGATCTGGAGACGCTTGACGGCGATGGGGTATTCGGCTCGGACGTAGATGAAGCCCTGGTTGGAACCGATCGCGTAGCCGGCGATGGCCATGGCTTCAAGGACGGCGTGCGGGTCGCCTTCCAAAACGGAACGATCCATGAAAGCGCCCGGGTCGCCTTCGTCGGCGTTGCAGCAGACGTACTTCGGTCCGCCGTCGTTGACGAGCGTTCTAGCCAGTTTCCACTTCATGCCGGTGGGGAAGCCAGCGCCGCCGCGGCCTCTAAGCCCGGCGTCCAAAAGCGTCTGGATGACGTCTTCCGGTTTCATCTCGGTCAGCACTTTGCCAAGCGCGGCGTAGCCGTCCATGGCGATGTACTCGTTGATGTCCTCGGGGTTGATGACGCCGCAGTTCCTAAGCGCGATGCGCATCTGGGCGCGGTAGAATTTGGTGTCGTTCAAGGAAACGTCGGCCTTGTTCTTCAGTTCGTCGGTCACGTCCTTGTATTCGAGGCGCTCGACGATGCGGCCCTTAAGCAGATGCTCGGAGACGATCTCTTCCACGTCGCCTTCCGTGACGCGGGAGTAGAAGGTGCCGTCGGGATAGACGATGACCACGGGTCCGAGGGCGCACAGGCCGAAGCAGCCGGTCTGCACGATCTTGACTTCCTGGTCCAACTCATACTTTTTGAGGTTAGTCTCGAAAGACTCCATCAGCTTGTGGCTGCCGGAAGAGGTGCAGCCGGTGCCGCCGCAGATCAATACTTGTGCACGAATCATAAAGTCTCCTCCTTATTTGGCGAAAGCGGCGATGGTGTACTCCGTCACGACCTTGCCGCCTTTGAGGTGTTCCTTGATGACGCGGTCCGCTTTCTCGGCGGTCATCTTGACGTAAGTGACTTTGTCTTTCCCGGGTTCGAAGATCTCCACGACGGGCTCGTACTGACAGATGCCGATGCAGCCGGTCTGGGTGACGGCAACTTCGCCGGAAAGGCCTTCCTTGTTGACGCCTTCGACAAAGGCGTTCAATACTGGCCTGGCGCCGGCCGCGATGCCGCAGGTGGCCATGCCGACCACCACGCGTTTCTGCGCGGAGCCTTCCCTAAGTACGACTTTGTCTTTCATCTTGTCTTTGATTGCTTGAAGTTCAGCCAAAGATTTCATAAGTTTTCCTTGAGTTGAAGTTAGTTAGATGTATATTGTTCTTTTAAATATTCGTCTATCCATTTGATCACTTCGTATTCCGCGAGCGATACGCCGCCCAGCTCGTTCCTCAGTTCCCTCGTGTCGAGCGACGCTTCGCCTCCCGGGAAGACGTGGCGGAAGAGAAAGTCCGAATCGGGGTGCCCCTGGATGAGCGTCGTAATGGTCGAGATAACGTCTCCCAAGGGGATGAAATCTATGTGATCTTTATGAAATGTCGCTTTTATCATCGTGCCGTGGTCATTGGGGAATTCGCTTTCCGATTTCGACTCTATCGAGAAAGAGCCGCCCGTCATCTCCGCTTCCATCTTGAAGAAAGGGATGCCAAGCCCGACCTTCCTGGTCGTTCTCGTTGTGTAGAAGGGGTCCGTCACTCTTTTCACGACGTCCTCCGTCATGCCGCAGCCGTTGTCCACGATAGAGATCGTGAGAACGGTCTCCGTCTCGTCGAGGAGTATCTGCGTCAAAGGCGCCTTGGCCTTCACGGAGTTTTCCGCTATGTCGAGGATGTTCAATGACAGTTCTTTCATTTGACGCCTCTCAAACGGTTGAAAAGGGATCTTCTCACGAAGTCTCCGCTGTACGGCTCGTCTTCCAGTTCGAAATAATTTTCCTTTTCCCTCAGCTGCTCTATCATGTGCGCGTCGGAACTGACGACGACGGTCTTGCCTTCCAATCCATGCTCTTTCACGTAGGAGTCGGTGTTTTCCCGGTCGCGGATCTCGACGCTAGCGAATTCCGGTTTTTTCGGCATTTCGCCTAAGATCGCGATGATGCCGTTGGCTTCGCGGTCGATGTGCGCGGGGTAGCAGACGCCCTGGAATTTTTCCACAAGGCCTGGCGCTTCCTCAAGGGAGACGGTCGTGGCGTTGGGAAGGAGGTCTTCCTCTTCGCCCAAGACGTTGTCCTCTTCGTCCATGATGAGCTGGTCTCCGAAGATGTCTTTCCGATTCTTCACCCTTATCCTGCGCTTGTCGATCTCCTCGCTGAAACTCATGGCGTCTTCCAGGGTGGGGAAGAGGCAGACAAGGTGGACTTCCTCGGCGGTCGTCAGTTCCATGCCGGCCACCGGGATGACGCCGTAATTCTTGGCGGCCTTATAGAAGGCCGGGCAGTTCTTGCCGCTGTTGTGATCCGTCAGAGCCACTATGTTGAGGCCGTTCAAGGCCGCCAGCCCCGCGATGTTGCAGGGCGTCATGTCGTTCTCCGCGCAGGGAGAAAGGCAGGAGTGGATGTGCAGGTCGTAGTAGTAGCGGTTCATTTTATTTCGTGACAGATCTCGCAGGCGACTTCGAAGGCCGGGCTCTTGGCCGCGAGGACGTTCACGCCTTTGGCTTTGGCGTTTTCAACTATGCTTTCGTCCAATCTGACATCCTCCGCCAAAATAATGCAGGCAACGTCGATAAGCGAGGCCACGGCGATGATGTTCTGGTTGGACATGATGGTTATCCAGGCCTGGTCGGCTTTCGCACGGCCCATGACCCAGGAGAGAAGATCCCCCATGTACCCGCCCTTTATTTCCCTTGAGGGATCGGGCATCGAAAGGACTTCCAAGGAATATTTTTCAGCGAATTCGGCTACCGTCATGCTTTGCCCTCGTGTTCTTTCAGATAAGCCTTGACGTCTTCCAAATGCGTCAACACGCAGTCGTATTTGCTGGCGTTGCCCTTCACGACGTCTTCGGCGAAAGCGCGGCAGGTGGGAGCTCCGCAGGCGCCGCAGTCGAAGCCGGGCAGCTCTTCTTTGAGCTCCCTTATCTCTTTCAGCATCCTCATGCTTTCCGCCATGTTGTCGGAAAGGCGGTTCAGGGGCGTGTAGCTGCCCATGTCTTTTACGAAGTAGCTTTCCGGGATAGCTTCCTTCTCGTCCACGAAATTCTGCGAGACGGGCATGAAGCGCCTCAAAGTCTGCAGCCTCGCCTTGGCGATGAAGGGGTCCTGCATCGTCATGGCGCCGCCTACGCAGCCGCCCGGGCAGGCGTTCAGCTCCACGAACTCAAGGTTCGGGAAGTCGCCGCCCTCGATGCGGTCCAGCACGCGGATGCAGTTGTCGATGCCGTCCGCCGCCAAGTAAGCGTCGTTGAAGAGAGCCATCGCTTCGCCGCCGGAAGCGGCCCAGCCGATGCCGATCATGCCGGATTCGGAAAGCGTTTTCGGACGCCTGGAATATTTCATCTCATTGATGAGCAGGAAATAGACGTCCTTGAATCCGACCACCACGTCGACCTGGCTCTTGTAACCGGGGAGCCCGTTCTTAACGTAGCTCATTTTGGCGGGGCAGGGGGAGATGAAGCAGACGCCGACGTCTTCCTTCTTGAATTCCGGATGGTCTTTCAGGGCTTGCTCTCTGGCCATGGCGGCCGCGATCTCCATAGGCGGCAGGAGGTCTAAAATGTTTTCCTTAAGGCTTGGGAAACGCAAGCCTATGAGCCTTACGATGGCGGGGCAGGCCGAGCTTATAACAGGCCGCGGGCCTTTCCTGAGCTTGAGGTACTGCCTCGTCCTGGCCGTCACCAGTTCCGCGCCCCTGGAGACTTCGAAGATGTCGTCGAAGCCGATGTCCAAAAGCCCCTGCAGAACGAAATCCACGTCCTCCAAATTGTTGAACTGAGCGTAGAGGCTGGGAGCGGGAAGAGCGATCTTCCATTTGAAACGCTGCAGATCGAGGAGGTCGTCGCGCAGGGCGATCTTGGCCTGGTGCGGGCAGATCCTGATGCACTCGCCGCAGTCGATGCAGCGCATGGCGTCAATTACGGCATGGCGGTCCCTTATCCTTATCGCCTCGGTCGGGCAATGATGGACGCAGGAAGTGCAGCCTTTGCACTTCTCGATGTCTAAGGATACTGAATGCTGATATTCCATGCCGGGAAAAATTATTTAAGCTTGATCTTCATTGTGACCGTGGTGCCGACGCCCACGGTCGATTCTATCTTCATCTCGTCGGTATAGCGCTTCATGTTGGGAAGCCCCATTCCGGCGCCGAAGCCCAAAGAGCGGATGTTGTCGGGAGCCGTGGAGTAGCCTTCCTGCATCGCCTTGGCGATGTCGGGGATGCCGGGGCCATGATCCTTCAGGATGATCTCGATGGCGTCTTCCGTAACGTTGACGTCGGCCACGCCGCCGTGGGCGTGGATGACCATGTTGATCTCTCCTTCGTACATGGCGATCGACGCTCTCCTGATGATCTCAGGATCGACGCCCAGTTCGCGCATGTTCTTCTTGAAGCGCACTGAGGCCTGGCCGGCGGAAGTGAAGTCCTCGCCGTTCACGTCAAAGTGAAGAGTGAGAGCTTCGCTCATCTTTTCTTGACTCCCTTGCTGGTCAGTCCGTTGGAGTAGAGGATGCCGCAGGCTTCGTACATGCGCTTGTCAGTCGCCAGGACGACAAGCCCGTGCTCGTGCGCCAAAGCCACCATTTCCGGCGTCGGCTTTTTGCTGCGCACGAAGACGAGGCAGATCATGTCCATCATCTCGGCCGTCCTGATGACCTGCGGATTGACTAGTCCAGTCAGAAGCACGGACTGGTCTTTCACGTAGGCCAAGACATCGCTCATCATGTCGCTTCCGCAGGCGGAGTAGACGTCTTTTTCAAGCTCCGCTTCGCTGCCGCAGAGAAGCTCGGCGCCAAGATACTCTTTGACTTCTTTGATCTTCATACTGCCTATCAGTCTTTGTATTTGGCAAGAATGCCGGGGATCTGGTCGGGAGTAAGACGGCCGTAGACTTCGCCGTTGATCATCATGACAGGAGCGAGGCCGCAGGCGCCCAGGCAGCGGCAGGCTTCAAGGCTGAACTTGCCGTCCGGGGTGCATCCGCCGCCCTGAAGGCCGAGCGTGTTTTCAAGTTTGGCGTAGACGTCGCCGGAACCTTTGACGTAGCAGGCCGTGCCGAGGCAGACCGCGATCTGGTATTTGCCTTTGGGCTCGAGCGTGAACATGGCGTAGAAGGTGGAGATGCCGTAAACTTTCTCCAGGGGAATGTCCATTTCACGGGCAATGATGGTCTGAACTTCGATGGGAAGATAGCCGTAGATCTCCTGAGCTTTCTGCATGATGGGAATGAGGTTGCCCTGCACGTCCTTCATCTCTTTGATGTAGGCAATGAGCTGCTCTTCCTGTTCTTTGGTGCCGTTGAAAGGAACCGTTTTTTTCATAATACCTCCGTGGGATTTTAGAAATAAAATAATGTTATTAATTAAGCGATATTATACCATAAAGCCGTCCCCTTTTCCACGCGGCTTTTCGTTTGACTTTCAGAGGCTGTTTAGGTAGAATACATGAACTGATTTTTTAAGTGGTGGATGTAGCTCAGTTGGTTAGAGCGTCTGGTTGTGGCCCAGAAGGCCGGGAGTTCAAGTCTCCTCATTCACCCCATCCTTTTCAAAGGCTTTTTATGATCCTGCTTACCGGAGCAAGCGGCTTTTTAGGCCAGCATATCTACAAAACTTTCAGTCCGGTATTTCCCATCATTGGGCTTGGCCATTCCGGATCCAACTGCGACCGCAGAATAGATCTTACCGACCTTAAGGCGCTGGAAGCGTTGCTGAACGAGCTTAAACCGGACACTATCATCCATTCCGCGGCCATCAGGGATCCCGACGAATGCGTGAGAAGACCGGAAACAGCGAAGGCTCTGCATGTCGACGCCACCAAGGTCATGGCGGAATGGTGTCAAAAGAACGGCAGAAGATTCGTCTATATCTCGACCGACTACGTTTTCAACGGCAAGAATCCGCCTTATAACGAAAAAGCCGAGCCCGATCCCGTCAACCTTTACGGCGAGACCAAACTGGCTGGCGAAAAAGAAGCCCAGAAATGCCCGGATCATCTGATCGTCAGGATCGCCCTGCAGTACGGCACGACCGATAGGCCGGAGCTCAGTTTCATCCACAAGGCCATCAAAACGCTCTCTAAGGGCGAAAAGCTCGAACTTGACAACGTCCAGAAGCGTTTCCCGTCGCTCAGCGCCGACGTGGCCAAGGCCATCCTGGAACTGGAAAAACGCCGTTACGTCGGCATCGTTCACATGAGCAATCCCGTCGGCATCACGCGATTTCAGATGTTCAAAACCATCGCGGCCGCCTTCGGTTTCGACCCGGATCTCGTCGTGGATACCGGGAAGCCGCCGCAAATGTCCGCCAACCGTCCGGCCGACTGCACCTTTGACCTTACGCTTTACAAAAGCCTGGGCCTTCCGCCATTCCATTCCTTTGAGGAAGGACTGGCTATGATCAAAGACGAGGTCAAGGCCTCCTTATGACGGAACTGGAGAACCATCTCTGCAGTCTCAGGACCTTCGGCGTCCGCCCGGGGCTCGAGAACACCCAAAACGCCATCGCCGCCCTCAAGGCCAAGCATCCCGGCCTTCCGGAACCGAAGTTCCTGCACATCGCCGGCACCAACGGCAAAGGCAGCACCTGCGCCTTCCTGGATTCCATTTTGAAAGAAGCCAATATCAAGCACGGCCTTTTCACCTCTCCTCATCTCGTAGAGCTCAGGGAGCGCATACAGATCGACGGCGAAATGATAGGGGAGAAGCGTTTCGAAGAATTAGCCTTGGAAGTCAAGGAAATAGGGGACAATCTCACCTTTTTTGAGTACCTGACCGTCGTGGCCTGGCTATACTTTTATCTGGAGGGCTGCGAATATGTCGTCTGGGAGACCGGCTTGGGCGGACGCTTGGACGCCACCAGCGCCGTATTACCGAACGCTACGGCGGTAACCAATATCGGACTGGAACATACTCAGTATCTGGGAGATACCATAGAAAAGATCGCCGCCGAAAAAGCGGGCATTATCAGGCCGAAAATACCTCTTTTCCATACCTGTGAGGGCGAGGCAAAAGACGTCATGGAAGTCACTTGCGCCAAGCTTGGCGCGCCTTGCAAACTTGTCACT
>JAFYHD010000144.1 GCA_017539325.1 bacterium | reverse complement strand
TCAATGTCGGCGCAGCCGACGATGCAGCACTTGCCCCAGCCGCGGGCCACCAGGGCCGCGTGGGAGGTCATGCCGCCGCGGGCGGTAAGGATGCCGTTAGCGACGCGCATACCTTCGACGTCCTCGGGGTTGGTCTCTTCGCGGACCAGAACCACGGGCTGTTTGGGGTTCTTCTTGACCGCTTCGCAGGCCGCTTCGGCCGTGAAGTAGATCTTGCCGACGGCGCCGCCGGGGCCGGCGGGCAGGCCTTTGGCGATGACGGTCGCTTTCTTCTCATCGCTGGGATCCAGGATGGGGTGCAAGAGTTCGTCGAGCTGGGCGGGTTTAAGGCGCATGACGGCTTCTTTCTCGTCGATCAGTTTTTCCTTCACCATGTCGATGGCCATATTCAGGGCGGCCATACCGGTGCGTTTGCCGACGCGGCACTGCAGCATCCAGAGCTGCTTGTCTTCGATGGTGAATTCGATGTCCTGCATGTCATGATAGTGCTTCTCGAGCTTCTTCTGGATGCCGTCGAGCTGTTTGTAAACGGCCGGCATGGCTTCCTCGAGGGACTTCATGTGCTTGTTCTGTTCGTTCTTGGTGGCCTTGTTCAGGGGGTTCGGGGTGCGGATGCCCGCGACCACGTCTTCGCCCTGGGCGTTGATCAGCCATTCGCCGTAGAACTTGTGTTCGCCGGTGGCGGGGTTGCGGGAGAAAGCGACGCCGGTGGCGGAAGTTTCGCCCATGTTGCCGAAGACCATGGCCTGCACGTTGACGGCGGTGCCCCAGTCATCGGGGATGCCTTCGATGCGGCGGTAAGCGATGGCGCGTTTGCCGTTCCAGGATTTGAACACGGCGCCGATGCCGCCCCAGAGCTGAGCTTCCGCGGTGTCGGGGAACTCTTTGCCGAGGACTTTTTTGATCTTGGCTTTATATTCTTTGCAGAGGTACTGCAGATCTTCGCTGGTCAGATCCGTGTCGCTCTTGTAGCCCTTCTTGGCTTTCAGGGCGTCCATGATGCCTTCCAACTGGCGGCGGATGCCTTCGCCGTCGGCGGGCTCGATGCCTTCGGCCTTCTCCATGACGACGTCGGCGTACATGGTGATCAGGCGGCGGTAAGCGTCATAAACGAAACGCTCGTTGGTCTTGGCGATGAGGCCCGGGATCGTCTCGGTGCAAAGACCGACGTTCAGAACGGTCTCCATCATGCCGGGCATGGACTGGCGGGCGCCGGAACGGCAGGAAACGAGAAGAGGATTCTTCTTGTCGCCGAACTTCTTGCCCATGACTTTCTCCATCTTGGCGACGGCGTCTTTGACTTGGCCAGCCAGGCAGGAGGGGTACTTGCCCTTGTTTTCGAAATAAGCGGTACAACATTCGGTGGTGACAGTGAAACCGCCGGGAACGGGCAGGCCGATGGAGCACATTTCAGCCAGGTTCGCGCCTTTGCCGCCGAGGAGGTTCTTCATGTCTTTGTTACCTTCCGCCTTGCCGGCGCCGAAAGTATAGACGTACTTCGGGGCTTTCTTGGCGGGAGCAGCTTTTTTGGTGGTAGCCATAATTTTCCTTTGTAAAGGTTAACTTAAGGTTGATTGATAAAAAAATATTATTAAGAGATGATACCAAAAACCAGGGTTTAAAACAATCGGGGAAACCAAACCGTCCGCTTTATCAGGAAACAGATTTTTGATAACATTAGTAAGAATCCAACCAAAGGATATTTCCTATGAAAAAAGTCTTTTTGCTTCTCGTTCTTATGTCCTTTTCATCCGCGCTGCTGGCCGATCTTGACGATTTCGCCGATTACCTGGAATTCTCAAAGTGCAAGCAGACGATCAACCTTAAGGCTGACGTCTCCGGCAAAGTCTGGAAAGCCATAAGCGAAGGCGACAACTTTTACCTTTATGTCAGCGAGGTCGGACCCATCCTCGACGCCGTCTGGCACGGGAATAAGATCACCAAGAAGGGCGACGATTTCCAGGTGACCTACACCCCGAAGAACGGGAAACTCATCTACAAGCTGAACGGACCCAAGACCGGCTTCGCCTTCACTTGCGACTCCCTTCAGGACGAGTATGTCGTCGATCCTGAGAAAGAGACCGTCTCCATGAGCGGAACAGTCTCCTACGGCCCGCCCGAAGATGCCGACCTTTACAATTTCAAGGCTTCATACAATGAAATCAACGTCCATTCCATCCCGCTGACTAAAAAAGGCAAAAACTACGTCTACAAGGGAGAAATGGACTTCAACACCTTCAATATCAAGGTGTGCGCCAACGGCAAGGCGACCGTGAAGATCAGCGGTCCGTGTCCTTTGAAGCTTTTCTGCCAGGTCTTCTACGAAGAAGATTATCGTTGACACTTACAGAGAGCGCAGCAAAGCGATCTCGCGGCCGTAGCCCTCGAGATCCTGGGGCGTCTCCAGAAAGAAAGGCAGATCTTTAAGAGCCGGATGGTTTACTATCGCCCGGAAGGTCTCCATTCCCAGCGTTCCCTCGCCTATCGGCGCGTGGCGGTCCTTGTGCGAACCGAGGGGGTTTTTGCTGTCGTTGATATGCACGGCCCGCAAACGTTCGAGGCCGATCACATCATCGAAATGTGAAAGCACGCCGTTCAGGTCGTTCGTTATGTCGTAGCCGGCGTCGCTGACGTGGCAGGTGTCAAGGCAGACGCCGAGTTTTTCCTTGAGGGAAACGCGGTCTATTATCGCCCGCAGTTCCTCAAAGCGCGAGCCCACCTCGCTGCCTTTGCCGGCCATGGTCTCGAGCATCACGAAAGTCGACTGCTCGGGCTTCAGGATCTTGTTCAAAAATTCCGCGATGAGCTCTATGCCCTTCTCTATCCCCTGCCCCACGTGGCTGCCGGGATGGAAGACGTACAGGCTTCCGGGAACTCCTTCCAGGCGCTCCATGTCGTCGGCCATGACGCGCAAAGCAAAATCCCTGACGGCCGGGTCGGCCGAGCAGGGATTCAAAGTATAGGGAGCGTGGGCCAGGATAGCTTTTATCCCGGCCCCTTCCCTTTCGCTGACAAACTTTCTTTCGTCCTCAAGGTCCCTTGGTTTGGCGGCGCCGCCCCTGGGGTTCCTGGTGAAGAACTGGAAGGTCGAAGCCTCGATGGAGACGGCGTCCCGCAGCATGGCCATGTACCCTCCCGCGGAGGAAAGATGACAGCCGACTTTAAGCATTACATCACAGGGTCGAGCTTGACCACGGTGTCGACGCTTTGGCCGTTTCTCAAAACGGTCACGGTCACGGTCTTGCCGCTGTATTTGGTGATGGCGTCGCGGAAGATCTGCAAACTAGCCATCTGCTGGCCGTTGACGTAGGTGATGATGTCACCCACCCTGACGTCGCCGTTGAAGCCGGCGCCGTTGGGCAGAATGGCAGTCACCAGGATGCCGTTCACGCCGTACTTGGTCGCTTCCTCGTCGGTCAGGCTGCGGCATTCACCGCCCAGCCTCGGAGTGTACACGCCCTTCTGCCAGAAGATGGCGCGGTACTCGTAGATGTCGACTTTATGCGATTCCTTCTCGTGCAGGACGCTGACTTTCTTGACGGTGTAGGTCACTATGTCGGCCTTGACTTCCACGGCCTTCTCATAGAGCTCGCTGAGATTGTCTTTCATGAAGCTCTTGTCATGCGTGAAAGCGGCGCGGCCAATGGGGTCGTAGCCTTTGCCGGTGTAGATGCGGTATAAAAGCTCGTCAGAGTCTTCCCCGCAGTCGATGAGCTCGGGACGGTCGGTCGTCTTGCCCACGTGCGTCGGGCTGTTCTGGGAGCGGAAGTAGTAGTCGTTGTAAGGGCTGTAGGAACACGCGCTGACCAGGAGCGCCGTACAAAGCAGAAGAAAAATGTTTTTCACGAAATTATATTTTGGGGTTGATTAACAGATCAAAGATTCTTGAGAGCTTTCCTGACATTCTTGATGCTAGATTTAGCGCACTCAAAGGTCGTCATGCCTTCGCTGGGTTCGTCCTGTTCGACTATCACCCACTTGGTGCCGCTCTCCTTGGCGGCCTTCAGCATGTCGGCGAGGTCAAGCTTGCCTTCTCCGACAGGGCGGTACTCGAAAGTCTCGCTCTTGGCTCCTTCTTTTTCCGCTTTGCCGATCAGGGCGTACATGTTGCCGCCGGGGGTTCCGACGTAATCCTTGAAGTGGACCAGGGGGCAGAGGCCCTTGTGCGACCTTAGGAAGGCGGAGGGATCGGTTCCGGCCACATGGCACCAGCAGGTGTCCAGTTCGGACTTCAGCACATCTTTGCCGCAGTCGTCCAGGAGAATGTCGATGAGGTCTTTGCCCTCAAGTTTTTCGAACTCGAAGTCATGGCTGTGGTACAAAAGCTTTATCCCCTCTTTTTGGCAGGCTTCGGAGATCTTCCTCAGGTCGTCAAGATAAAAATTGTAGCCGGGAGCGGCCGGGAGATCCATCTTGCGGTCGGCCCAGGGCAGCGCGATGTATTTGCAGCCCAGGGAAGCGTAGAGTTTCGCCTGTCCTTCGGGATCCTTTATCAGTTCGTCCCTGCCGACGTGGGCGGAAATGATCTTGAGACCGTATTTGTCGCAGAGAGCTTTGAATTCTTCCGGGCTGTACTGGTAGAAGCCGGCCAACTCGACGCCGTCGTAGCCCGCTTCGCCAAGGGCCTTCAATACGCCCTCCAGATCCTTTTCACAATCCCCTCTCAAGGAATAGAGCTGGATGCCGACCTTCATGGCGGGCTTTGCGGCGGCTTTCGCTTCGCCTTTTGGGGCGCTCTTGCAGGCGGTCAGAAACAAAGCCGCCAGAAAGAAAAGAAGCAGTTTTCTCATAATGATTGTCTTTAAGTTGGTTATCCTAATATGATACCAAAATATGTCTTTAATATGAGGCAGCCTTGCGGCAATTAATAAAAAAGGCTATGTCACAACAAACAGTTGATAAATAGCCATTTTTATAGGGGAGTATCAGAACTCCCCTACAAACTGTTATTTGCAGTTATCTATACTCATTCGGAATTTCGATATGAAGTGTCTCACACAATAACTTCACATCATGTGCATCATTTTCATCAAACTCGTATCCCAGATG
>JAFYHD010000143.1 GCA_017539325.1 bacterium | reverse complement strand
GAGAGTTCCTTGTTGCGCTTTTCAATCAACGCGTGGTTCTTCAGGGAGAGCTTCGGGAAGATCACCCAGCGCAAGGGATCCTTTTCAAAGCTTAGCGGGAAATGCTCTTCGTATTCCGCCTCCTCCTTCACGTCGAGGCTGGCGTAGCTGTGGTCGATCCTCGTGGTGGGACGGAAAATGACGGGCGTTCCGTACTCGTGCGAGAATGCGAAAGCTTCCTGGATCATCTCATAGGCTTCCTTCACGGAAGAGGGATCGAAAACGGGAAGCTTGCTGTATTTGGCGAAAGTCCTGGTGTCCTGCTCCGTCTGTGAGGAGATGGGGCCGGGGTCGTCCGCGACCAGGACGACCAGGGCGCCCTTGACGCCTATGTAAGCTAAGCTCATAAGGGGGTCGCTGGCCACGTTGAGCCCAACCTGCTTCATCGTGACAAGGACACGCGCGCCAGAATAGGCCGCGCCGGCGGCCGCTTCCAGGGCGGCTTTCTCGTTGACGGACCACTCCACATAAGTCTTGTCCGTCCTTCTTTTGGCTATGGTCTCAAGCACTTCCGTGGAGGGCGTCCCAGGATACCCTGCCGCCAGGTCCAGACCCGACGCCAGCGCTCCCAGAGCCATCGCCTCGTTGCCCATTAAAAATTCTCTTGCCATAATGAAATAATGCCCTATGTTATTGAGTAATTTTAACTTTTAGGCCGAAATTTTGTCAATAGGTTTTCGTTTTTCAGCCCTTTCAGCCTAAGATAGCGATATAAGGCGTTTTAGACTATTTCCTTTCATTTTGAAGGCTGTTTTGCTATGATTTTTAGAGTATTTTTCAACATTTATCTAATTTGACGCAACTTCTTTAAATGGACAAGGATTTTTGGGCCAACGCCTTCGCCATGCCGCGCTCCGAGCGCCGGCACGACGAGCTCATCGCCAAGATAGCGCGAGGCATCGCGCGGCGCAGACTAGCCTTTCCCGCCATCCTTGCCCTTGAATCCGTCAAACCCCTCAACTACCTGGCCAGCCAGGCTCTCATCGTTCTGACCCCAGCCCTGGGGATGTTCATCGAATACGCTACTCTCGACGATATCTGCGACATGCTGCAGGAAAGAAAGAACGTCGAGCGTTTGATCGCCGCGATCGATATGGAGAACAAGAAGCTCACGGCGCCCCCAATTTCCACGGAAAATAACCAGCCGGCTGAACCCGGCCCAACGCAAAATAAATATTATGGCAGAAAACAAAGCCCCCGAAGTAATCTTAGCAACCGACTGCGGCTCGACGACCACCAAAGCGATCTTAATTGAGAAGCGCAACGGCAGCTACCGTCTGGCCGCCCGCGGCGAAGCCCCCACCACCGTGGAAGCCCCCGCGGAAGACGTCACCAGAGGCGTCATCAACTCCATCGCGGAAATTGAGGACATCACGAAACGCACCTTTATCCGCGACGACAAACTAATCGTTCCCCGGGAGGGAGACAAAGGCGCCGACGCCTACATCTCCACCTCCTCGGCCGGCGGCGGCCTGCAGATGATGGTGGCCGGCGTGGTTTCCCAGATGTCGACCGAGTCCGCGGCGCGCGCCGCTCTCGGCGCCGGCGCCATCGTCATCGACAGTCTGGCGACCAACGACCGCAGACGCCCCTACGAGCGCATCGAAAGGATCAGAAACTTGAGGCCGGACATGATACTTCTCTCCGGCGGCACGGACGGCGGCACGGTCCGCCACGTGGTCGCCCAGGCTGAAACGATCGCCGCGGCCGATCCCCGCCCCCGCTTCGGCGCCGGCTACGAACTGCCCGTCATTTACGCCGGCAACGCGGCCGCCAGGCCCGCCATCGAGCAGACGCTTGGCAAGAAGACCGCGCTGCAGATAGTCGACAACCTCCGCCCGACTCTGGAAACGGAAAACTTGAAACCCGCCCGCGATGCCATCCATGACCTCTTCCTCGAGCACGTCATGCAGCAGGCTCCGGGATACAAGAAACTGATGACCTGGACCTCGGCTCCCATTATGCCGACCCCGGGCGCCGTCGGCGACATCATGAAACTGATCGCCAAGCGCAACAACATCCAGGTGGTCGGCACCGACATCGGCGGCGCCACGACCGACGACTTCTCCGTCTTCAGAGCGGACCGCAACAACCCTGAGAGCGAGCAGGTCTTCAACCGCACAGTCTCCGCCAACCTCGGCATGAGCTACTCGATTTCCAACGTGGTGGCTTCGGCGGGCCTTGCCAACGTCCTGCGCTGGGTCCCCGTCATGGAAGACGAGAGGATCTTGAGAAACCAGATCAGGAACAAGATGATCCGACCCACGACCATCCCGCAGAACATCGAATCCTTGATGGTCGAGCAGGCCATCTGCCGCGAGGCCCTGAGACTGGCCTTCCTGCAGCACAAGGAAATGGCGGTCGGCCTTAAGGGCGCCCAGAAATCCACATCCTTCGCGGACGCCATGAGCCAGACCGTCAAGGAAGACACGCTGGTCGACATGATGGGACTGGATATCATCGTTGGTTCCGGCGGCGTGCTCTCGCACGCTCCCAGAAGAAACCAGAGCGCCCTCATGATGATCGACGGCTTCGCGCCGGAAGGCTTCACGCAGCTGGCGGTTGACTCCATCTTCATGATGCCGCACCTCGGCGTTCTGGCCCAGATCAACGAAGACGCCGCGCTGGAAGTCTTCGAGAAAGACTGCCTCATTTACCTCGGCACCGTAATAGCCCCGGTCGGCATCGCGCCGTTCGGCAAGCCCTGCATGAAAGTGAAATTCCAGGGCAAGGAATACGAGCTGAAGAGCGGCGAAATAAAGCTCCTGCCCCTTGGCCTTGGCGAAGAGGCGGAAGTGACCGTCGACCCCACCAGGAAATTCAACGTGGGCGCCGGCTACGGAAAAGCTGTCACCAAGAAAGTCAAAGGCGGCGTGGTCGGCCTTATCCTCGACGCCCGCTGCCGTCCCATCCAGCTCCCTGCCAGTCAGGAAGACAGAGTGAAACTCCTCCAGATCTGGAACAAGGAACTCGACATTTATCCGGAAAATTAAAAACCAAACAAAATTATGGCATACGCATATTCCCCCGGTCTAAAAGTTTTAAAATCCACGGTGCTGCGCCGCAACAGGCGTCTTCCCATCAAGGGCCAGACGCTTGTTAAGATCGGCGACAAAGTCGGCGCCGAACAGGTCGTTCTGAAAACCGAACTCCCCGGCAAAGCTGACGTCGTCAACGTCATGAGCCTTTTGGGCTGTCAGCCTCACGAAGT
This sequence comes from bacterium, assembly GCA_017539325.1. Taxonomy (GTDB): domain Bacteria; phylum Auribacterota; class UBA3054; order UBA3054; family UBA3054; genus UBA3054. The sequence goes on along the minus strand of JAFYHD010000143.1, from coordinate 3,579 downwards.
GAAGCAGTTCATGGTCAAGCCGATCGGCGAGCACGTTGAGAAAGGCGAATTGCTCGCCATGCGCGCCGCCTTCTTCGGCCTCTTCAAAACCAGGATCGAGTCCCCCATGAGCGGAACGATCGAATCCGTCAGTGACGTTTCCGGCCAGGTCGTCATGCGCGGCGCCCCGGTGCCCGTCGACGTCAAAGCCTACATCGACGGCAAGGTCGTGGAAGCGGACGAAGGCGAGCACGTGACGGTCGAAGTGACGGGCTCCTTCATCCAGGGCATCTTCGGCGTGGGCGGCGAGACCTACGGCAGGATCGTCATGGCGTCAAGTGACCCCAGCGGCATCCTGGACGAGAACTCTTTCACGGAAGACATGAAGGGCGCGGTCGTCGTGGGCGGAAGTCTTATCACCTACGACGGACTGCAGAAAGCCATAGAAGCCGGCGTGAACGCCGTCGTAGTCGGCGGCTTCGACGACGCCGACCTTAAGAAATTCTTGGGCTTCGACCTCGGCGTCGCCATCACGGGCCACGAGGAGCTCGGCCTGACGCTCGTCCTGACGGAAGGCTTCGGCCAGATCCCGATGGCGGACAAGACCTTTGCGCTGCTTAAGGAATGCGAAGGCAAGAACGCCTCCGTGAACGGCGCCACGCAGATCAGAGCGGGCGTCATGCGCCCCGAGATCATCGTGGCGAGGGACGAGGAAGCCTCCATGAAGGAAAACGAGGCCAAACTGATCCTCGACATCGGAACGAGAGTCCGCGTGATCAGAGAGCCGTACTTCGGAATGTTCGGAACAGTCACCGCCCTGCCCGCGGAACTGACGAAGCTGCCCACGGAATCCCTGGCCCGCGTCCTCGACCTCAAGTTCGACGACGGAACGGTCGCGACCGTCCCCAGAGCCAACGTTGAAATAATGGCTACGGAAAAAGACGACACCGCTGAGAACTAATCAAATCTGAAAATCAAATATCAGGATAAACATGGAACTTTTCACAATCAAAAGCCTGCCCTTATGGCTCCAGTACGTCAATGAGAACTGGTTCGATCTCAATAAGCTCAACGCGCTTATCGGGATCATAATCTTCGGTTCTCTGATCGTCTACTTCATCCGCCGCGCCAAAAGCGGCGCCTACCTCTTCGTCAGGCGCATCCCGGGCCTCGAATCCATCGAGGAAGCCTTGGGCCGCGCGACCGAGATCGGCCGACCCATCCTTTACATCTCCGGTATCGGCGGCGAATCCGACATGCAGACCATCGCGGCGATGAACATTCTGGGCAACGTGGCTGAGCAGATCGCCCACTATGATACCGACCTCAAGGTCCCCTGCATCAACCCGATCGTCATGACCATCGAGCAGGAGCTGGTGAAGCAGGCCTACACGAGGGCCGGCCGTCCCGAGAACTACAAGGAAGACTGCGTCTATTATCTTTCGGACAACCAGTTCGCCTACGCTTCCGCGGTATCCGGCATCATGGTCCGCGAGAAACCGGCGGCCAACTTCCTCCTCGGCAACTACGCGGCTGAAAGTCTGATCATCGCCGAGGCGGGCGCAAGTACCGGCGCCATCCAGATCGCTGGCACCGCCGCCATCAGCCAGATCCCCTTCTTCATCGTGGCCTGCGACTACACGCTGATCGGCGAAGAGCTCTTCGCGGCCGGCGCCTACGTCTCAAGAGAGCCCTTGCTCTTAGGCAGCCTGAAGGGCCAGGACATTGCGAAACTCGTCATCATCCTGATCATGATCGTCGCCATTATCCTGGGCACGATCGTTTCCGCCTTCCTTTTGAAAGACGGTTTCGTTTACGGCATGAGCGACTTCATGAACAAAATTTTCGACTTGAAAGCTTTCAAATAAGAGGAACCGATAGACTATGCGCAATTATCTTCCCCCTATCATCTGCGGTGTTTGCGGCGTCATAATGATGCTGCACTTCTTCCTCCCGGAAAACACCATGCTCTACAAAACCATGATGGAATGGGTGACGAACTCGACCATCGTCGTCGGCGTCTTCGGCCTCTTCATCGGCTTGGCCAGTCTGGTCCACAACCACGGCAACAGGATCGCCCGCCGCTCCCCCGGCTGGGGCTACAGCGTCATCACGCTTAGCTTCACAGCCATCGTAGCCCTGACCGGCATAATAAGCCAGAACGTCGGCCCCTCTGTCGTGAGCAAGCCCCTTGACAAGTACAATTACGACAACCGCAAGAACCAAGACCACACCCTCATCACCCACACGCTCTTCGGCTACAAGGACGAGACCTACAAAACGAACCTCGTGGCCGCCGCTACGGCGGACGCCCCCGAAATGAAAGGCGAAGAGATCACGGTGAGAAAGGTCCCCCTCTTCATGTTCTTCTACAACTACGTCATCATGCCCATGGGCGCCACGACCTTCTCGCTTTTGGCTTTCTACATGATCACGGCGACGTACCGCGCCATGCGCGCAAAGTCCTGGGAGGCGAGTCTGCTATTGATATCGTCTATCATCATTCTGATAGGACAGGTGCCCATAGAGGAGATCCCTCTTATCGGCAAATGGATCATGGGACATGCCCAGCTCATAGTTTACATGAGCCTTATCCTCTACATCCTCTACGCCGCCATGAAGCAGTTCTTCTCCCGCAACTTCATGACCTGCGGAATACTGACGGCCTCCGCGGCGCTTATCGGCGTCATCTGGTACTACACGCCCGCCGAAGTCGACTTCGAGGCCATGAAGTCCGTCATATTGAACTACCCCAACAACGCCGCAAAACGAGGCATCCTGATCGGCGTGCAGTTAGGGTCCTTGGCCACCAGTATCAAGATCCTCTCCGGCATCGAGAAACCCTACATGGGAGGCCGCGGTTAAGATATGGCTTCAGGAAGCCCAAACATTTACGGCCCGAAGCAGAATTTCTGGCAGAGGCACTACCGCCCGCTCATCTACCTTCTGACGCTTTTGTGCGTGGTGGGTGGAACGCTGACGAGGCTGCCCTTGTCTCTTTCCGTCTCTGACGCCACCCAGGGAGTTTTCGACACCTTGGAGAAACTTCCTGAGCTGAGAGCGCAGGAAGTGGAGAAGCAGCAGGCGCTCCTGAATGACAAGCTTGAGGAAGCCAAGAAAGGAAGCGGCCCCGACCTCCAGAAAGAGATCGCCGCCATAAGGGACAAGATCTCCAGGCTGCAAATGAACCCCAAAGGCGTCGTTCTGGTCTGCATCGACTTCGACCCCTCTACGGAAGCGGAATTAGGCCCCATGGCCCACGCCTTCATAAGGCACTGCTTCTCCCGCGGCGTCAAAGTCCTCGTAAACACCGGCGGCAACGTCATGAGCCAGCCTTTGGCGCAGAACATCATAAGCGCTTCCGCGACCGAAGGCGCCTTGATGAAAAAGAACAAATACGGCTTCATGGAAGACGGGACAGACTACGTTTTCTTCGGGTTCCGCCCCAACGCCTTCCAGCTCTACCTTCAGATGGGCGAAAACATCCTGACGGCCTACGAGACCGACTACGCCGGGCACGATCTGACGCTTCTGCCCATTATGCGCGGCATCAGGAATTTCAGCGACATCGACATGGTCTTCTCCATTTCCGGCTACGTG
>JAFYHD010000142.1 GCA_017539325.1 bacterium | reverse complement strand
GGAGAAGTTTGGGCGCCGGATTTGCCCGCGTCACAAGGGATATTACGCTCCCTCTGCTCTCTACGCACATAGCGGCCGGGGCGATCCTGACGTTCGCTTTCTGCATGTTCGAAGTAGGGGCGACCATTCTGCTGGCAGCCAGGGAGTGGGATTACCCCATAGCCAAGACCATCTACGCCCTTAACATGCGCCTGGGCGACGGACCCTGCATCGCTTCCGCCATGGGCGTAATAGGCATGGTCCTTTTAGGCGCCTGTCTGCTTATTTCCGGGGCGCTGCTTGGCAAAAAGATGGGCGAGATCTTCCGCGGATCATCCAATTGAGACAAATCCATATCCAATTATGCTAAAATATTAAAGTTAATCTAAAAATTTGGAGATAAATATGAAAAAACTTTTGCTTTTAGCCCTCTCTTTGGTCTTCATCTTAGCCGCCTGCAAAGCTAAGACTAACGAGCCGAACGCCCAAGCCCCGTCAAACGGAGAAGCCGCGGTCGAAAATTCGGAAGAATCCCAGCAGGCCGGCGCCCTGAACCAGAAGATCATACAGATATCCATGGAAGTCATGCAGCTGATGAAGGACGCCCTGGAAAAAGACGACTACAAGGCTCTTAACGAAAAGATCGACGCTTTGAAAGAGGAGAACGCCGACGATCCTGTCGTCCAGAAAGCGCTGCTCGGCGCGAAATTCACCGCGCTTCTTTTCGCCGAAGATTTCGACGCCGCCGACAAATTGCTCGAATCCCTGCCCGATCCCGAAATGAAAAAACAGATCAGCGAGAAAAAAGAGCAGGCCTTCTCCAAGGGCAACATCAACCTCACCAAGGCTAATCTCTGCTACCAGCTCGGCTTGGAAGAAAAAGGCGACGCCCTTTTGGAATCCGTAATAGAAGAGGAAAAGGACAAAACCATCCTGCAGATGGCGATGGTTTTGAAAGCCAGGAAATTCCTCGTGACGGGAGACTCTGAGAATTTTGAAAAGACCATGCAGGCCGCCATCGACGTCGACCCGACCAGCGAGCTCTCCCAGAACATCTCCGCCCAAATGACCGCCGTCAGCCAGATGATGAAGGCTCAGGAAGAGACCGAGCAGGAAGAGACCGAACAGGAAAAGAGCGAAGAAGAGGAAGCCGCCGTCAAGGAAGTCGCTGAATAAGAATAACAATTAATCAAGGATAAACAATATGAAATCATTTTTAGTCTTACTGGCTATGCTCCTTACTCTGACCGCTTGTCAGAAAGGACAGGACAAGAACAAAGTCGAAGTTAAAACTCCCGCTCAGGAAGAGACCGCCGCGGTCGACACTGAAGTCGAAGTCACGGAAACCGCCGAGACCGCTGTTGCGCCCGAGGAAGGCACCGTGATGCCGGAAGACGAAGGCATCTGGACCGTCAATCTTGATTTCGCGAAGAAGATCGCCAAGGAAAAAGACCTCAACCTGCTCCTTCTCTTCACCGGCTCCGACTGGTGCATCTGGTGCAAGCGCCTCAACGAGGAAGTTTTCAGTCAAGACGCTTTCCAGGAAGAAGTGGTCAAGATGTTCGTGCCCGTCAAGTTTGACTTCCCCAGCAGCTTCAAATTCCCCAAAGCGATCGCTGACGGCTACGCGGCCGAAAGAGACAAATACGGCGTCAGGGGATATCCGACGGTCGTTCTGACCGACTGCGAAGGCAACGCTTTCGCCGTCACCGGCTACCAGCCCGGCGGCGAGGAAGCCTACCTCACCACGCTGAAAAACCTTATTGACGGCAAGAAAGAACTGGAAGCCAAAGTCGCCGAACTGAAAGACGGCGACGCGGCCGCGGGACAGGAGCTTTACGAAGCCCTGGAAGAATATGCCGCCAGGTTCAAAGACGCCCCCTGCGTCAAAGACGGGCTTAAGAAATATTACGATATATGCAAAGAAAAGTGCCCCGATATCTCTAGAGCTTTGGAAAGGGAAGAGAAGGTCAGGCAGCGCCTCAACGAGATCGCCGAACAGTACAAGCTCGGCGAAGGCTACGATCCTTCGGAAGCCACTCCCGAAAAAGTCGACCAGGCCGCGGCTGATTACCAGGCCGTCATCGACTCCTTCAAGCTGGAAGGCGAGATGAAGCAGGAAGTCCTTATGAAGATCGCCGTCCTCTACGCCATCGTCCAGGAAGACGAGAAGCTTCAGTCCTACGTCGACCAGGCGATCGAAGCCGCGCCGGAATCTGAACTCGCCGAAAGGTTCAGGGAACAGAAAAGCGCCCAGGAAGTCTCCGATCTGATGGAGAACGTCACTCAGATGATCATTGACGACAAGAAAGACGACGCCGTCAAAGCCATCGACGAAAGGCTCGAGAAAGAAGAAGACATGAACAACAAGATCATGCTGACCAGCATGAAAGCCGAGATCTTAGTCCTCTTCGACGACATCGAGGGCGCCAAGGAAAATTTCAACAAGTGCATCGAGATGTGCGGCAACGAGGAAGCCACCGAGCAGTTCAAGATCCGTCTCAACGAGCTTGATCCCTTCAACAAGACCGTGACGCAGTCCCAGCTCTTCGCCATGCGCGACAAGCCGGAAGAAATGGCCGCCGCCATCGAGAAAGCCATCGAGCAGTACGACCCCGATCCCGCTTCCCTTCAGAAGGCCCTCGTCATGCAGGCCCAGGCTTACATGGAAGCCAGGAACGAAGCCAAGGCTAAGGAGACCTTAAAGAAAGCCATCGACGTCGATCCCGAGACCGACCTGGCCAAAGAGCTGAGCGACAACCTCAAGAGAATGGAAGAGATGCAGGCCGCCATGAAGAAGAGACTGGAAGAGCAGAAAGCTAAGGGTGGGGAATCCGAGACCGAGGAATGATCTCTCCTAAAAAAATTGATCTTCCTCTCACCAGAGAGGTTGCGGCCAGTCTTAGAGCCGGGGAGTATGTTCTGCTCTCCGGCACTTTGTACACCGCGAGAGACGCCGCTCACAAAAGGCTCGTTGAGGCCTTGGCGAGAGGCGAAGCTCTTCCTTTCCCTCCGGAAGGAGCCACCATCTATTACACCGGCCCGACGCCGGCGCCCCCTGGCGCCGTCATCGGCTCAGCCGGCCCTACGACCGCTTATCGTATGGACCCCTATGTCGAACCCTTGCTGAAAGCCGGCGTACTCGGCATGATCGGCAAAGGGGCGAGGAAGGGGAACGTCCCCGAACTCATAAAAAAATACGGAGCGGTCTATTTCGCCGCGCCGGGAGGCTGCGGCGCCCTTTTGGGCAAAAGCATAATCGAATGCGAGATCATCGCTTAT
>JAFYHD010000141.1 GCA_017539325.1 bacterium | reverse complement strand
GCTCCTTTTATTTTTTGGGTTTGCTGAGTTTGCCGGCGTAAGCGATCTTCTTTACGCCCGCTTCCCTCAAAGTTTCTAGTAAGGTTATTATCGACTGATGCTTCACGTTCTGGTCCGCCATGAGAAGGATGGTGCCTTCCGAATCGTTTGCGAGAAAGGGCTTGAGCCTCTGGGCGACCTGGCTTCTGGGAGTCGGGTCGACGTCGTCCTCGAGGTAGATCTCATCGTTTTCGGTGAGGACTAATGGCGTCATATCCCCTCTTACGGCGTCGGGGTCCTGGATAGTCGGAAGCGTAACGTAGACGCCCGGGCGGTAGATAAGGCCGGAACAGACGAAGAGCGTCACGCCAAGGATAAGGAGAATGTCCACCACAGGCGAAATGTCAAGCAGATTGACGTGCCTTGCGTGGCGCTTCCTTGTGGTCGCGACTGTCTGTTCGTACCAGTGCCTAGGCATTTTCCTTCTCCAAAAGAAGTTCAGTTATTTCCGACGAGGCTAAGGACATGTCGTCGGTGAAGTGCCTGACCCTTGAGGTAAGGTAGTCGAAGGCGAAATGGTCCGGTATGGCTATGAGAAGTCCCAGAGCCGTCGTGATGAGGGCCTGCCAGAGGCCTTTCGCGACGGAAGCCTGCTGGACGAAGGGAGACTCGATCTGGATGGTGTAAAAGAGGTTCATGACGCCCGCTATGGTGCCCAGGAGGCCTATTAAGGGCGTTATCCTGGCCAGGGAGGCAAGTACCGAGAGGTTGTGGTCAAGGCGGTTTATTTCGAGCTGTGCGGTCCTGTCAAGGGCTTCGAGGATCTGGGCCCTAGATTCGCCGTAGCAAAGGAGCGCGGAGTGAAGGATGGCCGCGACGGGGCCCGGGGTGGTCGCGCAGAGCGAGACGGCCTCGGAGATGCGGTTGGCCTTGACGAGGTTCCTGATGCCGGAGGTGAATTCCCTGGTGTCGATGGTGGCGCGCCAGAAATGGAAGTAGCGCTGGACAAAGACCCAGATGGAGACCAGGGCGCAAAACAGCAAGGGATAGACGAAAAAGCCGCCTTTTTCCCAGAAGTCGAAGAAGAGCATCATAAGGTTTTCTTCCTCGTTACGGCTAAGGCTAGGAGCATGGTGAAGATGGTTAGGACCATGGGCTCGGGAATAAAGACGAGGTCGCGGGAGTTGTAGTTGTCGAGCACAAAAGTGTCGGCGATGTTGTCGTAGCCCTTCTTCTGGGCGCGGAGTATGACCTTCTGATCCGCCATGACAGGGATACTGAGCAAGGGCGAAACATCGTTGGCAAAGTTTACGATGACGCTGGAAGTGGCGGCGGCCACAAGCCTGATCTGGTCGGCGCTGACTAGTTTGGCGTCGGTGTCGCGGACGATTATGTCAAGGCTGTCCCCTCTTCTGCCCTGGGACCGCTGAAGAGCGACCTTACGCATGGTGGAGGTGCCGGCGAAGGAGAAGTTGGTAGCTATGGTGTCGTAGCCGTCCATGGAGAGCAATACGGAGTTGACGCCCTTGGGGGCGGAAAGGTTCGAGGTGACGCCCTTGGAGTTGGTATGCCCGGTCGTTCCGAAGCAGCTGACCGTGACGCCTTCCATGTAGAAGGCGGACTCGTTGTCAACGACGGTCAGGTAGAGATAAGAGTTGCCGTTGCCTTCGGTCTTTTCGGGGATGACCTTCAGGGTGGAAGAGGCTTTTACGCTTTTGGGCTCGAAGCCGCAGTTCTGCCTGGCGAAGGTGAAAGTCGTCGGATCGATGTTGTCAGGCAAGAGCGTAGCGAAAGCGCCGTTCTCGTCGGTCTCGGTTATGGAGGACATGTTGGCGTTGAGGGCGGTGACTACGACGCCTTCCATAGGCCCTTCGCCCCAGGGGAAGTTGGTGACGACCGTACCGGAGACGAGGTTCCAGTTCTCCTCTACCCTGACGGGGCGGGCGAAGAAGGGATAATCGCTGAAGAGGAAAGTATCCGTCTTTTTGGAACGCGTGATGGTGACTTCCGGGGAATCGGCGCCGAACGTGCCGTTTTGATTAGAGGGGAAGGCCAGGCTCGACTTTACGATCGCGTTGTCGAGAAGGAAAGCCTGATTGTTGTTCGCGGTGTAGAGAAGGCCCTTGTAGCCGGTGACCGTGACTCTGACGGTGGCGGGCAGGCTGAGGTGGCTGCCGTCGGAAACATAGAGCGAGAAGAAGTATTCGCCGGGCATAAGGAGCGAGACTTCCGTTTCGCTCGCGTTGGGGGTGGCCAGGGCGTTCAAGGTCGGGTTGCCGCTCCACTCTTTCCAGTAGTATTTCAGATCGCCATCATAGCCTTCCGCGTCAACAGCGGAACTGAAGGTGATGGAACGTCCGAAGGCGATTTCGAATTCCTCTTCCTTTTGTCCGTTGGCGAAGATCTTGGGCTGGAAGATCGGGGCTCCCTTCCTGAGGTCGAAGACGAACTGATAGACGTTGGTGTTGCCGAAATCGTCGGCCACTTCAAATTTTTCGCGGTAGCAGTCGTCCCTATCGAACTTGAGATCGATCGTGCCTTCCGTAAACCAGCCTTCCGAGATCCTGGGAGTGCGGGCTTTCACTTCACCGTTGCCTCTCAGGTAAACTTGGAGCGTGAAATCTTTGTCGCTGACGGAAGTTTGGGAAACGATCATTTCCGGCTGCGCTTCCACGACCGTCAAAGGCGTGCCGGCGCTGTCAATTTCCTGGCCGTCAGGAGATATGACCGCAAGGACGACTTTGTGTTCTCCGGAAGCGATGTCAGCCTTGTAATATTGGAGATAGTTGTCGGAAGAAGCTTCGCTGATATCAGCTCCGTCAATGCGCCAGACGTATTTGAAGCCTTCGGTGGTCGTGCCGCTGGCGTTAAAGAGCACTACGTCTCCCCTCTTCGCCTTGTAAGGTCCGCCAGGATTGACGGGAACGGTGCAGTTCTTCGGGTCGCGGATAAGAATGGCGACGTTGGTGAAGCCCAGGTCTAAGTTTGCCTTGTAGTCTGAAGTGGTCTGGCTCATGATGTAAGCGCGGTCGACGCTGACCATGAGAACGGCCACGCCGTTGCTGACCGTTACGCTCTCGGGATAGACCCTGAAGCCGTCGGGGATATTGCTAAGGTTGAGCTGATAGGGTTCGGCGCCGGAATTGATGACCTTTAAGCAAAGGCCGTTCTCATTCTGGAAGTTGAGCGTCATGGGATCGGCGGACATGATGGCGGCTCTCTCCCCCACTCTCACTATGGCGGAGCAGGAGTTGGTGCCGCCGTAGTTGTCCTTCACGGTGCAGGTAAGCGTGTGGAAAGAGTTCGGCTCGTCATAGGTGGCGGTGAAAAAGGCGGAGTCCAGCCAGTCGGTCGGCTCGGCGGATTCGTCGGTCTTCCAGGAGAACTGGAACTTGTCCTCGGGCATGGCGTCCTTGACTATGACATGGAAAACGCTTGGCACGCCGCAGGCGACTTCGTAAGTCCTCTTCTCCATCTCTACCTTGGGAGGATTGTTGCCGACGATCAATTGCGTGGTGGCGGTGGCGGGCGCGGCGTTGGTGAGTCTCAAGTCCTTTATGGTCAGCGTCACGTCATAGGTGCCGGGCTTAAAGTTGTTGGTCCTGAGGAAATCTTCATAGAAGGGCGAGAAGTCGCTGGCCTGGTTGTAGCAGTTCCAGGAGTAAGTGAGGTTCTCGCCGAGGGAGTCTTTGGCCGAGAAGACGACGTCCTCGCCTTTCTTGATGACGTAAGGTCCGCCGGCGTTGGCTGTGAGCTTGGGCGTTCCGGCGTAACCTAGGGCGGCGCCCACGACTCTTGTAGCGGTACAGTTGACATAGGCGCCTTCGGCCCAGTAGTAGTAGAGCGTGCCGGCTTCCACGTCCGTGTCGACCCAGGAATTGCCTCGGGTCAGATCGGCGACCTCCACGGCTTCAGAGAAGTCTCTCTTCAGGGCGCGGTAAAGCTTTACTCTCTGCTGGTCGCTGTTGGCATCCCAGCTGACGGTAATGTTTTCAGCGGACTCGTCCTGAGTGGCGGTAATGTTGGGGGCCTTCGTCGGGAGGACGCTCTCGGCCGAGAAGCCCATTCTCAATTCGTCGACGTAGAACTTGGCGGAGTAGGCGTAGAGGCTGATGTCCTTGTAGCCGGTGTAGTAGATGCCTATTTCGGAACTGGTGACGGCGTCATCGTCGTTGGGCGTTTCGCCGAGCATAGGATCGATCCAGATCGTGACCTTGAAGGTGCCGTCGTCTTTGAGATCGTAACGCAGCAGCATCAGGTCAATCTTACCATTTGTGGGATGCACTTCGTAGTCCGGATCGTAGGAGTTGACGGCGTAGAGATCGTCGTGGGTAATGCCGGCGTTGTTGCCGAGGAACATAAGGTAAACTCTGCCGTGGTCTTCCTCGTAGGGCTTAAGGAGCAAGGAGACCCAGACGGAAGTTTCGCCGTAGTGTTCGTAGCAGATGCCCTGGACGAGCGATTGGTCGGGCATGCGGGTGTAGCTGACAGATTCGCCGTTGAATTTAAGGCAGCCGGGCGTGGTGGCAAGCTTATTGACGCCGTCGGAGTATTCCAGAGATTCTTCGCAAGTGGCGTAGGCGTCGTTGGAAGTCGGCGTCCAGCCGTTGTTCCAGCCCGTGCCACCGGTCTTAAGATCGAGGCGTTCTCCGGGAGGATAACCGAAGCCTTCGTAGGCCCATTCGCCGAAGGTGTAGGTCGGCAGTATGCGGTAGGTGCGGGCGACCTTCCTGATCTTGTTCCAAGTCAGGGAATTGTTCCTGGTCTCGTAACCGACCAAGGTTCCCTTGAAGGTCACGTTGGTGGCGGAGAAATAGTCGCAGCGGTGATAGTCGCCCTGGTCGTAGGCCATGACGGTTCCGTAATGGTTGTGGTCGGTGGCGCCGGTGAAATAATAGCCCAAAGAGTGGCCGAAGACGCCGCCGGATTCCGGGCCGGGCGAGCTTTCCTGCTCATGGGCGTGGTTGCAGCCGATGTTGTGGCCCATCTCATGAATCCAGGAAGAGCCGGTCATCTGCAGGACGCGGATAAGGTTGTAACTCGATTCCGGCATGCCGAGCTGACTGCTGTTGACGTAGGCGAGGCCGCCTACGTCGTGCAGGTAGGCCACGATGGTGCAAAGGTCGGCGCCGACCTTGTTCCTGACCTCGTAGACGCCTTCCCAGCCGTTGCGGGCGTTGTTGAAGTTGTAGAGGTCGGTGTAAGAACTCCCCTGCTCCTCGTAGTTCCACTGCTGGGAATGCACGAGCTGGATGCGGGCGTTGATCTTGGAGTTCATCAGGCACTCATTGCCCTTGGCGACACCTTGCGCTATGAAGAGGTTCATCCTGTTGTGGCTGCCGGCGTAGGCCAGCGAGGCGGGAGTGTAGAAGACAGCGATGCGGATGTAAGCGATCTCGTCGTCATTGTAATCATAGTAATTGATCTTGGCTTCCTCGATATCAGCGCCTTTCGTGCCTTCCGGCGAGGGAAGCTCTTTGCCGTTGATGTAGTCAGCTTCCGCTTCCGCAAAAGAGAGGTTGTTGACGGACTGCGCTCCCTCTTTGTATTCCCACTTGATGTCGCGGCCGGTATCAAAGTTCTCAATATGACCGAAGAGTTCGTTGTCGACGATCGTGACGATGAAGGATCCGCCGTCGTTCGCTATCCTGCCGGCTCTCACTTCTACGCCGTTGATGTCCTTGTCGACAAGATTGACCGTGCCGGAGAAATTGCCCTGCGGAGTGGCGAAGGTGATCGTGTCCCCTATCTTTGCCGCTATGAAAGCGGCGATCTGGTCTTCCTGGGCGACGTAGGTGTTCGTGTCCTTTATCGTCGTCGCCGGGATGTTGCCGTCCCTGAGGTCAAGGCAAAGGTTGCCGGCGAAGGTGGAAAGCGTTGTAAAAGCAAGAGCGAAAAATAAATTCTTCATAACGGTCAATACAGTTCGATTTGATTAAGGCCTTTTTTCAAGGTCGGTTCCCAAACTCGCCCGGATTCGCTAACGATCTTTATCCGGCGTTTCTCCTTGGAATTTATGGTAAGGCGGTAGCCAAGAAGTTCTTTTTCAAGCTTCGGCTCCTCCGCTTCGAAGAAAGCGCTCGCTCTCTTCTGCGCGGGAATGACGTGGACGTCGCCGAAGGTATTTTTGATCTCGCAGGCGGAAAGAAGCAGCGCGGCCTTTTCGAGAGGAGAAGCAGTGATGGCGCTCTTAAGTTCCGGCAGGGCGGAATAAGGCTTGCAGGCGAAATAGCATTCCCTTTTTTGGATGCCATTGAGGAGCGCCTTGGCGCGCTCTTCGAACATCCTCGCGCCGCTCACACTCTGCGCGGTCAAGAGAAGCGGCAGAGCAGCGGGGAGCGCGTCTTCGGAAAAGTCGAGCGCTTCAGCGCCAGCGATCAGTCCGAGGACGCTCGTCTTCAGATAATGGGGCTGGTACGTCTGCTGGCGCCCTGTGAGGCGGTAGACAAGCTTTACGCCGTTGGCCCGGTAGTTTTCCCTCTTCGTGAGGAGGAAGGCCTTGAAGGCCGCGTGAGCGGCGAAAATGAGGTCCTCCGCAGAAGCGAGCGAACGCTTGACCAGCAATTCCCTCGCAATGGTGTTGAGAAGCGGGGTGTAGATATCCTTGTCGCAGCCGATCTCCTCGAAGAAGAGCACGGCCCAGGGAGAAATGCGTTTTTTGGAGTAGCCCTTCTTGACGTGGTTGGTGGCGGAATCGATCACTTCCGGGATGTAGCCGCCGCGGTGGCGGCGGGCGACAAGTTCTTTCTTTATGGTCTTCAGTTCGTCCTTGAAGCCGGTAGATCCAACTTCGTTCTCCCATCTGGCGAGCCAGTACGCCGCCCTGGCGATCTCGCCAAGGTTGATTTCCGCCTCGCCGGACTTCTTGAAGGTTCCGGGATAGGGGTAATTGGCGGGAGGAAGACTCTTGAAGCGCGGAGCCTTCTTGTAAAGCTGCAGGACTTTTTCCGCGGCGGCGGGAACTTTCTGGCCGTTCTCCTTCGCAGCTTTGGCGATGGCAAAGGCCGCGCCGATAAGTTTGCCGAAAGAGACGGGCGCTTCGGCCTGGTCGGGTGGAGCGGAAAGCTTGTCGAGGAGCGTCTTCAATTCCTGAGCGGCTTCCTTTTCGAGCTTCTTAAAGTCTATCGGAGTGTTTTGCGTTTCTTTCTTGGCGAACTGCCAGGCGGTCTGCGTGAGCGCGCCGGGAAGCGTATTGATGTTAGTGCCGATAAGGTAGAAGGTGAATTCCAGTTTGCGGGATCTCGGGAAAGCGTTCAGGGGCCAGGAGCGTTCGGCGTCGGTCCCAAAACGCAGGGAGCGTTCGCCGGCTTCAATTTGCCAGAGCCATTCCTGGCGTTTGGCGAAAGTTTCCGGCGCTACCAAAAACACTAGCGCGTCGTCTTTCTGACTGAGCGCACCGTAAGGCGTCAGCCATTCGCCGGAGTACCAGTTCTTCTTGCTCTCGTAGGGCGTGAGCTTCTTTTGACCTTCCTTGCCCTGGAAGGTGAAGTAGAAGGCGTCGAGCTGGGCCTGGTTCTTCAGCGTTATGGAAGCTTTTATCTTCAGAGTCGCGGCGTTCTGGAAAAAGACCTCCGTCTTTGCGGAGCCGTAAGGGGAAGCGCCGTTGAAAAGAGCGTGGCTCTTCTTCGCTTCCGCTTTCTCAAAAGCGAGCGTTTCCGTGAAGCAGTCGAAAGCCAGGACGTCCCGGCCCCGCAGTTTGCCAGAGAAACGCAGTTCCGCCTGGCACTCCCCGAAGGAGACTAGGAGAGTTTTCTCCTTGGCGGACTTTCCGATCTCGAATTTAATAAGCTTTTCCATTCCTTCTCTCTCAAAGCGCCAGCATTCTGTCCAGCGCGTCTTTGGCTTTTATTCTGGTCTCTTCTTTGACCTTGATCTCGTATTCGTTGTCTTCCAAGGCCCAGAGGACCTTCATGGGCGTCATGAGCTTCATGTTCGGGCAGACGTTGCCTTCCAGCAGAGGATAGACTTTCTTGTCGGGTGACTTTTCCCTGATGGCTTTCAGAACGCCCTGCTCGGTGCCGATGATAAACTCCTTGGCATCGCTCTCCCCCACTCTTCTGATGATGGCGGAAGTGGAGCCGACGAAATCGGCCGCGGCGGAGAGCTCTTCCGGGCACTCCGGGTGCGCGAGGAACTCGGCTTCCGGATGCAGCGCCTTCGCTTCCGCGAGCGCCTTTAAGCTGAAGCGCTGGTGCGTCGGGCAGAAGCCCGGCCAGACTTCCATATCTCTGCCCACGCTCTTTTTGGTGAACGTTCCGAGATAACGGTCTGGCACGAAGAGCACGGGCTTGTCTTTGGGCAGCGAGGCCACGACCTTGCCGGCGTTAGCTGAAGTGCAGCAAATGTAGGCTTCCGCTTTTATTTCCGCCGAGCAGTTGACGTAAGCTACCACGATGGTGTCGGGATGCTCCTCTTTGTAGCGCCTGAGTTCCTTGGGCATGAGCATATTGGCCATCGGGCAGTTGGCCCTTGGGTCGGGCGTAAGGACGGTCTTCTGAGGCGAGAGGATCTTGGCGCTTTCCGCCATGAAGTCCACGCCGCAGAAAACGATCGT
>JAFYHD010000140.1 GCA_017539325.1 bacterium | reverse complement strand
GCCTTGGTGATGCTGGGATTTTCCTTTATCAGCGTCAGGATCTTTTGCTGCGTCTTGGACAGTGGTTTCTGCTTGTTTTTGCTCCCGGATCTCTCCCCCATCACGTTGATCCAATTGAAGGGGATCTTCACCACTATGGCGTTCTCCAGGAATTCATAGGCTTTCTTGCCGTAGGCTTTGACGATCGTGGGAACGCCTCTGCCTGTCCGCTCGCTTATATGTAGCTGCAAGAAGAGATCGGATAGCTTTTTGTTTACCGGGACGGATACCCCGGAATAAAATCCTTCCATTGTCTGTTCAGGCGCGAGCGTACCTCTTGAGAGTATCTCTATCCTGTCGGAAAAGACCGTGATCATCGGCTCGTTCTTCGTAACCCAGGCGTTGTGCACGAACGCGTTTATGACCGCTTCGCGAAAAGCATCGCTCTCGAACAAAGGCACTTCCTTTCTCTCCACCACGCGGTCCCTTTCGTCCGCCTGCATAACGTTCAGAACGTCTCCGTAACGAAGAATGTCGTCCAGAGTGTAAAGCAAGCACTGATTGCCGAATTCCCTAACCGCGAACATCATGTCCGCTTTCGTCTTGCCCGAGAAAAGCGCCACCCTTATAGACATATGGGAATCGTCTGACAAAAGCTGCGCCAGAATATTGTACTTGCCGTCTTCCGTCAGCAAACCAAGATTATGCTTGAAAGTTGTCCGATTTAAAGGAAGTCCCTTCGCACCGTAATACATGAACAGTTTCTCGAATGTCAGGTCCTGGAAATCTGAGGGCGTGTTCTCCATTGTCGGGAATCCCGTTCTGAGAATTTGAAACAAGAAGGATTCTTTTTCAGGATACTTCCTGATCTTCTCTTTGCTCGAGCCAATGCGTATGAATCTCTCATCGTTGAAACTTAAGGGAGAGATTTTGGCCGCGGGGATCGTCAGCAGAACAACGCGCTTGCCGTCGATAACAGTTTCGTCGAAATTGAAATTATTTTCCGGATACAATTGTCTGGCCAAAAAATGCTTCAATGGTTCACCTTTGACCTCACTGTTCGGGTTAAAAGTCGTTCCCTCCACTCCATGCGTCTTATTGTTTATTCCCCAAACTAGATAGCCGTTTTTGCGTCCCTCGTAGGCGGCGCTGTTGGCGAGGGCGGATATGTATTCCCCAATCTCCTTGGCGTTAGACCAATTCAGTTTGAACTCGAACCATTCGCGCTCACTTTCGTAAGCCCTAAGCTCGTTTATGATCTCAACAGTCTTTTTCATATTTTTTACCCACCGTGTATTATTTATTACCCATGGGTATTATATCACACATGGGTAATAAAAGCAAACGACCGGCCGCGGAATGCGGCCGGCCGTTCTTTTCAGCGATGGTTTCTTATGTCTTAGTCTTCGAAGGGAACGACCAGACGGAAGCCGACATTGTAGTTGGCGGTGTTCGGCCAAACGCTCGCACCGCGGGTAGCGGAACGGCAGTACTCGGCGTCATCGATATTGCCGCCGCCGCGAATCATACGCGTGGTGCCAGTGGCAGGACCGACAGGGTCGACCTGCGGGTCAGCGCTGGACCTGGTATAGGCCCAGTCGAGGCAGATCTCAGCGACGTTGCCGTGGCAGTCGTAGAGGCCCCACTGGTTGGGCAGATAACAGCCAACGACGGTGTGCTTGCGATAATAGATATCGCCCTTGCCATCGTTCGTGTCCCAAGCATAGCGGCCCGCTTCGTCCATGTTGGGGCACTGTTGATCGCTGGTAAGATCCTTGCCGGTGTTGAGCGCCGTTCCGGTGGTGGCGCGGCAGGCGTACTCCCACTGGGCTTCCGTGGGCAGATCATAAGCTTTGCCGGTCTGGGCGCGGAGCTTGCCAAGGAAGGAGTCTTCGTCCACTTCGTTGTTGGCGGGCCACTGGGCGCCCTTCACAGAACCGCGGATCATATCGTAGGAAACTTGCTCCACGGGACGATTGTCGCCCTTGCTCTCAGAGGGGTTGGAGCCGGCAATGAGCTCGTACTGCTTCTGCGTCACTTCGAACACGCCAATGAAGAAAGGCTTGGTGATGGTGACGGTGTGCTGGATTTCCTGGTTAGCCTGACGACCAATTTCACCGGCAGGGCTGCCCATGGTGAAGGAACCGGCCGGGACGTAGGCAAAGACCATCTTGGTGGTCTTGTATTCGTCCGCCCATTCACCGGAAGGATCCTTGTCGACGTAAGAGTATTCTCCAGTCTCCAGATCATAGACGTAATAAGGCATTCCGTCTCTTTCCTCTATCTTGACCTTAACCTTCATGTTTTCGGTATCGGTCTCATAGAAGCTCTCGTCGGGAGTCCAGAGCGTCTTGTGGTCGCCGGCGCTAATGAGTAAGCCTTTGGCGCCATCGTTGGCAAGCGTTCCTTTCTCAGACAGATCGAAGACCGTCTCGCCGTCATCCGTGGTGCCGTAGAACTTGACGTTGAAGAATTCCGTGCTGTCGGACTCGACCGTGTAGTTGATGACCACGGTCCTGGAGAACGGGAAGAGCTGCAGGCAGTCAACTTTCGTAACATAGCAGAAAGCGGAGGCGTTGGAAGCGCAGAGCGCGGCCAGAGCCACAACCGCGAGCAGAGCTTTGGCGCGGCGGCGAAGGAAGAAAGCGCCGACGATGCCGATGAGGATCAGCACGGCCGGTTCCGGAACGAGGTTGATCGTGCGCGGATAAGCCTTAGTCTTCTGGCTGGCGGTCACCGTTTCGGTGATAACGTAGCTGCTGAACTGGTTGAAGTCGTCGAACTGCGGCTGGGTGTAATCCCAATAGAAGGAGCCTTCCACGGCTCTGCCGCTGGTGTTGTTGAAGAGCGTCACGTTAATGGAGGGATCGTTGACGTCAACCACATCGATCTTGAGGGCCTGTGGATCGCCTTTGGCCAGAATGCTGGAGTAGGCGATCTTGTCGCTCGTCTTGAGCAGAAGCGGTTCTTCTTGATTGATCTCCTGGCCCTTGAAAGTGAAAGAGCCAGACCAGAGTTCAGCCTCGCCGGCGAAAAGCGCCGCGGCGGCGAAACAGAGGCTTAAAGCCAAAACCAATTTAGTTTTTAACATTTTTTATCTCCTATGAAATAATGATCGAATCATTCGACGACCAGAACGAGTCGCAAACCGACATCCTGACTGTCATTAGAGTTTATGCAACGGCAGGCGGACCGGCAGAATTCTGCATCCCTCAAGTAGCTACCGCTGCGCAAAACTCTGTTTTCGCCGGAGGACGGCCCGACCGGGTCGGTGGCGTCCGCTTGGCTTAACGCTCCGTACCAGTCAAGGCAACGTTCCGCGACATTGCCGTGCATGTCGTAGATGCCCCAAATATTTGGTAAATACGAACCCACTTTGGCAGGATTCATAGCGTTGCCATCATAAGTGCCAACTTCAGCCATCTCCGGGCAATCGTCGTATTTGTTGCTCAGATTCTTTCCGCTATTGAGAGCCGTAGTGGTAGTGGCGCGGCAGGCGTATTCCCACTGGGCCTCAGTCGGCAGATCGAAGGCAAGACCACTTTTGGAACGCAATTTACCAATAAAAGAGTCGCTGTCCACCGCGCTGCTGCCCGGCCAGCCGGCACCGGCATTGGCACCGCGAGCCGCGTCGTAGGTGACGCTCTTTTTAGGCCTCCCAGGATAGAACGGATCGTAGGAGCCTGTACCGTCAATCATTCCATATTGGTAGTCGGTCACCTCAAAAATGCCGATGTAATAGCCTTTTGTCAAGGTCACTTTGTGCTCGGGTTCGTCGCTTTGATGGCCCAGTTCACCATTTGGGCTGCCCATGGTGAATTCTCCGGGAGAAATCAGTCTGAAGACCATCTTCGAGGTCTTGTACTCGTCAACATTCCATCCGCCCTCAGGTATGTCGTCAGTGTAAGTTACCGGATAGCTGGAAGCGCTGGCGCCGCCTGACAAGTCGACGATCATATAGTTGGAAGGTCCCGGCGGATCCGGCTCGAACACATCGACGCCGATCTTCATTTTGCCTTTGACGGAGGCCATTGTTTCCGTGTCAGGAGTCCAGACG
>JAFYHD010000139.1 GCA_017539325.1 bacterium | reverse complement strand
TGCGTAGCCTTCGCCGTCATCAACTACAACGACGAGACGCTGCTTACCTGGCTTTACCGCAGCGGCGAACTGATCGACGCCTACAACTCCCAGCCCGGGTACCTCAACTCCAAACTGGAAGAGAACCATCAGCCGATCGGCGCCAATCCCGACAAGATGGCGAAGGTCTTCAAGAACGTCCAGCTGACAGACCTCGGCCCCATCACCCGCCGTCCCTCGTATCCGGACGAGAACTACTGCACGGCCACTGACCGTCACGCGGACATTGTTTCCGTCCTGAGGCTCCCGCGCTTCGCGGTCGGAACGGGCTTCTACACCGTGAAGATCGGCGACATTCCCGCCGACCTTGTAGCGGGCGACTTTGTTCCCGTCAACATCAAATGATCAAAAAAGGCGAAGAGATCATTTGGGAGGAGCCCGGCTCTTTCCAGGAACTATTGAGACTGCGCCGCCTAAGGAGGCGCAGTTTCTGGCGTAACGCGAGGCCGCTCCTTATCAACACGGCGCTCATCTTCTCGCTTATCCTGATCTTCTTCGCCTTCCAATGCCGCAGCGACATCGCAAAAGTCTTCGAGCCGGTCAGGCTCTTTTCCGCGCTCGCGGCCGCTTTCGGCATTTCCTTTATCTGGCGCTCGTTGGAAAGGAGAAGGGCCATAAGAGTCACCCTTGAAAAAAGGGAGGGCGCCTATTATTTGAGCCGCAAGGGCGACTACGTGAGCCAGCCGCTCTCGGAACTGAAGGCTTACGTCGTGGAAGAACTGAAAGAAGGAGCCTACGCCTCCACGGTCATCATAATGAAGACAGGGGACGGCCAGCGTCTGGCGGCGCTGCCCGACAAGGAGACGACAGACCTGATGGTCGGCATAATGAAGGAACTTAAGATACCGGAAGGAAAACTGAAGGCTTAGGATGGATTTCTTATCTTACAAATTCATATTCTTCCTGATCCTGACGCCTGTTGCCTTCCAGGCCGTCAAAGCTCCCGCTTTCCGCAAGTGGTTCCTTTTGCTGGCGTCTTTCGCTTTCTACGGCTTCGTTTTCAAGGAGATCTCTTGTGTTACGTTCGCGTGGCAGGCGGCCTGGATCCTCGCGCCCTCGCTCGTGGTTTATTTCTGCGCCAAAAGCAATTTGAGAGCCTCGTTTTACATCGGGCTGATCTTTACCCTCGCCGTATTTTTGTCCTTCAAATACATCCCTCTTCCGAAATTTAAAGGCGTTGAGCTTTTGGTTCCCATCGGGCTTTCCTTCTATTCCTTCCGCTTGCTATCGTATCTTGCGGATGTAAGGAAAGGGGAGATCCAGCCTGAAACGGACCTCGTTTATTTTCTGATCTACGTCAGCTTTTTTCCGCTTGTCATCAGCGGCCCAATCCAGCGGGCCACAGATTTTCTGCCGCAGCTGAGGGACCCGAAGCGTCTCGATAGGGAGAGGACGGACCTGGGTTTGAAGCAGATCTTCTGGGGCCTCGTCAAGAAAGTCGTCCTCGCCGACAATCTGGCAGTGCTCGGCAAGCCCGTTTTCGCAACGGACGCCTCCTTTGGCGGCTTCGTTTACGTTCTGGCGGTCATCGCTTTCAGCCTGCAGATCTACTGCGATTTCTCAGGTTATTCCGACATCGCCATAGGCTTGGCGAGGCTTTTCGGATTTGATATCAAGGAGAACTTCAGGGTCCCTTACTGCTCGACGACCTTAAAGGAATTCTGGAGCCGCTGGCACATTTCCCTGTCCACCTGGTTCAGGGATTACGTCTATTTCCCGCTGGGCGGGGGACGTTGCGGCAAATTCAGGCGTTCCCTCAACGTCATGATCACTTTCCTTTTGAGCGGCTTGTGGCACGGCTCGACCATTACCTTCATTTTCTGGGGCGGTCTGCACGGCCTGGGCCTAGTGATGGAGAAATTGTTTTTCCCGGACAAGACCGGGCCGAAGCATAAGTTAACAAAGATCCTCTGGGCCGTCTTCGTCGTCGTTCTGGTGCTTTTCGGCTGGCTCTTTTTCAAAGCTGAGAGCTTCTCCCAAGCTATCACTATGCTGACCTCCTCCATTCAGGGGATCGGCCAACCGCTTGCCTACGTTTCCAGGGGATTTAGCGATCTTCTTGGCGAAAGCAACGGCATCATCTTCGTC
>JAFYHD010000138.1 GCA_017539325.1 bacterium | reverse complement strand
TCTGCTTGGCGACGCTCGAAAGATCGACATCAGCCGCCATTTTGACTTTCTTGGCATGGACCTTGAGGATCGCCTCGCGTCCCTTGAGATCGGGAATGTCCAGAATCACCTGGCGGTCGAAACGGCCGGGACGGAGAAGCGCCGGGTCAAGCACGTCGGGCCTGTTGGTGGCGGCGATGATAATAACGCCGTCGTTCTGCTCAAAGCCGTCCATGCCGACTAAAAGCGCGTTCAAAGTCTGTTCCCTTTCGTCGTTGCCGTTGCCAAGGCCGGAGCCTCTGTGGCGCCCGACAGCGTCGATCTCATCGATGAAGATGATGCAGGGCGCGTTGGCGCGTCCCGTGTCGAAAAGGTCTCTCACCCTGGCGGCGCCCACGCCCACGAACATCTCGACGAAGTCGGAGCCCGTGATCGAGAAGAAAGGCACGCCGGCCTCGCCAGCGATCGCCTTGGCGATCAAAGTTTTTCCGGTGCCCGGAGGGCCGACCAGGATCACGCCTCTGGGAATGCGCGCGCCGATTCTGGTGAATTTGTCCGGGTCTTTAAGATAATCGATGAGCTCTTTGGTCTCTTCTTTCGCTTCCTGACAGCCAGCCACGTCTTCGAAGGTGATCTTCAGTTCGCCGGGATCGCTTTTCCTGGCGCGGCTGCGGCCGAAGTCCTGGGCCATACCCATGTTGTTTCTGGAAAGCCTGTTGAAGAAGAAGTAGCCGAGAGCGAAAAGCAGAACGATGGGAAGGATGAAAGAAACAAGACCCCACTTGGGAGCTTCCTTCAGCGTATAGTCCACGCCTTTTTCCTTCATCGCGCGGATCCTCTCCGCTTCGACTTCGGGGTTGTTGGTGACCGTCGTCTTGAAGGCGACGTTCTTAGTCCCCTGCGGCATCTCCGCCAGCTGTTTCTTCAGCCCTTCCGGCAGCTCTCCCATTTCTTTGACGGCCAGCTCGCCGGTGACGTTGACGCTGCCTTCCCTTGCGACTACGGACTTCACGCAGCCTAAGGCGATCACTTCGTCAAATTCGGAAGTGGAGAGAGTCACCGCTCCGGCGCCGCCCATGCCGAAACGCTGCAGAAGCAGCATCACGCCGACAAGGACCGCGATCCAGATCAGGCTGGGTCTCCAGGAGGCGAAACCTCCGCCGGGTCTTTTTTTCTTGTTTTCTCCCATAAATTACTTGCTCAAAAGTTCCAAAGCCTTCATGTACTTGTTTCTGGTCTCTGTTACGACCTCGGGCGGCAAGGGAGGAGCGGGCGGTTCGTGATTCCACTTGATCGCGTTCAGATAATCGCGGACGTACTGCTTGTCGAAAGAGGGCTGGGATTTGCCCGGGCAGTACTGGTCGGCGGGCCAGAAGCGCGAAGAATCCGGAGTGAGGACTTCGTCGCAGAGAATGATCTTTCCGTCGCAGACGCCGAACTCAAACTTCGTGTCAGCGATTATGATGCCTTTTTCCTTGGCGTAAGCGCTGGCGCGGGAGTAGATGTAAAGGGAAAGATCCCTGAGCTCGCTAGCGGCCTCGAAGCCGACGATGTCGGCCATGCGGTCGAAGTCGATGTTCTCGTCGTGGCCGGCGTCCGCCTTGGTGGAAGGCGTGAAGATCGGCTCGGGCAGTTCGGAGCACTCCAGAAGACCCTCGGGCATCTTCTTGCCGCAGACCGTGCCGGACTTCTTGTATTCCGCGAAAGCGCTTCCCGCGAGATAGCCTCTCACGACGCACTCCACCGGGAAGATCTGGGCCTTCTTCACGACCATGGCGCGGCCGTCAAGGTATTCCTTGTAGGGCGTGAGCTTAGGATACATCTTGCAGACGTCGCCCGTGATGTAATGGTTCTTGACCTTGTCGCCGAAAAACGAGAACCAGAACTCCGAGAGCCCCGCCAAAACTTTACCTTTGTCCGGAATGAGAGTCGGCAGAATGGAGTCGAAGGCTGAGATGCGGTCCGTTGCCACGAAAAGCAGATTGTCGCCGAGGTCGTAGATTTCCCTGACTTTGCCGGTCTTCAGAAGAGGATATTCGTTGATCTTTACAGTTTCCATAAGATTGTCCTTAAATTTTTTATTTACATTTTTTCCGGAGCGGAGATCCCGAGGATGTCGAGCCCGCATTTGATAGCGCATCTTACGACGGAGAGCAGAGCCAGCCTGGCCGTGCAGAGATCCTTGTCATCGACGAGGATCGGCGCCGCGTTGTAGTAGTGGTGGAAAGCCTCCGCCAGTTTTTCAAGATATCCTGTCAGACGGTGGGGCTCGCAGAGTTCCGCGGCTTTCTCGACCGTCTCCTTCATCGTGCCCAGAAGCTTTATCAATTCCTGTTCGGAAGGATCGTTGAGCAGTTCCGCTTTGATCTCTTTCCCGGCCAGGGACTCCGACGTCACTTCCGCCTTGCGGAAAATGGAGGCGATCCTGGCGTAAGCGTACTGGATGTAGAAGACCGGGTTGTCGGGCGACTGCTTTTTCGCCAGCGCCAGGTCGAACTCCAGATGGCTTCCCAGTCTTCTCATGACGAAGAAATATCTCACGGCGTCGACGCCCACGTCGTCCATCAGTTCGTCCAGCGTCACGTAGTTCGCTTTTCTTGTGCTCATCTTCACCGCTTCGCCGTTAGAGAGGAGCGTCACGAACTGGTAGATGGCGACCGTCACCTTGTCGACATCGTAGCCCAATGCTTTCAGGCATGAGAGCACGTCCGGGTACTGCGCGATATGGTCCGCGCCGAAGATGTCCACGATGCGGTCATAGCCGCGCTCGAATTTATCGCGGTGATAAGCGATGTCCGGCAGACGGTAAGTCGGTTCGCCGCTCGACTTGACGAGCGCGCGGTCTTTCTCGGCGCCGAACTGCGAGGCCTTGTACCAGACCGCGCCGTCCTTTTCATAGCTCAGGCCTTTTTCAGCGATGAGGTCTAACGTCTGTTTGATACGACCGGAATCGTAGAGACTGTGCTCGTTGAAGTAGACGTCATGGTTGACGCGCATCTTCTTCAGGCTGTCTTTTATCATCGCGAAGGTCGCCCTGACAGCGTATTCCTTGAAGGTCTTCAGTTCGTCGGTATCTTTCAGGCTGTCCCCGAAATCCTTCTGGATCTCTTTGGCGATGTCGACGATGTATTCGCCCTGATAGCCGTTTTCCTCGAGCTGCTCGTCGCTTCCTAAGAGCTGGCGGTAGCGGCAGCGGACCGAGCGGGCCAGCACGTTCATCTGGTTGCCGGCGTCGTTGAAGTAAT
This sequence comes from bacterium, assembly GCA_017539325.1. Lineage (GTDB taxonomy): Bacteria > Auribacterota > UBA3054 > UBA3054 > UBA3054 > UBA3054. Next base: position 8,196 of record JAFYHD010000138.1, on the reverse strand, counting down.
ATTCCTTGGTGACGTCATAGCCGACCGCCGCGAACAAGCGCGAGATGACGTCGCCGACCGCGGCGTTGCGGCCGTGGCCGACCGTAAGCGGGCCGGTGGGGTTGGCGGAAACGTATTCCACGTTCACCGTTCTGCCTTTGCCGATATCGGAAAGGCCGATCTTTTCCCCGCTCTCAAAGAGTGCCATGAAGGCGGAGCTCTTGGCGTCACCCAAAAGCTTCACGTTGATGAAGCCGGGGCCGGCGACCTCGAAGGAGAGGTCGCTTCCGCAGTTCGCGTTGCAATACTCGACGAGCTGGGCCGCCAGAACGGCGGGCGCTTTCTTGAATACTTTTGAGGAAATGAGCGCCGCGTTGCTGGTGAAATTGCCGTGCGTCGTGTCCTTGGGGACGGTAATGACAACGGGCGGGAAAGACGCTTCCACGCCTTCCTTTTCAGCGACGGCCGCTCTTGCCTGCTCTAAAAGTTCCTTGACTTTGTTCTGCATTATTTTTCCTTATTTCAAACCGTGGCTTCCGGGTTTGACCGCCTGAGTTCCCGCTTTGCAAAGCGGACAGTCGCTGGGATCATAAGTTTCCACCGAGAGCGTTTCCAGAGCGCGGTACGGAGCGTCGAATTCTACTTTGCCGCCGCTCCTGTCGATGATCGAGGTGTAGCCGACGACGTCGGCGCCCTTAGCCCTTAACATAGCGCCGACTTCCTTGGCGGAGCCGCCGGTCGTGCAGACGTCCTCGCAGATCAGGATCTTCTCGCCGGGCTTGACCGTGAAGCCGCGCCTTAAGGTCATCGCGCCGTTCTCCCTTTCGGAGAAAATGGAGCGGCAGCTGATGGCTCTCGCGACTTCCTGGGCGATGATCACGCCGCCCATGGCCGGCCCGACGACCGTGTCTATCTGCATGTCGGAAAATTTCTTCGCGATAGCGGCGCCCAGCTCCTCGGCGATCTTGGGGTACTGAAGGATCTTGGCGCACTGCAGGTAGCGGTTGCTGTGCAAGCCGGAGCTCAGGATGAAGTGACCTTCCAACAGAGCTTCGCATTCTTTGAAAGTGGCGATGACGTCCATAAGTGCTTCCTTATTTTTTCGTGAATAATATTTTTATTTATTTATTTTAGCCTTTTTCCCTTTTTTTAGCGCCAGGAGTTCATTAACTAGCGCTTCGACCGCCTCTTCGGGGCTTACCCTTCTCAGGGCCTTGCCTTTCGAGAAGAGCAGGAAGTAGCCCTTTCCACCGGCTAACCCGACGTCCGCGGCCGAGGCTTCGCCCGGTCCGTTGACGACGCAGCCCATGACAGCGACCTTGCAGTCGAAGTCCTTGAGCTCCCTGTTGGACCTGAGCGCGCGGCCGACAGACTCGGCCACCTTTTCCAGAGCGACCTGAGTCCGGCCGCAGGTCGGGCAGCTGACGACTTCCGGACCATAGGGCCTGAGCCCCAAAAACTGCAGAAGTTTCCTGCCTGCCTCCGCTTCTTTTTCCACGGGTCCCGTGATCGAGATCCTCAGGGTGTCGCCGATGCCTTTCAAAAGAAGGTGGCCGAGCCCGGCGCCCGATTTCAAGAGCGCGTCCTCAACCGTCCCCGCCTCCGTTATTCCGATATGCAGGGGGTAGTCGCAATTCTCGTGCAAAAACTCATAAGCCCTGACAGTCTCAGGAACGTTGGTGGCCTTGACGCTGATGACGATGTCCCGGAATCCGAAGCGCTCGAGAAGCTTCGCCTCGCCGAGGGCGTGGCGTCCCATGGCTTCGCCCAAGGACAGTTTGCCGGACAGAACTTTGTTCTTGACGTCCTCTCTTAAGCTTCCGCTATTTACGCCGATCCTGATGGGGACGCCGGCCTTCCCTGCCGCCTCAGCCACCGCTTTCACTCTTTTGCTGTCGCCGATGTTGCCGGGGTTGATCCTGAGCTTCGCTATGCCGGCATTGATAGCGGCAATAGCGAGACGGTAATCGAAGTGGATGTCCGCAATCAGAGGAACGGGAGACTTGGCGATAATATCTGGCAGCGCTTTAGCGGCCGCCTCATCGTTCACGGTCAGTCTTACGAGGTCACAGCCCGCCTTTTCAAGTTTTCTTATTTGCCTCAAAGAAGCCGAAACGTCGGACGTGGGAACGTTCAGCATCGACTGTACGGGGATCTGAGCGCCTCCGCCGATCAAAATGTTCTTCACTTTTACCTGGCGCGTCATCACAGTTCTCCAAAGCGCTGCTGCAGCATGGTTGAGCAGACGACGGCGGCCGTCTCAGCCCGCATGATGAAAGGATGGAAAGCGACTTTAAGGAAACCGGCCGACAGCGCTTCGTCCATTTCGCGAAGCGAGTGCCCGCCTTCCGGGCCGATCATGAGAGCGACGCTCTCGGGCTTTTCGGAAAGATCTTTCAGCTGAATGCCGGAACCGTCAGCCAGGATCCTCAGCCCGCTCTTTTCTTTTGCCAAAACTTCCCTAAAGCTTAAGGGCACATTAACGCGGGCCGGCACTCCACCGCACTGGCAGGCCGCTTCGTCGCAGACTTTCTGCCAGCGGAGCATCTTCTTCTTTTCGTCGCCTACCTTGGCGACCGTGAATTCGGTAATGATCGGTGTGATCTCTTTTACGCCGATCTCCGTCGCCTTCTGGAGAAGGAACGTGAAAGTACTGTCCGGCAGAAGCGCCGGGTAAAGCCTTATCGGCAGCACTCCCGCAACGTCCTCTATTTTTTCCAGACAGACGACGAAGGGCGTCTTGTCGAGGAAGCCGACTTCCGCCAAGGCTCTCTTGCCTTCCGGCGTCTGGATGATGACCTTATCCCCCGCTTCCTTTCTTCTCACCCTGATGAGGTGATGGTACTGGGCCTCCTCGAGAGGGGCCCTTTCGCCGACATTTGGCAGGTAAGGAACCAGAAGACGGATAAGGGACATTTATTTCTTGCCTAAAAATCTCTTTACTTTGCTCATGAAATCGTCGGCCACCGGATGGACTTTCTCGCCGCAGGACTCCGCGAACTTAGAAAGCATTTCCATCTGCTCTTTGTTCAGGTTGGTCGGCGTTTCGACGATCAATCTTACGTAGTGGTCGCCCACGTAGCCGTTCAAGTCTTTGATGCCTTTTCCCTTCATGCGGAAGAGCCTGCCGCTCTGCGTGCCGGCGGGGACCTTAAGCGTCATCTGTCCCTGGACGGTCGGAACTTCCACTTCGCAGCCCAAGGCCGCCTTCGGGAAAGAAATGGGCACTTCGCAGATGACGTTGTTGCCTTCCCTTTGGAAGAGCTCGTGCGGCTTCACCTGGATGTCGATGTAAAGGTCGCCGGCCGGTCCGCCTTTTATGCCCGCTTCGCCCTGGCCTCTCATTTTCAGTCTCGAGCCGTCGTCTACGCCGGCGGGGATCTTGAGCTTGATCTTTTTGGACTGCTTAACTCGGCCTTCGCCACGGCATTCGTGGCAGGGCTTCTCAGCGACCTTGCCGCTTCCCGCACAGTTGGAGCAGGGCTGCTCCATCATGCCGAAGAAACTCTGGATCCTGATCCTGCCGGCGCCTTTGCACTTCGGGCAGTTCACGGTCTTGGAGCCGGGCTCGCTTCCGGAGCCGCCGCAAACGGGGCAGGTCTCGGGCTTCGTGATGCTGATCACTTTTTCCGTGCCATTGACCGCTTCCATAAAGGTGACGGTCGCCCGCACCCTTAGGCTGGCGCCCTGATTGGAGGCGCGCACTTCGCCGCCGAAAAGGCCGCCGAAAAGATCGCCCAAATTGCCGAAGATGTCGCCAAAGTCGGCGTCCTGGGCGTGCGAGAAATTCGACCACTGGAAGCCTCCGGGGCCGAACTGCTGCTTCATGCCCTCGGCGCCGAACTGATCGTACTGCTGACGCTTCTGGGGATCGCTCAGGACCTCGTAAGCTTCGGAGACTTTCTTGAACATCTCCTCGGCTTTCTTATCGCCCGGGTTTCTGTCCGGGTGATATTTCATGGCCATCTTGCGGTAAGCTTTCTTTATCTCATCCTGAGTGGCTGTCTTCTCCACTTCCAGGAGTTTGTAATATTCGTCATTCATTTGTTTCTTCCTTCGGATTCTGGACCACTACGACCTTCGAGGGACGAAGCACGTGATCCTTGAAGTAATAGCCCTGCTGTTCGACGGCCAGGATGGTCCCGTCTTCTTTGCCGGGGGCCGGGCAGACGGTCAAAGCTTCGTGGATGTTGGGGTCGAAAGTCTCGCCTTCGCCCGGCATCGCCTTCACTTCGTATTTGCCCAATATCTTATGCAAACCGTCCCTTATCATCGCGAAACCGGAGAGCAAACTCTCCTTGTCGGCCGTCTCGGCGTGCGCCATGGCGCGGTCGAAGTTGTCGGCCACTTCCAATAGATCCCTCAAAACATTCTCGCCGTTGTAGCGCAAAAGTTCGCTCCTTTCCCTCAGGGCCCGCTTGCGATAGTTCTCTGCTTCCGCCTGGTCGTAGAGACGCTGGTTCTCCAGCTCCGCTATTTTCTCCTTGGCCTTCTGCAGTTCCGCGCTGTTGGCCTCGGATTCCGCGGCCAGCTTCAGCGCTTCGTCGAGCTTCGCCTGCAGGCGGGAGATCTTTCTTCTCAGTTCCTTGGGGCTTAATCTTCTGACGTTTTTGTCCTTGCTTTGTGGCGCTGTTGTCTCACTTGCTTTTTCGATGGTTTCTTCGCTGTTCATAATTTTAAATCTCAATGATATAACTTGATATTGATATCTAATGATTATACCAAATTTAGTTAGAAAAAAAGCGCGGGATGGACCCGCGCTTTTTTACTTGGCTTTCAGGTGTCGGCCGATTACATCATGCCGCCCATTCCGCCCATGCCCGGATTGGGAGCCGCGGGCTCTTTCTCGGGCAGCTCGGTGATCATGCATTCCGTAGTCAGAAGCAGGCCGGAGACGGAGGCCGCGTTCTGCGGAGCGGAGCGGGTCACCTTAGTCGGGTCGATGACGCCGGAGCTGACCAGATCCTCGAACTTGTCGGTGGCCACGTTGTAGCCGGCCGCTTCGCCCGATTTGATCTTCGCGACGACCACGGAGCCTTCCACGCCGGCGTTCTCGCATAGAGTGCGGGCCGGAGCTTCGACGGCTTCCTTGATGATGTCGACGCCGAGTTTCTCGTCGCCCTTGACCTTCAAGGATTCGAGAGCGGGCAGAGCTTTCAAAAGCGCCACGCCGCCGCCCGGGACGATGCCTTCTTCCACGGCCGCCCTGGTCGCGTGCAGAGCGTCTTCCACTCTGGCTTTCTTCTCTTTCATCTCGGTCTCGGTAGCCGCGCCGACCTTGATGACGGCGACGCCGCCACTAAGCTTGGCCAGGCGTTCCTGGAGTTTCTCCTTGTCGTAGTCGCTGGTCGACTTGTCGATCTCGATCCTGATCTGCTCAACTCTGGCCTTGATGTCGGCGCTCTTGCCTTTGCCTTCTATGATCGTGGTGTTGTCCTTGTCGATCACGATGCGGCCGGCCTGGCCGAGGGCTTCGAGTTCCAGATTTTCAAGCTTCAGACCGAGGTCTTCGGAGACGAAGGTGCCGCCGGTCAAAGCCGCGATGTCAGCCATCATGGCTTTCCTGCGGTCGCCGAAGCCCGGGGCCTTAACGGCGCAGCAAGTAAAGGTGCCGCGCAGCTTGTTCAATGTCAACGTAGCCAGAGCTTCGCCTTCGATGTCCTCAGCAATGACCAGGAAAGGCTTGCCGGTCTGGACGATCTTTTGCAGGATGGGCAGCAGGTCGTTCATGGCGCTGATCTTCTTTTCGTAGATCAAAACGTAAGGATTCTCGAGCACGCACTCCATTTCATCGGGGTTGGTGATGAAATACGGGGAGAGGTAGCCCTTGTCGAACTGCATGCCTTCCACGACATCCAGGGTGGTCTCGATGCCTTTGGCTTCCTCGACCGTGATGGTGCCGTCTTTGCCGACCTTCTGCATGGCGTCCGCGATGGTCTTGCCGATCTCGCCGTCGCCGTTGGCTGAAATGGTCGCGACCTGCTGGATCTCTTTCTCCTTGTCAACTGGCTTGGAGAAGGTTCTCAGTTCGTCGACGATGGCGGAGACCGCCTTGTCGATGCCGCGCTTGACGCTGATGGCGTTGGCGCCGGCGGCCACGTATTTCAGGCCTTTCTTGTAGATGGCTTCGGCCAGAACGGTCGCGGTAGTGGTGCCGTCGCCGGCCACGTCGCTAGTCTTGCTGGCGACTTCGCGGACCATCTGCGCGCCCATGTTCTCGAACTTGTCTTCCAGCTCGATCTCTTTGGCGACGGAGACACCGTCCTTGGTTATGGTCGGAGAACCGAATTTCTTGTCAAGGATGACGTTGCGGCCTTTGGGGCCCAGGGTGATCTTGACGGCCTTAGATAAGGTCTCGACGCCTTTTAAAATGGAACGGCGGGCGTTCTCATCAAACTGCAGTTGCTTTGCCATAATATTTTCTCCTTAATTTTTTCAAAAGTTAGTCGATGACGGCGATGACGTCTTCCTCGCGGAGGATGATGTACTTCTCGTCATTGTAGGTGATCTCGGTTCCGCCGTATTTGGTGATCAGAACGTTATCGCCCACCTTGACTTCCAAGGGAACGCGCTTGCCGTCTTCCACTTTGCCGGGACCCACGGCGATCACTTTCGCTTCCTGGGGTTTTTCCTTGGCGGATTCAGGAATGAAGATGCCGCCTTTTTGGGAAAGGGATTCCACGCGCTGGACCAGAATGTGATCAGAGAGATGTTTGATCTTTTTCATGATAAGTCTCCTTAATTTTATATGTTTTATTTTTTATTTCACTTCCTCGAAGTCGGCGTCGACAACGTCTTCGCCGTCCTTTTTAGAGCCGGCGGCTTCAGCATTTCCGGCCGGTTCGGCCTCGGGCTGAGCGCTGCTCTGGCTCTCCCTGTACATGGCTTCGGCCAGCTTGTGAGAGGCCTGCTGCAAGGCTTCCATCTTGGCTTTGATGGCCTCGGCGTCGTCGCCGTCCTTGACGGACTTCAGTTCCTCAACCGCCTTCTCGATAGATTCCTTGGAGGAGCTGTCGATCTTGTCTCCATTCTCCTTCAGGGTCTTCTCGGTCTGGTAGACGAAGTTGTCGGCCTGGTTCTTCAGATCGATGAGTTCGCGGCGCTTCTTGTCCTCGTTGGCGTTCGCTTCCGCGTCCTTGACCATACGGTCGATCTCGGCGTCGGAGAGGCCGCTCGAAACAGCGATCTTGATCTTCTGTTCTTTTCCGGTGCCTTTGTCCTTAGCGGAGACGTGCACGATGCCGTTGGCGTCGATGTCGAAGGTCACTTCGATCTGCGGTACGCCGCGGGGCGCCGGCGGGGTGCCGACCAGGTCGAACTGGCCGAGCACACGGTTGTCGGCGGCCATTTCACGTTCGCCCTGCAGAACCTTGATGGAAACGGCGGGCTGATCGTCGGCCGCGGTCGAGAAGATCTGGCTCTTCTTGCACGGAATGGTGGTGTTCCTTTCAATGAGTCTCGTCATCACGCCGCCCAAGGTCTCGATGCCAAGGGAAAGCGGAGTGACGTCCAGAAGCAGAACGTCCTTGACGTCGCCGGCCAAAACAGCGCCCTGAATGGCGGCGCCGGTCGCCACGACCTCGTCGGGGTTCACGCCTTTGTGCGGTTCCTTGCCGAAGATGGCTTTGACCTTTTCCTGGACAGCCGGCATTCTTGTCATGCCGCCGACCAATATGACTTCGTCGATGTCGGAAGGAGTGACGCCCGCGTCTTTCATGGCGTTCCTGCAGGGGCCTTCCGTCCTGTTGATGAGCTCGGCGCAGAGCTGTTCAAGTTTCGCTCTGGTAAGAGTCATCTGCAGGTGCTTCGGGCCGTCAGCGCCGGCCGTGATGAAGGGCAGGCTGATGTCGGTGCTCATGGAAGAGCTGAGTTCGCATTTGGCTTTTTCAGCGGCTTCTTTCAAGCGCTGCAGAGCCATCTTGTCGCTCCTCAGTTCGATGCCGTTTTCTTTCTTGAATTCGCTGGCGATGTAGTCGATGATGACCTGGTCGAAGTTGTCGCCGCCAAGGTGCGTGTCGCCGTTGGTACTCTTCACTTCGAAGACGCCTTCGCTGATTTCAAGAATGGAGATATCGAAAGTGCCGCCGCCTAAGTCGTAAACGGCGATCTTTTCTTCTTTCTTGTCCTTGCCAAGGCCGTAGGCCAAACTGGCGGCCGTCGGCTCGTTGATGATACGCAGAACTTCCAAGCCCGCGATCTTGCCCGCGTCCTTGGTGG
>JAFYHD010000137.1 GCA_017539325.1 bacterium | reverse complement strand
CGCCGGCTTTCTTCAGGGCTTCCAAGCTTTCCTTGTATTCCGACTTGATGGCCGGGATGATCATGGTGTCCACCATTTCCAGGGCGCAGTTGCCCTCGATCATGATCTTGGTCTTGTAATCCTCGAGGGCGATCTCGTAACGCGAGGTCATCTCGCGCTCGCTGAAGACTCCCGCCTTCGCGAAGACTTCCACATTCTCTTTTTTAGTGAAGGCCTTCAGGGCGTCCGGCGTCTTGGCGGTGTTGGGCAGTCCCCTCTTCTCCGCTTCCAGGAGCCAGTCGGACTTGTAGCCGTCGCCGTTGAAGAGGACTTTCTTGTGTTCTTTGATGATCTTCTTCAGGATGTCCTGCAGGACCTCATGGAAGCGCACCGTGTGCTTGCCGGGTTCGTTCTTGCCGACCACGTCTTCCTTTTCCATGGTGGAGGCGATGCGTTCCACAGCCTCTGCCACCACGGTGTTAAGGACGATGTTCGGTCCGGCGCAGGAGGCGGAGGAACCGGGCGCCCTGAACTCGAATTTGTTGCCGGTGAAGGCGAAGGGCGAGGTTCTGTTGCGGTCCGTGGCGTCCTTCGGCAGAGGCGGCAGGGTGTCCACGCCGATCTTCATGGCCGAGGCGTGCTTGGAGCGTTTCGGCTTGCCTTCCTCAAGCTGACGCACGATGTCGGCCAGCTGGTCGCCCAGGTAGATGGAGATGACCGCCGGCGGCGCTTCGTTGGCGCCCAGTCTGTGGTCGTTGCCGGCGCCCGCCACCGCGGCGCGGATAAGGTCGGCGTGCTTGTCGACCGCCTCGATGACGGCGCAGAGCATGGTGAGGAAGATGGCGTTCTGATGAGGATCCGTGCCCGGGTCGAAGAGGTTCACGCCGCCGTAGGCGATCGACCAGTTGTTGTGCTTGCCGCTGCCGTTGACGCCCGCGAAGGGTTTCTCATGCAGAAGGCAGACCAGACCGTTGCGGTCGGCCACCTGTCTGAGCACTTCCATGACCAGCATGTTGTGGTCGCAGGAGAGGTTCAGTTCCTCGAACATGGGAGCCAGCTCGAACTGGGCGGGGGCCACCTCGTTGTGGCGCGTCTTGGAGGGGATCCCAAGTTTCCACAGTTCCTCCTCCACTTCCGTCATAAAATTCAAAATTCTGTTTTTGATTGTGCCGAAGTAATGGTCCTCAAGCTGCTGATGCTTGGGGCTCGGCGCGCCGAACAAAGTCCTGCCCGTCAGAAGCAGGTCCGGCCTGGAAAGATAAAAGCTCTTGTCGATCAGGAAGTACTCCTGTTCCGGCCCCAGCGTTATGGTCACCTTGTCGTCTTTTTTGCCGAAGCACTTCATAAGGTGCTTGACGGACTGGGACAAAACCTGCATGGACCTAAGCAAAGGCGTCTTCTTATCCAGCGCTTCGCCGGTGTAAGCGCAGAAGGCCGTGGGGATGCAGAGCGTGGCGCCGTTGCCGTGGCGCTTGATAAAGGCGGGCGAGGTGGGATCCCAGGCGGTGTAGCCTCTGGCCTCAAAGGTCGAGCGGATGCCGCCGGAGGGGAAGCTCGAGGCGTCCGGTTCGCCCACGATCAAATTCTTGCCGGAGAAAGACTGGATAGGCTCGCCCTTCTTAATTTCAAGGAAGGCGTCGTGCTTTTCCGCCGTTGAGCCCGTCAGAGGCAGGAACCAGTGAGTGTAGTGCGTGGCTCCCCTGTCGCTGGCCCAGCGGCGCATGGCGTGCGCCACTTCGCCCGCGATCGAGGGATCCAAAGGCTGGCCCTGGTCTATAGTCTGCAACAGTTTCGCAAATGTGTCATGAGGAAGATATTCCTTCATGGCTTTTTTAGTAAAAACGTCCGAGGCGTAATCGGCTTCCTTGAAAGCCTCACCCGCGAAGGGCGCGCAGCCCTTGAGGCCCGCGACTTTGGAAACTGCAGCTTTTCTGGCGCAACTGTTCATTTTTTTCTCCTGATGGTTGATGAAAAATAGTTGTCGCCATACATAAAGCAAAAGGTGTGCCAAACTCCAAAAGTCCCCATTTTTCCGCCTTTCAGCCCTCCGCGCCCGCCCCGCAATTACATTTTTTGTAATTAACCGCCACCCCCTTATACATCAAATGTAACCGATGCCCAAAGATTTTTTACAAGACCTAGAATAATTAAATTCATTTAGATTACATCTGCTATAAAAACTATTAGCAAAAGCAAATCTCCTTGTGTTTATTTACGTTTTTGTCTATCATGGCGTACACTGAGGTTAGTGAAAACTCGTCAACTTCAAAAAAGAACTTAGCATGAAAAGCAACAATAATTTGAACAAAAATCCCCCTGAGGAGGTTCAAACTCTCTATTCTGCGATTCGAGAAACGCTTCTTTCATACCGCAATCAAGCTTACGCTTCGGTTAATTCAGCAATGGTGCAAGCCTATTGGAACATTGGAAGATTGATCGTCGAGCATGAGCAGAAAGGGAATTATCGCGCAGATTACGGAAAAAAGACATTGCAAAATCTTTCCGCTCGACTTAAAAAAGAGTTCGGGCAAGGATTTGACATAAGAAATCTGAGAAATATGAGATTGTTTTACATTTCATTCCAAAAACGGAACGCAGTGCGTTCCGAATTGAGCTGGACACATTATCGCATCCTTTTGAGAATTGAAAATACCAATGCCAGAAACTGGTATATGGAAGAATGCATACGCTCAGTCGCACGAAGACGTCGGACAAATGGACAGTTACATTCGTATGTTCGATGCTCTTTACAAAAACGACGATGACAATCCAACTATCGGTATAATTCTCTGCTCCCAAAAGAACGAAGCTATTGTTAAATTTTCTGTTCTGAACGATGCCAAACATATCTTCGCTTCCAAATACAATTTAAGGCTTCCTTCCACCGATGAACTGAAACGGGAAATAGAAAACGAAAGAAAAAGAATAGAAAATCAACATTTCCAAAAAAGAGGCAAATGACCATAAAATGACAACAGAGATTTCACGGCGCTAAAAACAAAACGACCGGCCGCGGAATGCGGCCGGCCGATTTGAAACCTTAACGCTTAATTTCTCATTAAGGAACTAGAACCACACGGAAGCCGTATCCGCTGTTGGTGTTGTACGACGGGTCGTTGGCGCCCCGGTAGGCCGATCGGCAATCGCCCGCGCCGTAATAGCAGCTGCCGCTGCGAAGATAGCGCTGAGTGCCTTCAGCAGGTCCTACCGGATCCGTGACCGGATCGCTGGACCATTTTGAGTTGTAGTCCCACCAATCCAAACACCACTCCCAGACATTGCCGTGCATATCGTACAATCCCCATTTATTTGGCAGATATGAACCGACTGCCGCAGTGCCTTCGTTTTCACCGCCGTTATAAGAATAGCGGCCGAGTTTGTTCATGTTGCCGTCTTCGTATCTGTTGGTAAGATTACTTCCATCGTTCAGCGCGGTAGTCGTTTTCGCTCTGCAGGCGTATTCCCACTGGGCTTCTGTGGGAAGATCGAAATCTTTGCTTGTCTTGGCACGGAGCTTGCCCAGGAAGGATTCTTCATCGACATCGCTGTCGGCCGGCCAGCCGGCGCCTTTTTCCGCTCCCCTGATCATATTGAAGGAAACGCATTCCACAGGCCGCGTATTGCCGGAATGATATGAAGGATTGCTGCCAGTGATCGTTTCATATTGCCCCTGAGTAGTCTCGAAGACGCCAATGAAAAAGTCCTTTGTTAGAGTGACCTCATGCTGAAGCTCATCAGGGTATCTTCCCAACTCGTCGATGGGAGAGCCCATGATGAATTTGCCTGACTGGATCTTTCTCAGGACCATTTTTGTGGTCTTGTACTCGTAAGTCCAGCCGCCTTCCGGCACAGAATCAAGATAGCTTATGTCGCCGCTTGTGAGATCGACCACCATATAAAGATCACTAGGAGGAGGAGGCACTTCCTCGATCTCCACTCTGACCTTCATGTCGTCGGTCACAAGTCCGTAGAAGGTTTCGTTCGGCATCCAGATAGCTTTGTATTTTCCTGCCCCGGGGAGGGTACCGTCGGATCCGTCTTTGGTCAGCGTTCCCTTCTCGGTCAATTCGAAGGAAGTCTCGCCGTTGTCGGTGGAGCCGTAAAATTTCACTTCAAGGCCGTAGGGATTATCGCTTTCGATAGTGAAATTGATGATGACGCTTCTGTCGAAAGGCCACATCTGCATGCATTTGACTTCCGTAACGGAACTTTCCGCCTTCGCGCTGAAAGCGCTCAAGGCGATCAGCGCGACGACCGCGAGCAAACTCTTAACGCGTTTGCGCAGAAAGAACGCCGCCGCCAAACCCAAAAGCATTAGGCCGGCCGGTTCGGGCAGGATCGTCACCAACCTGGAAAATAATCTGTGCTCTGTGTCGCTTACGACGGTTTCAACAAGAAGGTAGGTGTCATCGGTCGGGAAATCCTTGTAATCTTCGGCGGTGTAGTCCCAAACGACAGTGCCTTCCACCGGCGTTGCGGAATAGTCCGTGAAAATACTGGCCGCTATCTCCGGGTTAAGCGTGTCCTCCACAATGATCTTCAGAGACTTGGGTTCTCCTTCCGTCATGGCGCTGCTGTAGGCCAGAGGATCGGTGGGATTAAGAAGGATCGGTTCCTCCGTGATCGCGTTCCCGTCGAAATGGAAAGAGTCGGACCAGAGGGAAGTATCCGCCATAAGCGCGCCAGCGAAGGCAAGCGATGCCAGAATCAAAACAGCGATTAGTTTTTTCATTTTATTTTTTTTGTTGAATTAATAAGCTTCTCGGAATAGGAAAAACACTGAATAATTCTGATTATATTTTATCAAATGCGGCTTTCAGTCCGGCCCGGCCTTAAAAAAGGCATGCCGGTTCTCTGATTACATTTTTTGTATGTGGAGGCCGCGCAGCGGTACACAATCTGTAACAGAAGCGTGGGATTTCCGCTTAAAAAGGCTGTTTGCCGCCTTTGGCACACCTTTTGCTTATATATGTTGCTCTATTACTATATAACCGCAAAAAGGAGATGACCATGCAGGAACGAGACGACATCGGCGCAAGCCTAGCCAGATTTCACGCCGCCCTCAAGCAGTCCGGCAGCGGACTGACCGCCTTCGCCAAAAGCCAGTATATGGAAAAATGGCAAAGCGAAACGATCTTTCACGTTTTGAAGATCCGCACCACCGCGATCAACGCAATGCAGGAATATTTGGTGAATAACGGCATCCTGAATCTGGAAAGAGTCTCCCTTAGCCCTGTCACAGACCCGCTGGCCCACGATATCGAATACTCCCCCGCCTTAAGCTACAAAGGCCAGCCTTACAAGACCACCCACTCGATGATCTACTCCAAGTTCCTGGCCTGCTCCAACCCCCACCTGAAAGGCGTTTACATCGACTCCCCCAACATCAGGCTGGAACTGGAAAGCCCGGTGGGCGAACAAAGGGGACGCTACCTCATCGACTTTTCGCAAATGGATATCGAAGTCAGAAGAGACAGGTTCGTTTCCCTGGAGGAATATTTCAATGAAGTCGAGAAAGTCAAAAAGATCCTCAAAGAAGATCTTGACAAAGCCCTGGGTTTCTTCGAGGACCTTATCATCCACACGGTGAAAGCCCTGAAGGAGAAGAACGAGGCGGATCTTTCCGCCATGGGCGTCAAGCTTGAAGTCCCGACCAAGCCTTTCCCCTCGTTTTTCCTCGACGACGCAAAGAAGAAAGCCGCGGGCGGCTCCGTGGAGAAAGTTTTGGGCGAAACTTGCGGCAGCCAGTTCTTCTGGATCAAGGGCATCCTGCGCGAGAACTACGACCTGGTCTACCCCTACCTTAAAGCCGACGGCAGCAAGCGCGATCCGGATGACATTCCCTCCACCGACATCTACAACTACGACCTCTGCGCCCAGAGCTCCCTCCTGGAGGGCGGCATGGGCGGAGCCTTGGAAGTTTTGTCCGGCGCCGTCAGGGAATGGCTCTATGAGCCGATCATCGCGAGACTCATCGACAACAAGATCATCCCCGAAGCGCCGCAATTCGACCGCAGCGGAGAGATCACCAACATCGAAAAGCTGAGCGGATACGCTCCCTTCCTGGCAGTGGCCGGCATGAAGGGACCGGACGGCGCTCCCCTCTTCCCCTCGACTTTCGGCGGCGGCATAGGCGTGGAAAGATTCCTGTACGCGCTCCTGAAGGGACCCGTCATCAAAAAGATCGACGACGTGACGCTTTTCGGCAAGAACCCCGACTCCTACCCCGTTTATATTTTCTAAGCGACACGTTTGTTTGCGCCATAAAGTCTTATTTAGGAGGCAATATATCGGGAGCCGCCGTCACGAGCTTTTGACGTTCGTTTATAGCTATGGAAAACACAGTAAGACGCTCTTCAGTAGAAGG
>JAFYHD010000005.1 GCA_017539325.1 bacterium | reverse complement strand
GCGGCGTGACGCTGCAAAGCCTGGCCAAGGATATCCACGGCTTTGTCGTGAAGGACATCAACGGGCGCGACCTCGGCGATATCCCGATGATGAAGAATTTCCGCTCTATCGCGGACGTTTCGCTCATCTACCGCGTGGCCTATTCCTGGGGCGGCGTGCCATGGATCGGCTTCGTGCAGTCTGTTTACGGAACGCCTCTGGCGGCCGGGTCCGCGGGCATCGAAAGTTCGACCGCCTACCCGTACCTCGACAGCGGGCAGCTCTGCGGGCTTCTGGCCGGCGCGGCCGGCGCGGCGGCTTACGAAAAGCGCGTGATGGAAGCCGGGATCGTAGGGGAGACGGGCATCGGCACCAAGACCGTGAGCGTGCAGTCTTTCGCGACGCTCTTCGTGGTCGTCTCCATTCTCATCAGCAATTTCGCCATGTTCATGTCAAAGTGGCAATCACGCAAGGGCAGGGCTTAAGGAGGGCTGATCATGCAAAAATTCACAGGTAAAATTTTCTGGATGATCCTTGGCGCGCTGGTCCTCGGCTTGGCCATTTGGGGCGAATTCAGGGCGGGCAGCATCCCGGCCGTCGCCGCGAGAGTGAAGGACCTCGACCTTCCGAGCCTTGGCGTTTACCGCCTGCAGACCTGGGTCGCGGCGCTCTCCTGCATCGCGGTCTACAGTTTCCTCTTCAAGGAAAATCCCTTCTACCGCTTCTTCGAGCACGCGCTTTTAGGCTGCGCCACCGGCTACAGCTGCGCCGTGGTCATGCGCCAGAACCTTTACAGCCAGTGGCTTGTCCCGATCAAGAAATCGATCGTGAACGTCATGGCCAACGGCTGGACGCCTTCCGACGCGGCGACCATTGCCCTGATCTTCGCGGGCGTCATCGGGCTTTTGTGGTACTTCCAGTACAGCAAAAAATATTTCTGGGTCAGCCGTATTGCCATGTGCATTTCTTTGGGCGCCGGCGCGGGGCTCGCTTTCAAGGACACTTTCAACCAGCTGATCCCGCAGATCACCGGCACCTTCAAGAACGTCTGCCCCAGTGAGTACGTCATGCCGGGCGCCAGCCTCCTGGACCGCTTTTACGCCGGCTGCGAGAACGCCATTTTCGTGATAGGCACCGTCTCCGTTCTGATGTACTTCTTCTTCGCCTTCGGCAACAAGAACGCGATAGTGAAAAGCAGTTCCAAGATCGGCCGCTGGTACCTGATGATCGCCCTGGGCGCCTTCTTCGGAAACACCTTCATGTCACGCCTTTCCGCCCTCATCGAGCGCGTCCACTTCCTGATGGCCGAGTGGTTGCTAATTAGTCAGATGTAGCCGCTGTTTGAGTATTATTTTGACTTTTGCTATTATGTAAAGGCTACGGAGGAATAAAGTATGATCGGACACAGCAACAATAGAATAGAGGCGGCCGTTGCCAACGGCACCGCTTACATAAAGATATTCGGGCGCGGGACTTTCCAGACCGTTGCTGATTTCCGTGATTTCGTAAAAAAGAGCCTTGACGACGGATTAGCCGTTTTCATTGACCTCGCGAATTGCGAGACACTCGACTCCACCTTCATAGGGACCTTGGTCGCGCTCTGCATGAAGTCGAAAAAAAATGGCGAATGCATGCTGAAACTTTTCAACGTCTCCGATCATGTCAAGAATATTTTCACCACCTTAGGCCTCCAGACCATCCTTGACATCAGGGACGCCGTTCCCTCTGAGGGAGGCGACTATTCTCCCATCGAAAGCACGGCTCATGACAAGGTGGAGATCACCGACCTCATGCTGGACGCCCACCTCACCCTTTCAAAAATAAACGAGCGCAACGCTGTGGAATTCAAAGACGTGGTCGAATTCCTCAAGCAGCAGCGTTGATGCGCCGCAGAGGGCTTTCGCGATGAATTATCTTCCGATTGCCATTTCCGTTCTGCTGGCCTTCCTTTTGCTTTTCGCCCTTGTGAAGGCGGCCCGTGCCAAAAGGCTGGCTAAAAAAGCCGAAAAGCACGCCGAGCGCGTCAAGGAAGCGGAGGAGAGCCTTGTCAATCTTTTCGGCCACGTTTCCCAGACGGTCAGGACTTACTACGAGGACAAGAACGTCAACAGCGGCGAGCTCAAGGCCGCGCTGGTAAGCCACTTCACCACGTCCGCTCAGAAAAGTTTCGCCAGCGGCTGCGCCGCCTATTTCGCCTACGACGGGGAGCAGGGGACGCTGAAGCTTTCCGAGTGCTCCGGCATTTTCCCCAGCTGCCTGGACATCAGCGAAGAGAAGCTTAAGCTCGTGGCCGGCAACGACGCCAAACTTCAGGAATATTTGAAGGGCACTTCCTTCCCGTTGCACCTTACGCCTTTCGCCGCGGCCGTCGACCAGAAGCGCGTGGTGGTCTTGGGGAAGAACGAGTGCGAAGAGAAGGTGCGCTACAAGGTTTACGCCCTTTGGGGAATGCTGATCGTGCCGGTTCGTTCCCAGGGCGCCGTCACAGGCGTTCTGGTCATCGCCAACAAAGCTCACAAGGCCCAGTATGACAGCGAGGACGTGGAATTGGCCCGCGGCATGTCCGAAATAGTCAGCTGGACGCTAAACTACCTCGCCATGATCGAAGGCGTCAGGGAGAAGGCCAGCGTCGACTCCCAGCTCGAGACCGCCGCCAGCATCCAGAGCCATCTTCTGCCGAAATCCAGGGCGCAGATGGGGATCGTGGAAGCGGAGGCCTTCTACAAGACGGCCTACCGCGTTGGCGGGGATTACTTCGACTTCATCGAGGTGGACGAGGACCACCTTGGCATTCTGGTGGCGGACGTTTCCGGCAAAGGCATTCCGGCCGGGCTTGTCATGGCGTCCACCCGGGCCTTGATGTCGGCGCTCTCCAAGCACGTTCTTTCGCCCTCCAAACTTCTGACCGATCTCAACACGCATCTCATCCAGCTGATTCCCGAGGAAATGTTCGTCACGGCGAGCTACGCTGTCATCAACACGAAGACCGGCGAGATGCTCTGTGCGGAGGCCGGGCACGAGCCCTTCCTTGCGGCCTTGGGAGGGCAGCCTGTCGTGACGTGCGAAAACAGGGGAATGGTGCTCTCCATCCTTGACAGCGAGATCTTCGGCCCGTCGCTCAAGGACACCGCCTACCAGCTGCAGAAAGGGGACATGGTGCTGTTTTATACCGACGGCGCTGTGGAAGCGCTGAACCGCAAGAAAGAGGAGTTCACGCGCGAAAGGCTGTCCGTGGCTCTGGAGAACGCCAGGAATCTCTCGCCTTACGAAGCCCTCCTGTCAATCCAGGGACGCCTTTCCAAATTCACTGAGGGAGAGCCGCCCTACGACGACGTCACGCTCGTGGCCGTCAAGATAAATTAGCCTGGGGTGTCTTCCCTGAAGCCTTTGAACTGGAGCGCCTCCAAGATCTGGCGCTCCTCTATTTTTTCGAGATCGCTTAAGTCCGCAATGGTGCGCGCCACCCTCAGTATCCTCGTGTAAGTCCTGGCGGACAGGGCGAGTTTTGTCACGGCGAACCTTAGGGCGCTCTCCGCTTCCTTGGAGAGTGGGCAGTATTTCTGTGCGGCGGCGCTGTTGAGCTGAGCGTTGTTTCTCAGCCTGGTCTTCTTGTAGCGCTCAAGCTGGATGCTCCTTGCCCTCATACAGCGCTCTCTTATGGTCTTCGAGCTTTCCGGCGCCTCAGTGCCCGTCAGCTCCTCGTAGGGGACGAAAGGCATCTCCACGTGCATGTCGATACGGTCCATGAGAGGACCGGAGACGCGGGCGCGGTAGCTTTCCACGACGCGGCGGGGGCACTTGCATTTCTTGACGGGGTGGCCGAGATAGCCGCAGGGGCAGGGGTTCATGGCGGCCACAAGCATGAAAGAGGCCGGGAAGGTCACGGATCCGGCTACTCTCACGATGTTGACGAAACCGTCTTCCAGTGGCTGACGCAAGGCCTCCAGCACGTTCTTGGCGAACTCTGGAAACTCGTCCAGGAAAAGGACGCCGTTGTGGGCTAACGATACTTCTCCGGGTTCGATCTGGAGCCCGCCGCCGATAAGGTCGGAGAGGGAAACGGAGTGGTGGGGCGACCGGAAGGGGCGCCGGATCATCAGCCTGATATCTTTCGGGACCAGGCCTTTTGCCGAATAGATCTGCATGCTCTCAATTAGCTCTTCTTCCGAAAGGGGAGGGAGAATGGTCGGCAGTCTTCTGGCCAGGAGCGTTTTCCCGGAGCCCGGCGGCCCGAAAAGCAGAAGATTGTGTCCTCCGGCGGCCGCGATCTCGGCCGCTCTTCTGGCGGCGAGCTGACCTTTGATCTCGGAAAAATCGCAGTCGTAGTTGTAGGAGGCGGCTTCCAGAAGATCGCGGTCGAAAGCTAAGGAAGGGCTTTTCGCAGGCGCGAGGTAAGCCGCGAGCGCCTCCTTGAAACTGCCAGCGGGAATGACGACGAGGTCTTTTACGAGGGCGGCTTCACGCGCGTTGCTTTTGGGGACGATAAGGTAGCGGAAGCCAAGCTTTTTGGCGGCCACAGCGCAGCTGATGACGTTTCTGACGCTGCGCAGGTTCCCGTCAAGTGAGAGCTCGCCTATCGCGGCGATCTTGCTTTCCGCAGAAGCTGGGTCGAGGTCTTTAAGGTGCCCGGACCAGGCGGCCAGACAGAGTGCGATGGGAAGATCGAAAGCCGGGCCGTGCTTTTTAAGGTCGGCGGGAGCCAGGCTTATGATGATCTCGCCCCTAGGGTAGCGCAGCCCTGCGTGCAGCATGGCGCTGCGGACCCTTTCCTTGCTTTCCCTTATGGCGGTGTCGGGAAGGCCGATTATGGAAGTCGACTGCTTGTCATCCTCCAGTTCCAGGCCGAGATCCGCGTTCTTGCCGTCGAAAACGTTGACCTCGATGGTGACCAGCCGGGCCTGGGAGCCGTAGGAGGCGAAAGAATAAGCTTTGGTCAGCATTTTGATTTTGATTTTGTTGGGGGCAGGCTAAGTAATTTTATGACTTGGTAGGCCGAAAGGAAAGGCTTTTGAGAAACGCTAGCGATAGTGATGGAAACAGGGCGAAGCGTTGACACTATCGGCACAAAATAGTAAAATTTAATAATAATGTAAACCTATACCCTTTAAGGAGTGACTATGCCTTACAAAGCACAGATCAAAGAGCTGCAGGTCAGCATGCAGAAGGCTCTCGATCACCTGACTTATCAGTTCAAGGAGATCAGGACCGGCAAAGCTTCCCCCGGCCTCGTCGAGGACATCAAGGTCGAATACTACGGCGCCATGACGCCGATCAAAAGTCTGGCCAACATTACGGTGCCGGAACCCAGGACGCTTAAGATCGAACCCTTCGACGTCAACAGCGTGCAGTCCATCTGCCGCGCCATCCAGGCGTCGCCGATAGGCATCACTCCCGTGGACGACGGCCGCGTCATCAGGCTGCCCATGCCGGAACTTACCGAGGAACGCCGCCGCGACCTTACGAAGCTGATCAAAAAGTACAGCGAGGAGACGAAAGTCAACCTGCGCAACTTGCGCCGCGACACCATCGAGAAGCTCAAAAAGATGGAGAAGGACAAAGTCCTGACGGAAGACCAGCGCAAGCAGGGCGAAAAGAGCGTGCAGACCGAAACCGATAACTTCAGCAAGAAAGTCGATGATCTGGTCAAGGCCAAAGACAACGAGATCATGACGCTGTAAAAAAATAAGGAGTAAAAATTATGGCATTAAACGTTGAGATCTCTCCCAGAAAAGGAGGAGGACTTGTGGTAGCGCCGAAAGGGCGTCTTGACAGCGTAACGGCTCCCGACTTCGAAGAGGCTGTTGACGGTATTTTGAAAGACAAGGTCAAGGTCATAATCCTTGACATGGGCAGCGTCGATTTCTTGTCCAGCGCCGGCATCCGCGTCATCTTCAAGCTGCAGAAAGGCGTGCTTGGAAACCGCGGCGTCGTGGTCGTCTCTAAGCCGCAGCCCCAGGTCGCCAGAGTGCTCGAAATAGTGCGCGCCATGCCCAAGGAACAGATCTTCGAGAATACGGAAGAGGCTGACAAATACCTTGCGGCCATCCAGGAACAGGAAGTGGAAAGAGTCGCCAGCACTAAGAGCGCCAACACCGTTGTCGGCACGAACCTCAAGATCGAAGTCACCCCGAGGAAGGAAGGCGGCGTGATCATTTCCCCGACCGGAAGACTCGACACCATCACCGCCCCAGAACTCGAGGCTGTCGTGGACAAGACTTTGGGAGAAAAGATCTGCATCGTCATTCTGAACATGGAAGGCGTGACTTTCATCAGCAGCGCCGGCATCCGCGTTATCTTCAAACTGCAGAAAGGCGTTTTGAAAGAGAAGGGAGTGGTCATCGTCAGCAAGCCGCAGCCCCAGGTCGCCAGAGTGCTTGAAGTCGTGAGGGCTCTGCCGAGCGACAAGATCTTCGAAGACATCGAAGCCGCCGACAAGTACCTCGCCATGCTCCAGCAGAAAGAACTGGAGAAGCTGGCTTCCAAAGCGGTCGAGAAGATGACGGTCGAGTCGAAGGTCACCGAGAACGACAATCTGAAGATCACGGTCACTCCCAGGGAACCGAGAGGCTACACCGTCTCCCTGAAGGGCCGTCTTGACAGCATAACTTCCCCGGACTTCGAGAAGACGGTCGACACGATCATTTCCGCGGAAGCCAAGGTCATCATCCTCAACCTGGCGGAACTGGTATTCTTGAGCAGCGCCGGCATCAGAGTCATCTTCAAGCTCCAGAAAGGCGTGTTGCAGAGGAAAGGCGTGGTCGTCATCAGTAAGCCGCAGCCCCAGGTCGCCAAGGTCATCGAGATCATCCGCGCCCTGCCGGCCGAACAGGTCTTCGCCAGCGACGAGGAAGCCGACGCCTATCTTGCCAAGATCCAGCGTCAGGAACTCGGAGAAGAGTAAAGGAATGCCCGGCTACGGCTTCGTAAGAGTTTGCGCGGCCGTGCCGCGCCTGGTTTTGGGCGACTGCGCCGAGAACGCGGCCAATATTTCGGCTTTCGCGAAGGAGGCCGCGCGTAAAAAGGCGCAGCTCGTTGTTTTTCCCAAGCTCTCGCTTACCGGGACGACCTGCGGCGACCTTTTCAGGCAGCCGAGCCTTGCCAGGCGCGCGCTTTCCGCTCTTAAGGAGCTGGTCAGTAAGCTTGCCACAACTGACGCGGTCTGCGTTGTGGGACTTCCTGTTCTCCTTGAGGGCAGGCTATACGACGCCGCCTGTGTTTTCCAAAAGGGGAAAATTTTAGGCCTCGAACTGAACACGCTGCCAGCTTCTGGCGTTTTCAGCGTTCCGGAAAAAGGTTTTCCGGGCTTTTTCAAGGTCAATTCCCAGAGCGTGCTCTGCGGAACCGACCTCGTCTTCCGTTCGGAGAATTTTTCTTTCACGGTCGCTTTCGACAGCGAACTTTTCGCTCCTTCCCAGCCGCTAGCTAAGCGCGCCGCCTTCGGCGAAGTGATAGCCGTAGTCGGCGCAGTTCCCGAACTGGCTGCGTCTTTCAATAAATTCAAGAACATTGCGTCCTCTCTGTCCGAGCTTTGGAAAAGGGGACTGGTCTTTGCCTCATCCGCCTCCGGAGAATCCAGCACGGACAATTTCTACGCCGGAAGGGCTTTCGTTTTCGAGAAAGGCAAAGTGTTGGAATACAAGAAGCAGTTCCGGGCTGAGGAAACTCTGACCATCGCCGATGTCGACTGCGAATTTTTAAGGTTCGAGCGTCCGCTTGAGGTCCCACCCGGTGAAAACGTAGCTGCGTTTTCCGTTTCCGAATTAAAGGATCCCGAGCCCAAACTCGCCCTGAATCCTTTCCTTCCGGAAGACAAGGATGAGCGTGCCGCGCGCTGCGAAGAGATCTTCTCCATCCAGTGCGGAGGCCTTGCCAGGCGCATGGCCCACACAAGATCCAAGCGCGCCATAATCGGCGTCTCCGGCGGACTCGACTCTACTCTGGCGCTTCTTGTCGCAAGGGAAGCCCAGGGCTTGCGCGGCCTCGGCCCGGAATCGATCCTCGGCATCACGATGCCCTGCTTCGGAACTTCCGGCCGCACGAAGAGCAACGCCTGCGCCCTGATGGAGGAGCTCGGCATAGAATACAGGACTATAGACATCAAGGGATCCTTGGAGCGTCATTTCAAAGATATCTCGCATCCAGCGGATCTTCACGACGCGGCCTATGAGAACGCCCAGGCGAGGGAGCGCACGCAGATACTGATGGACGTCGCCAACAGCGAGGGCGGATTAGCCGTCGGCACGGGCGATCTTTCCGAAGCGGCGCTCGGCTGGGCGACCTACGGCGGCGACCAGATGGCGATGTACAACGTCAATTGCGGCCTTCCGAAAACGCTCGTCCGGGCGGCCGTGGCCTGGTACGCGGAAAAAGTGGGAGGAAAGATCGGAGCGATCTTGTCGGACATCATCGATACGCCCATAAGCCCCGAGCTTCTGCCGGCCGTGAAAGGGAAAGCCACCCAGAAGACCGAGGATTCTGTCGGCCCTTACGAACTTCACGATTTCTTCATCTACCACATGCTGAGGCGCGGCGCTTCGCCGGAAAAGCTTCTCTTCCTCGCGGAGAGAACTTTTTCCAAACGCTACGGCAAGGAAAAGATCAAAGAGTGCCTTCGGATCTTCCTTTCCCGCTTCTTCAGCCAGCAGTTCAAGCGTTCCTGCTCCCCGGACGGAGTGGGCACGGGAAGCGTCTCGCTCTCCCCGCGCGCCGGCTTGAGAATGCCTTCCGACATTTCCTTCGCGCCCTGGCTGGACAAGTTATGAGTTCTCGTTTTTCTCATCCGATTTTATGGTAAAATACTAATGAGAAAGTAGAGAAAACAATGAGTGACAATGCGCTGAAAAGACCTTCGGGGGTGGCCTTGTTGGCAGTATTGACCGTGTTGACGGTCCTTTCACTTTTGGCCGCGACCTTCGCTTCCATGATGACCATGGAGGAGCAGGCGGGGAGCATCAGTCTTAACCGCTCGCAGTCCGATATGCTCGCCCAATCAGCCATCGAGCACGTTTACGGCCTGCTGCGTCAAGACTCCATTGACAGCCCCGAGTACGACGGCTATGACGAGATTTGGTCCCAGACTTTCAAGCCGCGCCAGGGTGAGGACAGAGTCAACGTCGAGGGCGACAAGGGCGGCGATTACGCCTGGGCGCGCTGGATCTACGTCAGGGACAATTCCGGCCGGCCGGTCGGGCGCTACGCGGTCATGGTCGAGGATGAGCACGCGAAGATCAATCTTCATACCGCGACGGCTCTCGGCTCCAAGCAGCAGAACGAAGGCTTCGGAACTTTCGAAGCGATGCTGACCGACGGCGACAAAAGGGGACTGCCGCTTACCATAGAAGCCGGCAAACGCCTTTTGAAGTACCGCTACGGCAGGGACGAAAAGCCCGGCCAGGCCAACGTTGACGACAACCTTACCGTCACGCAGTACGGCAGCGACTCCATCGACAACAACGCCAACGGCCGTTTCGACGAAGACGGGGAAGGCGTGGACGAGCCCGAGGAATACAATCCCAACCGTCTTATCTGGGACGACATGGCCTTCCAGTCTCTTAGGGAAGCGCTGGCGGTCGCCATGGGCGGAGAACCGACCAGCTTGTCCCAGGTCAACGCTTTCAAGCATCTTGCCACGCTTTGGAACACTTCGCAGGAGCTCTACTACGAGAAGTCCGCGAAGGCCCTGAGGCGATCCCTCGACATAAACCACGCGGAACTTAAGCAGCTCCGCCGCGCGCTTAGAAACGCCAACAACGAGTCCGCTTTCGAACCTTCCTCCTCTAAAATGCGCGCCCTGCTCGTCAACCTTTTGGACTACACCGACGAGAACCATACGCTCACGACCGTCGACAGCACTTACGGTGTGGAGTCGATCTGCTTCAACGAGATCATGGCACATGACGGCAGCTGGATCAGAGAGACCGACTGGTGCGGCTGGGGTTTTCCCTCCCAATCCGGAAGCGGCGCCTCAGTACCGGAGCACGTCCTCTCCGCCAACCAGTTTTACGGCCACCGCTATAAGGATCTGGGCAGCGTTTTCCGCTGGCGTTTCAGCAACGTCAGGAAAAGGGGCAACGACTGGGAATTGAGGTTGGAGAAGCCGCGCCGCCAGCCGGCCCGCTTTGACGAGTTCGTCAACACCGAAGCGAAAGGCTGGTATGAAGACCAATGGAAAGGCGCGACCTGCATGGTCTACAATGCCAAAAGCGAGAGCAAGGGTTTCTACATTTCCAGAAGCGTGGGCGGAAAAGGGCGTGAGCTTACCATCAAAGGCTACACAGAAGGCAACAAATTCATGGAGGAAGTTTCCTCCAACCTCGTCAACGCTACCGTCAAACTTTACAGCAGCTGGACTCACGACGGCGCCATGTGGTGCGACGATCCGATGCAGACGGAGATCTTCTACTTCCGCCCGCTGCACCGCAAGCAGGAGAAATATTACTACCGCGTCTACAACGCGAGCCAGGCTTTCATACCTTCCATAGGCTACGGAAAATCCAATGTCAGGGAAATGGACATGGACGGCATTCCCGCCCGCTACAGCGTCCAGCAGGAGGATAAGGATAAGAAGAACCACTACCTCCTGAAATACCCCTACAAGGAAGGCAAGGCCCAGAAGCCCTCCAAGGAAGGTTACATCGAGGTGGTCGTGACTTCTTCCAGAAAATGCCGCCACTCCGGCTCCGGCAGGAAAGGCAAGAACATCAACTACAGCGACGCGATGTATTTCATCAGGCCCGACATTGTCGAGCTCATCAACATCTCCTCGTATCCTATAAGCCTCCGCAACTGGCAGGTCGTGGTCAACACAGGCCTGGAAGCGGAGCTTCTTGCCACCGTTGACGTAGCCGACCACTACAGCAAGGCCCGCAGCGGTTTCTACGAGGACCCGAACCCCATCATAGAACCGAACGGCTATTTTTACCTGACCAACAACAGGGAGATCTTTGACATCGAATACTGCGGCGGCAACGGCAACTACGGGCACAGCCAGAAGACCGTGATCCCTGTTTTCGAGCTTCCCGACGAGGACTGGGGCATCCTCTATGACGTGACGAAGGTCAAGGGCGACTACATTACGGTCTCCGGCGCCAACTGGCATCACGACCAGCTGGAGGGCGAGCTGATAGAATTCGTTTCCGAACGTACTCCCACAGCCAAGGCTGACATCCCCAACGGCATGATCAAATACGTTTACGGCAACAACAGCAACAGGCTCGACCTGAACGGCAGCGACCCGGCTGGCAGCGGTCTGAAGGTCGGCGACAAGATCCGTGTCCGCGGTCTTCCGCGCCAAGGCGGATTCGTTTCCTTCACCTTGAAGAACGAGTACGGTCAGGTCGCGGCCAGAACGACGGAATACGGCTCCGTTGACGAAGAGGAATTCGGCTACTCGACCGAGAAAGACGACCCGGCCCACTACACCTGGAAGAAACACTCCAAGCCGACTTTCGGCGGCACCTTAAGGGAAGCTGAGAGCCGCAGGATGAGAAGCCAGTCGAAAAACAACCAGACGCACATCAAGAACGCCGGCATGGCGAACATCTCCGAGATCCAGAAGATCAAGACTGGCGACGACTGGGAGAACGTCGGCGGCGGTTCCCGCTCGGATCTGAAGACCATGAAAGCGGTCGGCAAATATTTCACGACCGCCGGCATCAGGCTCGACGCGGAAGAGGAAGGCGTTCATCTTTCCGGCTGGGCTCCCGCTTTCGGAAAAGTGACGAGCGCCAACGGCAACATTATGTCCATCGAGGGCGTCAGCTGGGAACCGGACACCTGGAAAGGGCACACTCTGCGCGTCATGACGGGCGATCAGAGAGAGGAGAAGATCCCGATCATCAACAGTTCCAAGACCGGCATTACCGTCGACGGCCTGACCAGTCCCAGCGAAATGCAGCTGAAGCTTAAAAAAGGCGATATGGTGAGCGTCGGCCCCGGCTACGCCACGCCTTTCTACTACGCGACCAAAGACGGCGATGTCGGAGAATGGGAATGGCGCGACAAAGGCCTTGAGAAAGCCGACTACGGTCTTTACATCTTCGGATTGAACGACGCTATCGACACGACGGAATTCCTCGAGGAAAACCACAACGCCGAGATGGAAGTCTTCATCTTCAATTACGAGACCGGCGAATACGACGCTCTGCCTCTCGATTCCGACGAGTTGAGAAACGCCGCGGACGATCCCTACCTCGTCGGCTCGAACAGGAAGCGCATCCGCTATGACAAGAACGACAGGGCTTACTGCGGCATTATCCACGGCTCTCACATCTCCGCCAAAGGCGGCATCAAAGTGAAGATAATACCCCATAACCTTTCCGGCGTCGACTCCTCCGGCAAGGCTTGGCTCGATTACGTTTACTTAGCTCCCGGTCCGACGGCCGGCCGCATCAACGTCAACACCGCCGAGGAACGCACGCTTACTTCCCTCAAAGGCATCACGCCGGCTTTGGCCCGCAATATCTCCAGAGGCATCGACGCTTACGGCAACGCTTCTCTGAAGCCTTACAAGAACGCCACGGATCTCTTGAATGTCAAGGGCTTCACGCCCGAGATCTTCGGGCCGATCGCCAACCTTATAACCACGAGGAGCGACCAGTACAGGGTCCGCGTCATAACCCAGACTATCACGAAACTCTCCAAGGACGATTATTTCAACGAGGAAGGCGGCGACAGGATCACCTCGCAGTCCGCCATGGACATGATCGTCGACCGCAGCGACGCCATAGGCGAGAACGGCGCCAATTTCCGCATAATTTCCCGCGAATTCGAATAACCAACCATATATCTTTTACGCGATGAAAAAGCTTGGTCTTTTATTGCTGCTTATCAGCTTAGCCAGTTTCAATTCTTACGCCCTGCGCATTTACGGTCTCTATATGGGCGAAGCGAACGTCAGGGACGACGGCAACCGCTATTACCAAGACACGATGTTCTCGACTTATCCTCCGAGCGCCGCGTTCAACGGCTGCGTGGACGTCCTTGTTCTGAAGGGCTGGTATTGTTTCGGCAACAACTGGGAATATGAACCAGTTGACAACAACGTCATCGACAAAGGCCAGAAGGCCCAGTACGAAAACATGGGCAAGTGCAATGGCGTAACGATCAAGCGGCTTGACCCGAACGTTTACAATATGCTGAACGAGATGACGGGGCAATCGGCCGAAGCCGGCACTCCGGAGGGCTACATCGGCGCCGCCAACATGCGCCGCACCCTGCT
>JAFYHD010000136.1 GCA_017539325.1 bacterium | reverse complement strand
TTTACCAAAATGGTATAATTTCCAAAGTGTGTTCGTGAACAATCAAAAAGGAAGGATATATGGATTATTTCTCTCTGGCGCTTCAGAAGCATGAAGAATGGCGCGGCAAAATAAGCCTTACGCCTCTCTGCCCCTTGGAAAACAAGGACGACCTCAGTACCGCCTACACTCCCGGCGTAGCAGCTCCCTGCCTGGAGATCAAGGAAAATCCCGACTTGGCCTACCGCTACACCAGGAAATGGAACATGGTGGCCGTCATCACGGACGGCTCCGCGGTCTTAGGCTTAGGCAACATCGGCCCCTTAGCTGGCCTCCCCGTCATGGAGGGAAAATCCGTCCTCTTCAAATCCTTCGGCAACGTGGACGCCTTTCCCATCTGCGTCAACACCCAGAACGTCGAGGAATTCATCGCGACCGTAAAAAACATTTCTTTAGTTTTCGGCGGCATCAACCTTGAGGACATCTCGGCCCCCCGCTGCTTTGAGATCGAGGAGCGCCTCATAGAGGAACTTGACATTCCGGTCTTCCACGACGACCAGCACGGCACGGCGGTCGTTACTCTCGCGGCTCTCTACAACGCCACCCAGATCGTCGGAAAAGAGATCGAGGACCTCAAGATCGTAATAAACGGCGTGGGCGCGGCCGGCACCGCCATCGCCCGCCTTTTGTACGCCAACGGCGCCAGAGATTTCACGCTCCTCAACACCAAGGGCATCATCTCAAAGGAACACATGACCTTGGATCCCAAGAGAGCCGAGCTTCTCGATTTCGCGGTCCGCGACAAAGGCACCGGCGGACTCGCGGAAGCCGTCAAGGGCGCCGACCTCTTCATCGGCGTCTCCGCCCCCAACATCCTGACCGCCGACATGGTGAAGACCATGGCGAAAGACCCCATGATCTTCGCCTGCGCCAACCCCACTCCCGAGATCGATCCGGAGCTGGCCAAGTCCGCCGGAGCCAAGGTCGTCTGCACCGGCCGTTCCGACTATCCCAACCAGGTCAACAACGTCCTGGCCTTCCCGGGCATCTTCCGCGGCGCCCTCGACGCCCGCGCGCCCAAGATCACGGAAGAAATGAAACTGGCGGCCGCCCAGGCCATAGCCGGCATGGTGAGCCCCGACGAGCTGAAGCCCGACTACGTGATCCCGCCCGCTCTCGACCGCGAAGTGACCAGAGCGGTCGCCGAAGCTGTCTACTGCGCCGCCAAAGGCAACGCCATCTAAACGTCTCATTATTGAGTTATGACCACACGGAAGCCGCAGCCGAAGTTAGCGTCGCCGCGGTCGGGGTCAAAGCTGGTGCGGGTGGCAGAGCGGCAGAGGTCGGGGTAGAAGCCCCAGCCCCCGCCCCGGATCACACGGGAGCTGCCTGAGCCCGCGCCCCTGGGATCGGTTTCCGACCCGGCGTATGAGCCGTACCAATCCAGACACCATTCCCACATGTTGCCGTGCATGTCATAGAGACCCCAAGCGTTTGGAAAATAGGAACCAACTGTTGTATGTTCGCTATATCCGCCTTTGCCATCGTCGCGGTTACCATAGTAACGAGCCAACTTTGCCAGGCAGCCGTCGCTGACCGTATTGGTAATATTGTTACCGTCGTTCAGCGCGGTGGTCGTGCCTGCCCTGCAGGCATACTCCCACTGTGCTTCCGTGGGCAGATCGAAGACGTTTCCAGCCTTTTTCCGTAATTGTCCCATAAAACTCCATTCGTCAACTCCGTGATCCTCCGGCCAGGCGGAACCTTTTGCAGGTCCTCTGAGCATCTTGTAGGAAACTTCTTCCACCGGCCTCGTGTCGCCAGTGTTATACGAAGGATTTTCACCAAAAATATTCTGGAATTGCTTCTGCGTCATTTCAAAGACGCCTATGTAATAGGCTTTTGTAAGCGTTGCTTCGTGCTGAGTCTCTTCGTTACTTCTGCCCAATTCGTCCTCGGGAGATCCCATTGCGAACGTTCCCGGCTCGATCCTTCTGAGCCAGAGTTCATCTGTGCGGCATTTGTTGTCCGTCATATCCGGCGCCTCCGAAGAGACCCGCATCTTATTGCTAATTGTATTAAGAACAAGATATGCCGCTTGTTCCGTCACATCTTCGTATTCGACCCTCAATTCCACTTCATCCATTATGTTGGTGTAAGCCGCGTCAGGAATCCAAGTCAACTTATGTCCCCCTGCTCCAACCACTATTCCGCCGGCTCCGTCATATTCGATTTTACCCATTTCATCCAAAGGATATTCCGTTCCGTTCGGCAGTTTTCCAAACAACTTCACTTTAAAAACCGGCAGGGTGTTTTCCGTCCCGGATTTGATCTCAAACTCAAAATCCTTTTTATTTTTCTGTCCGGAAAACACATTTTGAACTAGGACAACACGAAAGCCGCAATCTTCGTAAGTGTGGTCGGGGGTGGTGTTGCCGTTTTGGAGGGCAGAGCGACATTGGTTGGCATAGCGGTACCAGCACCCGCCCCTGACCACACGATAGCTGCCTGAGCTCGCGCCTACTGGTTCTGTCTCCGCGCCGGCATACTCGGCGTACCAATCCAAGCACCACTCCCAAACATTGCCGTGCATATCGTAGAGACCCCAGGCGTTGGGAATATAAGAACCGACGGCGGCATGATAGTTATTGGAGCCGCCATTGTAATAATAACGTCCAACTTCATCCATTTCTGGGCAATCATATTTATCCGTTAAATTCTTCCCGCTGTTCAGCGCGGTGGTCGTGCCTGCCCTGCAGGCGTACTCCCACTGCGCTGCAGTGGGAAGATCGAAAGTCATTTGCGTTTTGGAGCGAAGTTTGCCGAAAAAAGAGTCTTCGTCCACATCGTAATTATGAGGCCAGCTCGCGCCGAAACGATTTCCGCGGATCATATTGTAGGAAACCTCCTCCACCGGCCTGTCATCGCCTTTATGCCAAGACGGATTGCTTTCTGTAATTAATTCGTATTGCTTCTGCGTCGTTTCAAAAACACCAATATAAAAAGCGTTTGTCAAAGTTACTTGGTGCTGAGTTTCGTTATAGAATCTGCCTAACTCGTCTTCAGGGCTGCCCATGGTGAATGTTCCTGGCTCGATCTTCCGCAGGACCAGTTTTGTGGTCTTGTACTCCTCCGTCCAGCCGCCCTCAGGAACATCGTCTAGCAAACTTACGGGATACAACTCAGCGTCTGGACCGCCGCTCAAATCGATGACAATGTATTTCTCTTCCTCCGCTTTTTTGAAAGTTGCAAGAAGTTCCGTGTCTTTTGTCAGTGTCAGTTTCAACGGATTATCGTATGAGATGTTCCCTTCCCACTCAAAACTCTTAAAAAACTCCTCGCCCGGGATCGCTGTTACCACGACTTCTTCAGAGCCTATGAACGAATAACTGACAGAACCTTTTCCGGAGATCGTTACGTTGAGAGCATAATTCCCAAAGATCGCCTCGACGAGCGTATCTTTTTCTAAAACAAGCGTCATTTCGCTATCTGGGCATCTTTCTCCATTCACGGTAAAATTACGGAATCTGTCTTTGTTTTCTGTAACTTTAACTTCCACTTCGTCAGGTCCAATGAATTCAGCACTTGCCGAACCGTTGCCGACAATCTTGAGTGAAAAGTCGTATGTTCCGAAGACCGCCTGGACTTCCGTGTCTTCCAAAAGTTCCAAGGTCATGAAATCATTCGTTACCTTTGTGCCTTTATAGGAAAAATAGCGGAACTTGTCATTGTTTTCAACAACTCTAAAGTCAACTTGATCAGGCCCCGAAAAAGCGGAACTCACATCGCCTTCACCGATGATTTTCAAAGAGTAATCGTATTTGTTCGTAAATGTGTGCTCGTCAAGTATAGCTGGAAAGGCAATTTCACGGGAAAGCGTATACTTGGCTGTGGCCTTGCCTTTTGAATTTACGGAAACTTTCGCCTTCAGATCATTCTCGTTATAGGAGAATTTGTAATTCTTGCCTTTCTGTTGAAGATTAATAGCTAGGGAAGCAAGATATCCCAGACCCTGATCAGAGCACAGTTTGTCGAAGACAGTAAGCCTTTTAGTTTCAAGTTCCGCAAGTTTGGATGTATCAATGGTGCCTTTTGATTTTAAAACAGCCTTATCAGGCTTTATCCTTTCTTCCCCTGTCACAAATGTGAAATAAGGCGTGATGTCTTTTTCCGTCCATTTAAATTTTCCGTTTTTGGCGTTTATGGAAACGTTCCGCGTCTCAGTCTTTGTTCCGTATCCAGCTTTTGTTTTTGGGAACACGGTCGGGAACGTCAGATAACTGTCCAGGGAATTGTAGATCGCCATGGGGGCCCCGTCTGAAATACTTTGCATGGCGGCGTCGTTCATCTGCCCGCTTAAACTCAGCGTGGTCGACCCTTTGATAAAACCGCAGGCGTTCACTACTCTCTGCGTAACGACAGAGCCGGCAAATATCACTTCCGCTATAAAGAAGATCATGGCGGCGATAAGCAGGACGGATCTTTTCATATGTCCCCCAAAAATTGGGTTGGTTAGGCTTCGTCAGTTTCGACGTCTTCGAGAGAGTCGAAAGGATTGGCGGGCTTTTCGGCCTCAGGCTCGTCGGATTTTTCGGGCTCCTACAAACCTTCCTCGTCGATGAAGAGCTTCTGATAGGTCGCCTTGTCCACCTTGTAAGTGAACCTGCCGTACCACTCGTTGTACTGGTTGGCCTCGTCGGCCGCTTTCAGATCGGCGTCTTTTTCCGCTCTGGTGACTT
>JAFYHD010000135.1 GCA_017539325.1 bacterium | reverse complement strand
GATTGTATGATATGCACGGAAACGTGTTGGAGTGGTGCCTGGACTGGTATCAATATAGTCTGGGCAGCGATCCGGCCACTGACCCGAAGGGTGATGCTGAAGGTATTTACCGTGTGCTTCGGAGCGGGGGCTGGAACTTCAACGCCAGCGATTGCCGCTCCGCTGACCGTGGCGACGTCAATCCCGGCGACGTCTACGAATTTGGCGGGTTTCGTGTTTTCCTGGTTCAATAAAATCTGCGCGATTATTCGAACATGTGCTCTACGGTGTTGGCGTAGTATTCGACTATCTCGGGTTTCACTACGCTTATCGTATCGCCTTTCCTTTTGAGGATGCTGCGAAGCCTCCAGGGCATGGCGAGGTGCGGCTTGGCCATTTTCCAGAGGTAGCCGGGATTGGCGTTCTGATCGACGCCGGGGATCATCTTGTAGCCGTTTTTGTAGGCGATGTTCTTTTCCCTTTCCATCCGCTCGTAGAGTTCGGTGAGGGTGAGAGATTTGTCTTTGCCGAAGGAGTGGCAGACCAAGGAGACGGGGGTGAGGACGGTCTCTTTGATCATGGCATTCCTGACACGCTCGCCGAGTTCGTCGAGGTGCCTGAGGTCCTCCATTGTAACGTAGATCGGTTCGCCGAAAGAAAAGAGCACTTTTCCCCTGGCCTGGAGAAGGGCGTGGAGTTTGAAGGAGCTGAGGTCTTTTGCGCGGTAGCGCTTCGACATGCCTTCTTTTTCCTTGATCTTCTCAAGCTGCGGAAAGACTTCGTCCTCGGTCACGCGCTCGTAGGTGATGCCCATGGGCAGGATGGCCATCTGTCCGTCTTCGTTGATGGCTCTTTTGGCCATGCCGAAGATGCCGTGGGCCAGCTTTCCGACTTTGCCGTTGTAGGAGCGCCCGGCCTCAGGGTATATGAGGACAGTTTCGGATTTTTTGAAGATCTCTTCGGTCAGATAATCGTAGAAAGTCTTAAGGTAGATGATGTTCTCTTTCTTCCTGAGATTCTCTTCCTTTATGCGTTCGCGGTCAAGGCAGATGCCTTTGACTTTCGGCAGCATCTTCTTGAAGTAGCCGTGGAAAAGGTTCTTTCCGGCGACGGTGCAGGGGTAGTAGCCGAGGGCTTCCAGAAGGACGCAGTCGATGAGCAGATAATCGAGGTGGCTCTTGTGAGTGGCGCTAATTATGACTGGGACGCTCCTGGGTATCGTCTTGAAATTCTCTATGCCCCGCAGCATTATGTGTTTGATGGCGGTCTTGGCAATGGCGAGAATGACCCGCCTGATGTAATAAGAGTAGTTCTTATCGTAGTGGTGGCGGATCTCGTCCCTGAATTTGGCTTCCAGCTCTTCTCTTGAAAGATTTGATGTATCCACTTTTTAATTATTTATGTTGATTATCTTATATTTTACCAAAATGCCCCCCGGGATTGTAAGGGAAGAAACTTCACCGCGGCGAAAGTTGGAGCGATTTAAGGTATAATATAAATATAAGTTATGTCTTTTGTACATTTACATACCAGATCGGAATTTTCTCTTTTGGGCAGTGCCTTGCGTATCAAAGACATGGTAAGGGCTGCTCACGAATCCAGAATGCCGGCCTTGTCCTTGACGGATCACATGAACATGTCTGGCGCCGTCAGGTTCTACGATCTCTGCATGGAGAGCGGAATACTTCCTATTCTCGGCATCGAGGCGGAGCTTGCGCCTTTTTGTGAAAAGGCCAAAGGAAGCGATGAGCTGGACGGACAGGAAAGAAAAAGTTTCACGTCCGTTATCCTGGCCAAAAACAATTCCGGCTATGCCGCGCTTTGCTCCATTTTGAGCGACGCTTACGCCGAGTCGGGGGAAGGCGGCAAGCCTGTCATAAAAAAAGAGCAGCTGAAGGAAGCGGGATCCGATCTGATCTTCCTCACCGGAGGAGCTGAGGGAGAAGTTTACAATTTGCTCTCAAAGGGCGCCGCCCTGGAAGCCACGGAAGTCTTAGGGGAATACGTGAGGCTCTTCGGAAAGGGCAACGTTTACCTTGAGCTGCAGTACCACGGCCGGGAAGAAGAGATCGCGATAATAAAGAGCCAGACGGATCTGGCCAAGACCTTGGGGATCCCTGTTGTCGCGACGAACGAGTGCAAATACCTGAGAAAGGAGGACGCCGGGATCTTAGGGCTCCTTGAGGCAATAGATAAGGGTAAGACGGTCGACGATCCCAGGGAACTTACTCCCAGTAATAACCAGTATTATTTCCGCTCCGCGGAGGAAATGCGCCGCATCTTCCAGAATCATCCGGAAGCCTGCGACAACACGCTCGCCATTGCCGACGTCTGCCACGTTGAGCTGAATCCCGAGAAGAGAACGGACTTGCCGAGGTTTCCTCTCGAGAGCGGGGAATCATCCGACGAAGTTCTTGAAAGGGAAGCGTACGCCGGGCTTGTGAAACTCTATCCCTGCGTTTCCGATGGCAGCGACGAGGAAAGGGCCTCCAAAATAAAGGGCCGCTTCGAGTACGAACTTGACATCATCAAGAGATTGGGATTTTCGGATTATTTTCTGATCGTTTCCGATTATGTGCGTTTCGCGAAATCAGAACGCATTCCGGTCGGTCCGGGCAGAGGCTCGGCTGTCGGAAGCATCGTTTCCTACGCTTTGGGTATAACGGAGATCGATCCTCTGGAATACGATCTTTATTTTGAGCGCTTCCTCAATCCCAGCCGGCGCAAGATGCCGGATATCGACATGGACTTCTGTGAAAGGAGAAGGGGGGAAGTCATCGACTACATCAGGTCCCGCTTCGGGATCGACCGCGTGGCCCAGGTCGCTACTTGTTCGACTTTGCGAGCCAGGGCGGCCCTGCAGGACTGCGCGCGCGTTCTTAAGACGCCCGCCGGTACGGTGGAGAAGCTCGGCGTCGTCCTGGACCGCTTCGCCAAGGACAGCGGTCTGAAGTTCGGCATCATCAGGGAAGCGCGGATGAAGTGCGAGGAAGTGAAGCGCATGATGAGGGACGGCGACAGCGGGCTTTTGGCCCTGCTTTACGCGGCCGAGAAGATCGAGGATCTTCCGAGGAACGTTTCCCTACACGCCGCGGCGGTCGTGATCGCTCCGGAGCCTTTGAAGAAGAGGATACCGCTTTTCGGAGGCGGCGGGGACACCAGGACGCAGTGCGACATGTACGCCGTGGAGCGCATGGGTCTTCTGAAGATGGACGTCCTGGGACTTAGGACGCTGACGATAATGGAGGACATGCGAGTCCTTTGCGAAGAGTCTGGGGAAAAGATCGTCTGGAGCGACATTCCCCTTGACGACGCGCCGACTCTGGAGCTCATAGGACGGGGCGACACCATTGGCATTTTCCAACTGGAGAGCGAAGGCATGAAGCGCGTCCTGAGAAGGCTGAAGCCAAGGTCCTTCAAGGACGTCATCGCCGTTCTGGCGCTTTACCGCCCGGGCCCCATGCAGTACATCGATTCCTTTGTGGCGCGCCACAACGGGGAAGAGGAGATCTCCTACGCGCATCCGAAACTGGCCAAAGTTTTGAAAGAGACTTACGGCATCATGCTCTACCAGGAGCAGGTCATGCAGGCTCTGCACTTGATCCTAGGCTATACGATGAGCAACGCGGACACTTTCAGGCAGATCATGTCGAAGAAGAAGGTTGCTCAGATGGAGAAAGAGCGGGAAAAATTCATGCAGGCGGCCAGGATCAAGAAGATAGACGAAGCTGTGGCGGAGAGATTGTACGGCGACATCGCGAGTTTCGCGGGCTACGGCTTCAACAAATCGCACGCCGCGGCTTATGCTCTAATCGCCTACAGGATGGCTTACATGAAGGCCCACTATCCGGCGCACTTCTGCGCCGCCCTTCTGAACGCGCACTTAGGAGACCACGAATTCACAGCCAGGACCATAAGGGAGATGGGCTCCATGGGCTTCAAGTTCGCGTCTCCCAACGTGAACGCTTCTTCCGTTTACAACAGCGCCGTAAAAGACGAAACTGGGACTTGGACTATGTCTATAGGCCTGGTCGGCGTGAGGAACGTTGGCGAAAAGCTGGCGGAAGCGATCGTCAAGGAAAGGGCGCAGGGCAAATACACTTCTCTCGACAATTTCTGCCTGCGCATCGAAAGGAGATTGCTCCAGCCGGCGGCCGTTGAGAATATGATCAAAGCCGGCTGCTTCGATTTCACCAACATGTCCCGTTCCGAACTTACTCTTCTGGCCAACGATCTCCTGTCCAACTGGGAATCCAAGAACGAAAGCTCCCTCCAGCGTTCTTTCTTCTCGGTCAAGCAAGGCAAGAGCAAGGAGAGCGAGTGGACCCTGGAAGAGAAGCTGCGCTACGAAAAGGAAGTCCTTGGCGTTTACGTTTCCGATCATCCCCTCAACGCCTGGAGCGGCCTCTTTAAGGAAAAGGCCACGCTCAGTTCCGAGCAGCTGAAAGAAACGGCCGAGAAAGAGCCCGGCAGGATCGTTGTCATGGGCGGCATCGTAAACAGCGTAAGGAAGCGTTTCAACCGCAAAGGCGGCATATATCTCGTCCTGGGCATGGAGGATCTTGGCGGACAGTACGAAGTCATGGTCTGGGACACCCTGGCTGAGGAGATGCTTAGGAAAGCAAAAGCGAACGAAGTCTGGTTCCTCAAAGGCTGCGTTAAGCCAGCTAGGGACGAGAGATCTCCTTCCGTCTGGGCTTCGGCCTTCAAGCGCTTTGCGCCCGACGGAACTTTATTGGATCAAAGCAATGCCTGAAATAAAAAAATACAAGTGCGCTCTTTGCAAAAAAGAGTACGTCAGGTCTTCCGTTAAAGCGGAAGACTATTTTCCTTTCTGTTCCGAGCGCTGCCGCCTCATGGACCTCGGCAGCTGGCTGAAGGAGGAGTACGTTACCAGCCGGCCTCTGAAAGAGGAGGAGCTAGTTGAGCTGGCTAACGCCGAGGGTGAAGAGAAAGAGGAATGAGCGCGCTGTTCGAACTTAATTCCCCCTACGCCCCCATGGGGGACCAGGTGAAGGCAATAGACGACCTTTCAACGGGCGTGGAGCGCGGGCTCAGGTCGCAGACGCTGCTCGGCGTCACCGGTTCCGGCAAGACTTTCACCATGGCGAACATCATAGCGAGAGCCGGAAGGCCGACGCTTATTCTGGCGCCCAACAAAACTTTGGCGGCGCAGCTGTACGGCGAGATGATGCGGCTTTTCCCCAACAACGCCGTGGAGTATTTCGTTTCCTATTACGACTATTTTCAGCCGGAAGCCTACATTCCCGTCTCCGACACTTACATTGAGAAAAGCTGCGACCGCAACGACCTTCTTGACAGGCTGCGTCTTTCCGCGACGCGCTCGCTGCTGACCAGGAGGGATGTCATTGTCGTCGCTTCCGTCTCCTGCATCTACGGCCTTTCGAAGCCGGAGACTTATTTGGAGATGAGGTCGAGCGTCGCTGTGGGCGACGTAATAGACCAGCACGCTTTTTTGAAGTCGCTTGTCGCCATGCAATATCAGCGCAACGACGACGATTTCCACCGCGGTACTTTCCGCGTCAAGGGCGACGTCATCGACATCTTCCCGGCTTACGAAGACAAGGAATACCTCTCCATCTCGCTTTTCGGCGAGGAAGTGGAAAGCCTAAGACTCTGCGACGAGCTGACGCGCCAGACGCTCCGTCACACGGACTCCTTCACGATCTATCCCGCCTCCCATTATGCCACGAGCGCCGAGATCATGCGCATTTCCATCATGGAGATAAAGGAAGATCTTCAGAAAAGGCTCGAGGAGTTCAAGCGGGAAGGAAAACTTCTGGAAGCCCAGCGCCTGGAGCAGCGCGTCACGCACGACGTCGAGATGATGGAGGAGATGGGCTTCTGCTCCGGCATAGAGAACTACTCGCGCTACCTCGACCGCCGCAAGGAAGGGGAGATGCCCTACACGCTTCTGGACTACTTTCCGAAGGACTGGCTGATGCTGATAGACGAGAGCCACATCAGCATTCCGCAGTTGGGCGGAATGAGTAGGGGAGACGCGGCCAGGAAAGAGACGCTGGTGCGCTACGGTTTCAGGCTTCCGGCCGCCAAGGACAACCGACCTCTGCGCTTCGAGGAGATAAAGCAGAAACTGAACCAGGTCATCTATGTTTCCGCCACTCCCGGGGAATACGAACTGGACCTTTCCAAAAAGGAAGCGGAGGAGAAGAAAGTTTCTTTCCATGTTCCCGTCGAGCAGGTCATCCGCCCCACCGGTCTACTTGATCCTTTGCTTGAGGTGAGGCCGTCGAAAACCTAGGTCACGGACGTCATAGGCGAGATCAGAAAACGCGTGGAAGCGGGCGAGCGCACGCTCATCACCGTTCTGACGAAACGCATGGCGGAGGAGCTGACGGATTACTTAATCGGTGAGGACATCAAGGTCACTTATCTCCATTCCGACATCGACACGATGGAAAGAACGGAAGTCATCAACAGCCTAAGGAAAGGCGAAGTCGACGTTTTGGTCGGCATCAACCTCCTGAGGGAGGGCTTGGACCTTCCGGAAGTGACGCTCGTCGCCATCTTCGACGCCGACCAGGAAGGCTTCCTGCGCTCCACGCGCTCCCTTATCCAGACGATCGGGCGCGCGGCCAGGAACATCAAGGGAAGCGTGATACTTTACGCCGACACCATGACAGACGCTCTGAAAGCCGCGATAGACGAGACCGAGCGCCG
>JAFYHD010000134.1 GCA_017539325.1 bacterium | reverse complement strand
GAGAAACAACAGTAGTTTTGGATAATAAGGCGCTAAACAACGACCACCGCATGCTGGTCGTCGAGGCGCCGCGCCTTTCCGCCCTGGCGCGTCCCGGCCAGTTCGCCGAGCTGGCGACTAGCGGCGCCACCCTTCTGCGCAAGCCTATAAGCATCGCGATGGCCGACAAGGAGAAGGGGACGCTTGTTTTCGTTTTCCGCATGATAGGCAAAGGCACGGAATATTTGGGAAGTCTGGAACCATCTTCCGAACTCGACATAATAGGGCCCCTGGGCAACGGCTTCGACACTGATTGCGGGAGCGCACTTTTGATTGGCGGCGGCGTAGGCACGCCCCCTCTGCTTTACCTGGCGTCGCGGCTTAGGAAAGAGGGAAAGAAAGTTTCCGTCGTTTTGGGCGCTCGCGATAAAGGCGACCTGCTTCTTCTCGACGAATTCGCCAAGCTTGGCATAGAGCCCCTCTGCGCGACCGATAACGGATCATTTGGCGTCAAGGGCACTGTTGTGACGGCTTTGGAAGAAAAGGCCTCTTTTGACGCCGGAACGAAGCTTTTCGCCTGCGGACCGTGGCCCATGCTGAAAGCTTTGGCCGCTTTTTCGGAAAGCAAAGGCCTGGAACTGGAAGTCCTTCTGGAAGCTTACATGGGCTGCGGCATGGGTGTCTGCGTAGGCTGCACGGTCCCGACGACGGAAGGCATGAAGAGAGTTTGCAAAGAAGGGCCGGCTTTCAACGCTAAGGAGATCTTATGGAACAAAAT
Source organism: bacterium (assembly GCA_017539325.1). Taxonomy (GTDB): domain Bacteria; phylum Auribacterota; class UBA3054; order UBA3054; family UBA3054; genus UBA3054. The sequence goes on along the minus strand of JAFYHD010000134.1, from coordinate 8,797 downwards.
TCGCTAGGCGTCATTACAGATAGGGAAACAACTTTCGGAAAGCTGGCCGGGAAGATACTTTTCATCGCCATACTGATCGCGCTTTTCTGGTCTCCACTTTGGTTTGGAACGCCCCAGCATCCGGAGCTGCAGAAGACGCTTACGGAAAGAAGCGTCAGCCTTATGCCGGAGAACGCTTCCTTTATGACTTTGGTGACGAACGCTTACGTCGCTCTTTTCCAATACTCTTACCCCAACAGGAACCTCGAGTACTTGCTCTTCTTCATAGGCGTCTTCGCGGTTCTCTCCCTTGTGGCCAAATGCCGCGTTTTGAAAAAGAATCACAATGTGACATACATCGGCCTGGGCTGGGCCTTCCTTATGCTTTCCATCATGGCCTCTTTCAAGATGGCCAAGATCCCGGAATTCAGGGATCCCTGGGGAGGAGCGCTCTTCATTCTCTACGGGGCCTTTTTCTACGCCTCGGCCGTCGTGGCTCTGACTTCGAAAAGACGCCGCGTGATCGCCGTCGTCATTTGCCTTTCCATGCTGTTTGTGGCGCAGAACGCCTTTTTCCAGCTGATGGGAGGGCTTTCCAAGACGCGGGAGCTTTTCGCCCAGGAGCACGGCTTCGAAAGTTTCGCGGCCTATACCAACGAATGGTTCAGGACGAGCCATGACGCCGCGGACACGTACACCATGAACCGCCTGCTTTCACCGAGGCTCACGGCCACCTTCACGTCTCCCAACATACTGGCATCATATGCCATGATGGTCTTCCTTTTGAGCCTGGGGCTCTGGAAGACCAAGGACGAGAGGATCCTCCGCTGCATCGGGCTGCTCACGGCCGTCGTTTCCCTTGCCGTGCTTTTCTTCACCAGGTCGAAATCCGTGATCGCGCTGACTTTCCTGCTCACGCTCGTCTTTAGCTTCGTGCTTTACAGGGCGAAGGAAGTCTCGCTCAATTTCCTCATCTCGGTATTCATCGCCGGAGCGGTAATAACGACCTTGGGCTTCGTCTGGGGCTACGGCTCCAACCTTGCCAAAAAGCTCAGCTCTTCCGGCGGCGCGCGGCTGACCTATTGGAAGGTCGCCTTCAAGATGATCAAGCAGAAGGCTCTGACGGGCTACGGCATAAACTCTTTCGCGAGGTGGTACAAAGTCTGGGCGCCGCAAGGCTCCGAACCGAGCAAGTTCGTGCACAACACCATTCTCCAGATGTGGGCGGAATTCGGCATGTTCGCGGGGATCGGCTGGCTCTTGGCCTGCTGCCTTCCCATAACTAACGGCTGGGACAATTTCAAGGCTTCCGCCAAGAAGGACGCGCTCCAGCTCTCCTGCATCCTGGCTTCCGGCGGATTTTTCATCCACAATCTGCTGGACTTCGATTTTTACGTTCCCGGCGTGACCGTAACGGCCCTGGCTGTCATGGCCCTGGCGCTCTGCGGGCACGACGATCCCAAAGAAACCCAAATTTAAGATTATGTCTAAAGAATTGGAAGAAGGCTCTGAATTGCAGCTTGATTTTACGAAACTGAAAAAAGTCGCCAATTGCGGAGCCGACGTTGTTCCGGTCGGCGTCCAGGACGCCGAGACCGGCGAACTCTTGATCATAGCCTACGCCAACCAGGCCGCCCTTGACCATACGCTGAAGACCGGACACGCGACTTTCTGGAGCACGTCCAGGAACGAATTGTGGGAGAAGGGCGCGACCAGCGGCGACGTTCTCGAGATAGTCGAGATCAGGGTGAACTGCGAGCAGAATTCGCTTCTTTACCTCGTAAGGCCCTTAGGCAAGGGCGCCTGCCACACCAAGGACAAAAACGGCGTCCCAAGAAGCTCCTGCTATTACCGCAGAATAGCGGATGGGAAACTGGAAAAGCTCCCGGAATGATTTTGTCAGCGCTCTCCTGAAAAGGAGCTCGTTTCACCGCTCTCTTCCTCTTTGATCTCGGCCTCCAGATTTTTGGAGTCGAATCTGCCGCTGATCATTTTGCTTTTGGTTCGGTTTATGGCGGTGAATCTTCCCTTGTCGGCCACGCCGGAATAGAATTCGGCGCTGATCCTTCCGGGCGTCTCGCTCACTATCAAGACCAGGTTCATGTTGTTGTTTTTGCCGTTCGAGAAAGACGCTTTCAGTTCCGCGTCCCTTTCGCCGTCTTTTTTGGAAAGTTTTCCCTTGTAGGCGTAGATCTTCGCGTTCGCGAGGTCGGGTCTGGCTTCTTCTTCGTCGTAAGCCTCGCTGCGACGCCTTTGCGCCTCGCCGCGGGATCCGTCCGCGTTTTCGCCACTAGCCTCGCCGACCGCGGGATCCCCGTCTTTGGCATAGAGGCTGCAGATCAGCTCTTCGCCTCTCAGGATGCCGGCCTTGAATTCTCTTTCGTCCATGGCGCCGTGCAAGGCGAGGCGGCCGTCGGCGCTTTGGGCTTCGTAGGCCGTTCCCTTTATTTCGCCGCGGAAGACCTCTGAAATTATCCTTGAATTCATCCTGCGGCGGATCTCGCAGAAGAAAGCGTTGTCTTCGGAATTGGTCCTGAAGACGACAAGGCAGTCGGAAGTCGAGCCGTCCTTGAAGGAAAGCTTTCCGAACATCACGCTCTCCTCTTCGGCGAAAAGGAAGAGGGAAAGCGCCAGGGCAAAAATAAAGGCTAGTCTTTTCATATCGTCATTATTCTACCATTAATTCAGGCGCTTTGCTAAAATTAAGGATATGGAAAAAAGAAAAATAGAAGCGGTCATTTTCGACCTGGACGGACTTATGCTGGATACCGAGCCCGTCGCCATGCGCGCCATGGGGCAGGCCATAAAGGAAAAGTGCGGAGCGGATATGAGCTTCGCGTTCTTCAGGCAGCTCATCGGGCACGCCCGCTCCGACACCTACGGCTTTTTTGAAAAGGAGTACGGCTTCGACAAGGAGACGACAAATTCCGTCCGCGACAAATGCGCCGAGCTGATCGTCGAGGCGATAGGAAGGGGAGAGGGCTTGCCCAAGCCGGGACTCACGGAACTGCTCGCGTATCTCGACGAACGCTCAATGCCGAGAGTGGTGGCCAGCAGCTCTCCCAGGTCCCAGATCCTTATGAAACTGAAAATGGCGAATCTATTGCACCGCGTGAACTCCGTGACCAGCGGCTGGGAAGTTCCCAAAAGCAAACCGGAGCCTGACATCTTCCTTAGGGCCGCCGGGACGATCGAGGCCGAACCTTCCCGCTGCCTTGTCTTGGAAGATTCCCCGGCAGGCATAGAGGCCGCGAAAAGGGCCGGCATGACTTCCATCATGGTCCCTGATCTCGTCGCTCCCGGCCCCGAGGAGGAGCATCGCGCGCTAATGATCCTTCCCGACCTTTTCGCGGTCGCGGAAGCCCTTAAGGATTTGCTATAATTTAAACCTATGACAGATGATAGACAGATAAAACTCCTACCGGAAGACGTGGCCAACAAGATAGCCGCGGGCGAAGTGGTGGAGCGCCCCGCCTCGGTGGTCAAGGAGCTCGTTGAGAATTCCCTAGACGCCGGCGCCAGGCGTGTTTGCGTCGAAATCATGGAAGGCGGACGCAAACTCATATCTGTTTCAGACGACGGCTGCGGCATGTCAAGGGAAGACGCGAAGATGTCTTTGATGCGCCACGCGACCAGCAAGATCAGGACCGCCGCTGACATCTCAAACGTCAGGACTTTGGGCTTCAGGGGCGAGGCGCTTCCCTCTATCGCGAGCGTTTCCCGCTTCGAGATGATCTCCGCTCCCAAAGACGGGGGAACGCCGACCTGCATCAGGGTCGAGGGCGGAGCGGACATGACAGTCAGCGACGCCGCGCGCTCCCAGGGCACGACCATCAGCGTCAAAAATCTTTTCTTCTGCGTTCCTGTCAGGGCTAAATTTCTGAAGACCGACGCCACGGAGCTCGGGCACATCGCGCGCTTCATGCAGAACGCGGTTTTGACGCATCCTCACGTCGGCTTCCGCTACCTGGTGGACAAGACGGAAGTCTTCAACCTTCCCCCGCAGAACGAGACGCTGCCTTTCATGGAGGCCGTTAAGGCGAGGCTCCGCCAGCTGAGGGGAACGGATTTCACCAATTCCCTTATCCCGGTCAGCGCTTCCGCGGAAGGGCGCCTTGTGGAGGGTTTCGTCTCGCCCTGGACCGTCGCCAGCTCGACAAGGTCCGAAATATTCCTTTTCGTCAACAAAAGGGCCGTGAGGTGCGTCTGGATGGCGGCGCTTTTGAAACGGGCCTACGGAACCTTGCTGAGCCCCGAGCGCTTCCCTTACGCTTTCCTCTTCCTTACCGTCGCTCCGGGAACAATCGACATAAACGTGCATCCCGCCAAGCTCGACATTCGCTTCAGGAGCGAGCATCTCGTTCAGGATCTGATCGCGCGCGCGGTCTCCGACGCCCTGAGGTCGGACATGGCTCCCCCGGAACTAACGCTTGGCGAGCAAAAGGACGAGAACGCGCCGGACCTGGGCTTCAAGTCCTCTTTCTCGAAGCCGCAGGAAATTTCCATGATGCGGGGCGAAAAGCTTTCCGTGGAAGACTGGAAGAAGATCTACGCCGCGCCGGAAGAGCCGGCTTCCGCGGTCGGGGAACCCGAGGAGAAACTTTATGAGGCGAAAGAGGCAACGCTTTCCCAATCTAAAGTGTTGGCGCAGGCCGGCGGCATGTACATCTTAGCCGAGATAGAGGGGAAAGGGATCGGGATCATTGACCAGCACGCGGCCCACGAGCGGATCAATTATGAAAAGGCTCTGCTCGCTTTTGAAAGCGCCAACGCCCCCAGCCAGCGTCTGCTGCTTCCCGAGACGCTGACGCTGTCGCATGAACAGATGGCGAGCCTCAAGCCCTATCTGGACGAGCTTAGGAGAAGCGGTTTTTCCCTGGAGGAATTCGGAAAGAACACGCTTAAAATAGACGCTGTCCCGGCTTTTCTGGAGGCCTCGGCCCTGCAGGAGCTCATGACCGACATGGCGGAAGACCTCAAGCTTCTGGGCTCATCATCCAGGACGGAGGAGATAAGGCGCCGACTGGCGCTCGTCATGGTCTGCCGGAAGAGCATAAAATTCCATCATCAGCTTTCCCTTGCGGACTGCCAGGCCATATTGGACGAACTGATGGCGACAAAGACGCCCTGGACCTGCCCGCACGGCAGGCCGACCATCATCATGCTGACTTATTCCGAACTGGAAAGACGTTTTGGGCGAGCCGGACTTTAATTTTAATTTGCACCCTTTTATGACGACAGAAAGCGAAAAAAACATTTTCGGACCGACCAAAAGGGAGGAGGAGAAACACTTTCTGGAGCTGCAGAAAAAGCAGCGCCAGGAATCGCTGGAACTTCTGGGCTACGACGTCCTGGAGTCCCACTGTCCTTTTTGCGGGGAGAAGTTTTCCCTTATGATCGCTGATTCGGGGAACGAGATACCGAAGCATCTGAAGTTCCTCTCTTTCCTGCTCCCGAGGCTGAAGAGGACCGGCGCGACGCTCCGCTGCGTTTCCTGCGGGAAGGAGTACAAGACGCCTTCGTTTTTGACTGAGATCGGCGTTCCCCTCGTCGTTTTGCTTATGGTGGCCCTTATAATCATCGGAGACAGCATCCTGCTCTCATACCTTTGCAGATACTAAAATGCCGTACAGAATTTTGGAAAAAACAAAGCTCGCCGACAAGGTCTATTCCATGGTCGTCGAGGCGCCGAGGCTCGCGAAGGTTCGCAAGGCCGGGCAGTTCGTCATAGTAAGGCCCATGGAGACGAGCGAGCGCATCCCGCTCACGATGGTGTCTTCCGACCCTAGAGGCGGCGTCAAGCTTATCTTCCAGACCGTGGGGTACACGACCATGGAACTATCGAGCCTCAAAGAAGGCGGTTTCGTGCACGATCTTGTCGGGCCTCTGGGACAGCCCACCGAGATCCCCGAGAACGGGCGCGTCGTCTGCGTGGGCGGTGGAATAGGCACGGCCCCTATACTTCCCATAGCCTCAGCCCTGAAAGCGGCCGGGAACCGCGTCAAGGGCATAATCGGCGCCAGGACGCGCGAACTTCTTATCCTCGAAAACGAGATGCGGGAAGTCTGCCACGAGCTTATGATCGCGACCGACGACGGCTCTTACGGCGAAAAGGGTTTCGTCACGACCGTCCTGAAAAAGGAGCTTGAAAGCGGAAACGTCGACCACGTTTACATCGTGGGGCCGATCCCCATGATGAAAGCCTGCGCTGAACTGGCGAAAGAATACAACGTCCCGGCGACGGCCAGCCTCAATTCCATCATGATAGACGGCACGGGAATGTGCGGCGGCTGCCGCGTCACGGTGGGCGGAAAGATCCGCTACACCTGCGTTGACGGCCCGGAGTTCCCAGCCGATCAGATCGACTTCGACGAACTGCGAAGAAGAGGCGGCATCTACAGGGAGTACGAACACAAATGCCGTCTGCGCGCCGAAGAGGAGGGCTTAGGATGACGAACCAGGAGAGAATGCAGATCAAAAGGCAAGCAATGCCTGAGCAGAAGCCCGAAGTCAGGCGGCATAATTTCAGCGAAGTGCCGTTGGGCTTTTCGGCCGAGACCGCCCATATTGAAGCGACGCGCTGTTTGAATTGCCCGAATCCCCGCTGTGTGACGGGCTGCCCGGTGCACGTCAACATTCCCAAATTCATCGCCGGCATCGCCAATAAAGATCTTAATGCCGCCTACGCTTCTCTTATAGCGGACAACAGTCTGCCGGCCGTCTGCGGCCGCGTCTGTCCGCAGGAAGTGCAGTGCGAAAGCAAATGCATAGTCGGCATAAAAGGGGAGCCGGTCTCTATCGGCAGATTGGAACGCTATGTGGCTGACTGGCATCGCGAGAACGCGAAGGCTGAAGAGACGCCCAAAGCGGAAAACAAAAAGCTTACCAAAGTCGCTATCATCGGCTCAGGTCCTTCGGGGTTGGCCTGTGCTTACGAGCTTCTGAAAGCGGGAGTGGAGGTCACAGTCTTCGAGGCGCTGCACGAACCGGGCGGCGTCCTTGTTTACGGCATTCCGGAATTCCGTCTGCCGAAAGCGATCGTCGCCTCCGAGATCGAAGGTTTGAAAAAACTGGGCGCCAGGTTTGAGCTCAATTCCATAATCGGCCGTCTTTACACCATTGACGAACTCATGAAGGAAGAAGGCTATTCCGCCGTCTTCATCGGCAGCGGCGCTGGCACTCCCAAGTTTTTGAGGATAGAAGGAGAGACTCTGAACGGCGTCTATTCCTCCAACGAGTTCTTAACAAGAGTGAACCTTATGAAGGCATTCCGCGAGGACGCCGTGACTCCGCCCATCAGGGGCAAAAAGGTCGCGGTCTTCGGCGCCGGCAACACCGCGATGGACTCCGCCAGGACGGCTCTCAGAATGGGCTTCGAGGAAGTCAGCATCGTCTACCGCCGCTCGAGGGAAGAGATGCCCGCGAGGAAGGAGGAGATTCACCACGCGGAGGAAGAGGGCGTACGTTTCCTGCTCCTTAGCAATCCCATAAAGTTCACGGGCGATGAGAATGGCAATTTAAGATCGGTCGTCTGTCAGAAGATGGCCCTGGGCGAACCGGACGCTTCCGGACGCCGCAGGCCCGTTCCTATTGAAGGCGAGACTTTCGAATTGGAGATCGACACCGCGATCGTGGCCCTGGGGACGGAGGCGAATCCTCTTATCCGCCAGACTACGCCGGACCTTCCCTGCAACGAGCGCGGATATATCGTTGCCGACGAGGAAGGGCGGACCGGCAAGAAAGGCGTGTACGCGGGCGGTGACATCGTCACCGGCTCCGCCACGGTAATCAAAGCGATGGGCGCCGGAAAGAGCGCGGCCCAAACGATAATAAAAGACCTGGATCTGTGATTATGCGCGTTTTAGCTTACTACGGGATCAATGACATACGCGACGAGGAATGGCCGCGTCAGAAAAAGCTGCCGCTTGGATATGTCAGGGCGGAAGTGCGCGCCGTGACGCTCGGCGAGCGCGACCGTTTCTCATATCTCAAGGGCGAGTGGAAAGCCCCTTACGTGGTAGGCGCCGCCGCGTCCGGACTTGTCGTCGAAAGCACTGACGAGAGTCTGAAAGCGGGGCAGCCGGTCGTAGCTTGGCTTCCTAGCGGATCCGAGCAGGGCCTGGCGGCGGAAAACGTCCTGGTTCCAATAGAGTGCGTCTGCAAAGTCGAGAAAGCCGTAAGCTACGCCGACCTTTCCATCGCGCCGCATATCGCCGCGCTTCTGGCTGCGCTGCCAAAAACGGAAGGCGTTCGCTGCGCGGTCATAGGAGAGTCTCCGCAAGCTGAGATGCTGAAACAGATCCTGCCCTTGAAAGGCTATTCATTGACAAAAGAGGGGGAAGCCTCAGAAGTGACCTTCTGCGCGAATGCGGACGCTTCGCTCCTTGATAGCGCCATCGAAGTTACTAACAAGCGGGGAACGATACAAGTGCTTTCAATAGGCGATGATAGCCCTTGGGGAAAATGGCCGCTTGCTCAGAACAGGGGTTTATGCTTCAATTTTGACGCTACCTTCTCTGGAGCTGAAGTCGAAGAGGCTGTAAGGCTCCTTACCGGGGGTAGCCTTTCCTTTGCCGCGGGACGCCGGATCTTCGTTTGGGATGGTGTCGAGAAGGCTTTTGAGGCTTTGGGCGAAGGGTCAATGGTGACTCTCACTCAGGAAAGTTTTCCCGAACCATATTTCCCCTGAAAAAATAAAATGCGTTTCCTGCTTTCCCTCACCGCCCTGTTGCTCCTGGCCGGCTGCGCCAGCGAGTCGCCTGAAGTTATCGCTTACTCCCTTGAAGAACAGGCTATGGTCATAGACGACGTCTGCCTT
>JAFYHD010000133.1 GCA_017539325.1 bacterium | reverse complement strand
GGGCATGAAGCATCTCTTGACAGTGAATCTCCACTGTCTTTCGTCGTCGTTGGCCTGTTCGCCAACGGGGTACTTGGTGTTCAGGAAGATGCAGTTTTCAACATTGACTTCAGTGTCGACGTTGCTGTACCAAACGTTGCCGAAAATGGCGCTGTTGTGGTCGATCTGGTCAGGCTTCGCTTCATGGATAACGTCGTAGTTGCTCCTGAAGGTGCAGCGGCTGAAGTTGAAGTGCACGGTCTTGTCGCCTTCCGCGGTAGCGTCCCAAGTGAAGGGCTTGATCTGGCAGGCGGTCAGAAGGCCGTAAGAGATGAACGCGCAGTCTTCCACAGTGACCGTGCTGTCGCACTTGGTCTGGATGCAGGCGGGACGAATGAGGTAGCCGCTGTCGGGATCAGTGACGCCGCCTTCGCTGCCGACGTAAACGTAAACGTCTTCCAGGTGGAGGCCGGTAGCGTCAACGGTGGTCAGAGCAGCGGTGAGGCCGTAGAAAGCGCCGCCCCAGGAGTCGTTGCCCTTGATGTCCATCGGATGCTGGATCTGGATGCCCTTGAAGGTGATGTCCGCAGCCATGATGGCCACGCCGACGTCATTCGTCTGGTCGCACAGAATGATGGTCTGGTCGCTGCCAGCGCCGATGACGGAGACGCCAGCGGTCTGGAGGAGCAGGAAGGTACCGTCGGTCCAGCGGACGTTGGCGGCTTCGCCAACTTCGGAAAGGACGTAGGTGCCCGGAGCCATGTAAACGGCATTGCCGCCGGCCACGTTGGCGAAAGCGGTCTTCAGATCGCAGGGATCTTCGGCGCTGTCGCCGGAACCGGTGCCGTCAGGAGAAGCGTACCAGCTCTTGATGGGGACGCTGGAACTGGTGAGGGAGAACTCGCCGCAAGCGTCGGCATTCCAGCCGTAGACGCCGATGAAGTAGTCCTTGTCACCGTCGAAGGTGGCGGCATAGTGCTCGTCAACGCTGGTGTCCTGGGCGACGATGATCTCCATGTCGTCAAGGCTCGTGCCGGTGCCGATCACAAGACAGGTGTCCTGAGAGCTGCCTTCGGTGGCTTTGACGTCGATCGTGACTTTCTGCTGGAAAGACGTGCCGAGGTTGAATTTGTACCAAACGGAGTTGACCCAGCTTTCACCGATCTTTTCAGCTTCGCCCGCTTCGAGCGTAGCCTCAGTCGTGGTGCCGGTAACAGCCGTTCCGATCGTGTAAGCGGCGGCGTCAGCGACGTTGTCGTTCGCCGGAGCGTCGGCCCACACGTAGGACGCTAACGCGAGCATTAGCGCCAGACAAAGGAATTTTTTCATGCTTTCCTCTTTATTTTGGTTAAAGGTTTGGAATTACTTTTTGGAATAATCCCGTTAATAAAAAAATTGGTTTCTGTGTTCGACAGGACAGCACGGCCGTCACTTATAACGGCTATGTGTCCATCGTCTACATTTTATCAAAAGCAAGGGTATAAAACAATGCGACTGCGGCGGGTCCATGTTGTCAAAGTTTAAGCTGCTTTGCTTAAACGATTTACGTAAGAGAAAAAGCCTTTGGGCGGTTGTGGATAACTTTGACAAAGCGCTTGTTGTGCGAGCAAGCACATATCCCTCGCTCACGGACTACGCTTGCCTTGCCTTGATCTGCGTCCTCCGTGAGTTCGCTTAGGGATATGTGCTTGGCTCGCACTGAGTGCGGGTTCGCGCTATTTTTTCCGAATGAGGCTGGCGGGATCGTCCGGATGATTTCGGTAGGCGGGGTAAAAATTCATCAGCGCCGTGTCGTGCTTGCCTTTGGGCCGTGGCTCCAGGAAGGAGCAGGGCGTCACGACGGCCAGATTCCAGGCTTCCAGGACCGTCGACCCGATGGTTCCAACGCCGCCGTCCCAGAGCGCTCCGGCTCCGGGAGTGAGCGAGGCGTGCAGGCAGGCCGCGGGAACGCTGCCGCCGACCGCGCCGCCGGCTGTCAAAAAGGAGCCGCCTATGCAGCCTACGCAGCCCCCGGCCAGCATGGTCTGGAAAAGTCCGCCCAAGCCGCCGACTGTCACGCTGCCGACTCCGCACAAGGGGTACCAAACGGAAGCGCCAAGGATGCCGAGCCCGGCCAAGGGCGGAGTAAGCCAGCCGCCCAATGACTTGCCGAGGTTATCGCTGACGAAGCGGCCGCAGTCGGAATAGGCTTCCGGCATGTCGTCGAAAATGAATTCGCCGGCCGTCACGAAACTGTCCTTTACAGTATTGCCGGCGCCCCAGAGATTTTCCCTGGCTTTGGTGGGAAAGTAAACGAGGGCGTAATTGGTTATGGTGTTGTTGGCGAAGCGGCAGGAATCCGGGACCATGGCAAAGCAGTTGGAATACCATTCCGAACTGACGTACCTCTTAAGGTAATTCGTGCAGGCGTGGGAGGACGCCGCCTTGAGAAGATCGGCGCCGCCTTTGAAGCCGGGGGCGAAAACGACGTCATAGGTGTTCGATTCGGAGTCCCAGACATAGCCGTACATCACATAGTCGAAATGCTGGCCGGGAGAAAGGAAGATCCCTTTGTCGCTCTTGGGAGCGTGTCTGGCGAAAGAGGAAAGGGTGAAAACGAAAGAGAGCAGAAAAATGGAAAAGATCTTTTTCATAGTTACCTCCTTATATATATAGGATAGGTTCGGCAATTCAATTGGACTTGCTGATGATGTAGTTCAGCGCGAAGGCGCCGGAGACCTGGGTGTCGGCGTTGAACTTCGTGTACTTGATGCCGTAGTGCGGATCCGGGCTGACGGAAGACAGCGCTCTGATCACGTTGTAGGTGAAGAAAGTCAGCGCGGCAAACGCTATGAGAGCGGAAGCGATAACGATCATTTGACTTTTTTTCATAACATCCTCCTTTTGGGTTTTAGACGTTTTCATTTTGTTCACCACCATTATATCATAAACTAGTAAATAATTTACAAGTCAACTATTTTATGGTAAACAATAGGCCTGGGGTTTTTGGGCATAAATATTTTAAAGTGTGAATGTTAAGCCTTTGAATAGGCTTCCAGCAGACGGGGCTCCCCGTCCCCTTCCCAGGCCAATTCCCAGCTTCTCGCCAAAGATCTTTGGCTTAAACGAGCCCTAAGTTCGGGGGAATCGCAAAGCGTTGTTATTCCTCCCGCCAGCGCTTCGGGACTGCTCGGTTCAACGTAGAGCGCGGCGTCTTTGCAAGTGGCGCGGTGCTCTTTCAGATCGAAGAGCACCTGCGGCAGTCCGGCCGCCATGTAATCGAGAGTCTTCAGCATCGTGGAGTTGTCGTTCATCGGAGTCTTGGGATCGGGGGTGACGCCGATGTCGCTCGCCAACAGTATTTCTTTCGCTTTATCTTTCTGAACGAACCCTAGGAATTCCGTTTCCTTTTCTATGTCGAGTTTTTTCGCCAGCGCTTTCAGATTCTCGAATTCCGGGCCGTCGCCCAAAAGCTTAAGGGAGGCTTTCCTCTTGTTTTTCTTCATAAGGGCAAGCGCTTTCAAAAGGATGTCGACGCCGTCCTGGCGGGCCATCACTCCGATGTAGACGAGCCTTGGGACGTCTGAAAAGGCGGCTTCCCTGTTTTGGATAAGCTCTTCCCTTCTAAGCCCGGAGCGCACGACGAAACTTTTTTCCAAAGCGAGGCCGTCCCTTTCCATTTCTATGCTTTGATAGGACGCGTTCGTGGCGAGAACGATGTCGGCGCTTTCAACTGACCTCCTTTCCAGCTGGAGAAGCAGCTTGTATATGATCTTGAAAAAGAAGCCGAGCTCCGCACAGGAGGAGACGTTTTTTTTGGCGAGTATCAGTTCCGGGGAAAGGTCGTGATGGTCGAAGATCAGCTTCACGCCTTTCTTTTGATAAGGCTTGGCCAGAAGATAAAGAAGGTCCGGCGGGTCGCAGACATGAATGCTCCGGAAGGGTCTCTTTGCGTAGACTCTCTTTAATATCGCCCTTTCCCTGAGGAGCGCCTCGGCGTATTCCCTAACGTAGCCCAGCCAGCTTTTGGCCTGGTAAAGCTCGTGCCTTATTATGACGATCCCGTCTTTTAGGTAGACGCCCTTGGGCGCCCTTGCGTCGGCGGGCGAAATGACCGTGACTTCATAGCCCCCGCGCTTCAGGGAGGAAGCTATGAGCCAGACCCTGTGGTCCCTTGGGACCGGAAGGTTTTCGACCACTATGACTGCGCCAGGTCTTGTCATTTCAGATTTTTTATCTTAAAGCTGCTGATCAGGGCGTCCTGGCCGATGCAGTTCGTCTCCGTCGCGATGACGCCGCAAGGCTCGCGTTTGCCAAGATGCGCGGAACAAAAGCCAAGCGGCATGTTTTCATCCCCGACTATCAGCCTCACGGAACGCACGTCGAAGAATTCCACGCTTATCTCGAAAGAGGGGCCTTTGATCAGGATCTCCTTGGCGTTCTTCTGGATCGCTTCGCATTGCTTCGATAGGTGGAAATACTGCCTGGCGGTCACGCCGTCGCAGCCTAGAGTCTCGTCTTTCAGGGTCAGCTTCCCCTCTTCGGCAGCGAAGACCAGCGTCCTTCTGTGAGTAAGGCCGAAGCGCCTCTTGTAACCGTAGTGCCTGGCGGAAAGGTCGAAGCCGTTCTCCGTCATACTGTCGCACTCGATCTCCACGCGGTATTTGTTCTTCCACATGAAAGGCCCGAGGCTTTTGCTCTGGCTCTCGTTTTCCGCCGTCATGGTGTTGTGCGCGGCCGTCGAGCGGAAATATTCCCGCCACTTCCTGTCGAGGTGATAGTTGCCCGTGCCGGGATCTATGAAGACCGGAACGCCGTTCACGCTCATGGTGAAGGAGAGCGCGTCGGCATGCCCGTGGGCGGCCAGGGAACCGTAACCCAGAGGATCTGTCAGGAAGAAGAACTCCACTTCCGCGCCGTCACCCGTTTTTCCCTTCCAGAACATACCGACGTCCTTGCTATAGTGGACTCTGTCCTCGGTTGTGACCGCGGGGGCGGATTTCATGACATACCATTGGTAGTCTTCCTCAATTTCCTCGCTTTCGGAAGCGGAGTCAGAGGAGAGCGCCAGCGCCAGTTTTGTCACGTTCTCGTAATAGGCGTCATCCCTCGCGATGAGCCCGGTGGCCGCCGCCTCGTCGCTGTCGCCGTACTCGCCGCAGAGCTTCATCATGCGGTTCGCCCTGGCCATGAAGAGCCCGGCAGCGTTCAGCGTTTCTTTCGCTTTAGCCAAAAACTCAGATGAGACGCAGGCCGCGGCGCAGAGCAGCTCAAGCGAGAAAGCGTGATAGGAATAAGCCGCCTCAAGATTAACGCCCCTCTTCGAGAACTGCGCTTCAGCTTCTTTTGTGAGCTCTTCCTCCCAGTTCTCTTTTTCGTTGGCGAACAATGTGGGGAAAGTCTTTTGCGCGGTGAGAAGCGCTGTTAGCTCGGCCAGCGCGTGATTGTTGGCGCTCGAAAAGCGCGAGCGGTTGAACTTCACGTGCTCGTAGTGCCGCTTGACGGCCGTCAGGAAAGAAAGCGCGAAGGCTTCCGTGAAACATTTCGGCAGTTTGAAAGCCATAAGACGGTAAACGTGACACCAGACGAGAAGGCGCATGGCGACTTCCATCGCGGTCGTCCAGGGAAGGCCGAAGGGGTAGGCGCACTCCTTCATGAAGCTGTTCAGCTGCGAGATTATCTCTTCCGCGTACTTTTCATCTTCCGTCACCGCGTAAGCTTTCGCCAGATCGGCAAGATGATAATGGCGGTTTAAAAACCAAACGCGCATTACGGAGATCTCGTCTCCGAGCTCGCGGTAATTGATCTCAAGAAAATCTTTCCTCGGAGACTGCTTGCCCGTCAGGGGATCCCGCAGCCAGAAAAAGGGCGTGGGGAGCGTTATCTTCTCGCCGAAAAACTCAATTTCATGCCTTAGCGCCGCTTCCCCCCTGGAAACGGCTTCCTCCCTGATCTTTGACGAGACCTTGGGCTTCGCGCCCAATTCCGGCGCGTTTTTCCTCATTTCCTCGCTGGCGACAGAAAGCGGTATCTCCCGAGTTTTCGAGAGGTCAGGCTGGTTTACAAGAAGGTCCAGCCGCCAGAACGTTTCTTTCAAAGACATTTTCGAAAGACGGTCGAGATACCAGGAGAGTTTTTTCCTATCCATGATTTTCCTTTGCTATTTTGGAGACCACCGCCCGGAATTTGCCCCTGGCCGTGCGGGGCAAAAACGACCGGTAGGTAAACTGTATGGCTATGTCGGCGGAAGTTCTCTCCGCGAATTTCGCGCGTATGATCTTTTCGTAAGACTGTTCGTAATGGACGTCCGGGACGATCACTATCTCGGTGTGATAGAGGTCGTGCTGGATTATCTGGGCCGCCACGATGTGCGGCACCGCTTTGAAGACGTGGTCCAATCGGCCTATCTTCCTTCCGTCCGGCAGATGGAAGAGGTCGTCCTCGCGGCCGATGATCTGGCGGCAGCCCGGTCCCATGGCGCCGCATTCGCAGCGGTCTTTCCAGCCGAAGGGGCCTATCGCGATGTCGCCCGTCTGGTAGCGGATGAGCGGCTGGGCGTCGTTGATGAAGCTTGTGGCAACTATCTCGTAGCGGTCGTCGCCAAGGGGCGCGTATTCCGTGAAGCCGTAGCTCGTGTCCTCGTGGTAGCAGCCCGCCTGGCAGGTCGTCATCCAGCAGACTCTCTCCGCCATGCCGTACTGCACGTGCACCGGCCCTATGAATTCGCTGATCAGGTCGATCTGTTCCTGGCTCACCGTTTCGGAGGCCAAAAAGACCGCCTTCATGCCGAAAGGCCTCAGTCCCTTGCGCCAGATGTATTCCGCCAGAATGTAAGCGGAGCTCGGGTAAGCGCTCATGAAGATGCTGCCGGAGGAGCGGATCGTGTCGATGTACCAGGGAAGCGTGGCGTCCGACATGTGGTAGCTTGAAAGCACCCACCTGCGGCCGATGAAATCGTGCACGCCGAAGGGCGGCGTCTCGCGTTCCGCCGGCACGACCAGATCTCCCCTCAGAACGATCATCGGCCAGCCCGGGCGCCAACCCGCCTGGCAGTACCAACTGAAGAAGCCGGCCTCCTCCCTGGCTATTGAGCGCAGACTGCGCCTCAGCTGCAGGGGCGTTCCCGTCGTTCCGCTGGTATGGGCGGCGACCGTCATTTTTTCCCCAGTCAGGAAAAGCTCCGGGCGGGCCCGCAAAGCTTCCTTTTCCAGGTAAGGCAGAGTCTTTAAAAAATCGATGGCGTTCTGCTTGGCCTTGAAATTCGAGAGCATGTCGCGGTAATAGACGCTTTTCTTGGCGACCATAAGAGTGTGGGCCAACTTTGAGATCTGCTCCACATGCCTGGTCTCCGTATCCAGATCGCGCCACTCCGCCAGTTCGTTGACCTGACGGTGGAACTCCGGATTGCGTTTGCCGAAAAGGCGCCAGAGCATCTTAAGGTTGTAGGAAAGCGTTCCCATTCTCTATTCCGCGAAATTTTCCTTTTCCACGAGCTGGCAGAGGTAATGGTAGATCGGCAGGTGATATTCCTGGATCTCCGGAGTGGAATCGGACGGCGCCTTCACGACGATGTCGCAAAGAGAGGCCATCTCTCCCCCGCCCTTGCCGGTCAAGCCGATTACCTTGACGCCTTTGGCCTTGGCGGCCAATATGGCGTAGATCACGTTCTTGGAGTTGCCGGAAGTGCTGATGGCGATCATGGCGTCGCCCGCCTTTCCCAGGCCGTAGATCTGCTGGGCGAAGACCAGTTCCGGCGCCACGTCGTTGGCGAAAGCGGTTCCCAATCCCACGGAATTCACAAGCGAGACGGCCGGGATGGCGCTCTCGAGATTGCAGGCGAGATAATCGCCTTTCTCGCCGTAGGCGGAAAGACGTTCCTTTTCCTCGCCCGACAGCGGGCGTTTCTTAAGGAAGCCCTTCATCAGTTCGCCGACGATGTGCTCGCAGTCCGCGGCGCTGCCGCCGTTGCCGCAGCAATATATCGTCCCGCCGCTTTTAAAAGTTTCCTTCAAAGCCTGCGCGGCTTTCTCTATGTCTTCTTTGCAGCAAGCAAGCGCCGGGTAGCGCTCGTAGAGGAAATAAGGGCTTTTCATTTTCTACCTCTCTTTTTTCCTGTGAAACCTGATCTGCCTTTGGAAAAAGAAGTTTTCCTTTCGAGGCGGAAGGCTCTTTTGCCTCCGCTCTCGCCTTTCCTGCCTTTGATGTCCCTGGCCGGTTTGCCCATGCCGTAACGCTCTTCGTAGCCGCCGTACTCTTTCTTTTTCGGGTATGCTCTGCCTTTGGCGGCGTTCCTGGCCCTGGCCGGGCGCTTGAAGCCGGGCTTTCTTTCGAAGCGTTTCTCTTCGCCGTCTTCCTCTTTTTCCTTGGGAAGTATGGCCACTTCTGATTCCAGCTCCTCTTTCCTTACGGTGCGGCGCTCGCCTTTCTTTTTGCGGTTGGCGAAGGCACCGCGGTAATTTTTCTCTTCTCCTTCCGTTCCGGGGAAGAAGGAAACTTTTTCCTCACCCTCTTCGAACATTTCGGAGGAATAATCTTCTTTGGGTTCTTCTTTGGCGGCCTTCGGCTTTTCCTTTTTGGCGAAAGCGCTCAAAACGATCTGCGGCTCCTTCCTCGGGCTTTTTCGGTTCGCCGATCTCAAAGCCTCCGCGTGACGGACGAGCCCGGCGCGCTGGAAAAGTTCGTATTCCTCTTCGAAATTCAGTTCCCGCCAGGCGCCAACCGGCAGCGAGCCGAGGCGGACGTTCTCGATCCTTATACGGTCAAGCTTTGTGACTTCCGTTCCGACTTTCTTGACCATCTTGCGGATCTGGCGGTTGCGGCCTTCCCTCAGGATGATCCTAAAACGCCTGGGCCCGACTTTCTTTATTTTGCAGGGCGCCGTCTGGACGCCCTCCAGCTTCACGCCGCGCGATAGTTTTTCCAGCATGCCTTCCGTCACCGGATCTTCCGTGTCCACCACGTATTCCTTTTCATGCAGGAATTTCGGGTGCATCAGACGGTAGGCCAGCGTTCCGTCGTTGGTCATAAGCACGAGGCCGGTGGAATCCTTGTCAAGCCTGCCGACCGGGAAAAGTCTTTCCTCGCATTCCACAAGATCCTTTACGGTCGTTTCCCCTTTCTGCAGGCAGCTCGTCACGACGCCGTAGGGCTTGTTCAAAATTATGTAACGCAGCTTCTGCGGCGTTTCGACCACTTCGGAGTCGTACTCGACGATGTCCCTGTCCGGGTCGACTTTCGTGCCCAAAACTTTTACGGTCTCGCCGTTGACTCTGATCTTCCCGGCGAGGATGTGCTCCTCGGCCCTGCGGCGCGAGCAGATCCCCCTTTCGGAAAGATATTTTTGCAAACGCATCAACATGTATGTTCCTTTAAAAAAGCGATGCCGCGCTCGATGTCCGGCCGCGACGACACATTGTATACTTCGGTAAAGGGCAGCTCCCAGTGCCCGTAAGGGCCGAGGAGAAGCTCCGCTTTCGGCAGAAGCGCCGCCAGGCGCATCAGCCATTCCTCCGGGACCTGGCGGTCTCTGGCGCCGCCGATCAGAAGGATCGGCATGTCGCTAAGATGCCTGGCCGCCCTGGCCACGTCAACGTCTTCCGCCAGCACGCCCTGGTAGCGCTTCATCAGGTAGAGCGTAATAAAAGTGCTCGTCCTGCTCGGCACGTGGTAGAAAGCCTTGGCGTAATGCCTCAGCACCTGGTTTAAGCTGACGAAGGGACTGTGCGCGATGACCGCCTTCACGCAGCCGCCCCTGGCGGCCGCCAGAAGCGAGATGGTCGCCCCCAGGGAAAAACCCCAGTAAAAGATCGGACTGCCTTCCGCCAGCTGCGATTTGACGTAGTCGGTGATTATCAAAAGATCTTTCGTTTCCAGATACCCCAGGGTGCAGGCCGCTTTGTCGCTGCCGCCATGCCCTCTGAAGTCGTACATCAGAAGCGAATATCCCTCCTCGACATAAGGCCTCAGGTACGTGAAGGCGCTGCTCTTGTTGCCGCCCAGATTGTGGCTGGCGATGAGCACGCCCTTCTTCAACCTTGAGGGAATGTACCAGCAGGCCAGCTCCACCCCGTTCTCGCCCTTTATCCTCAGGTCGCTGTAGGCGTACCCGAAATCGCCCGGCAGACTGGAGAAAGATTTCCTGCCGGCCTGGCGCGTGATCTTAAAGTAACACCAGATCCCGGGACCGAAAGCCCAAAGACCGCCCAAGACCAAAAGCATCACTATGATCAGCGTCAGCATGAAGAGAAGCGCTCCTCCTTGCCTATCTCGGTTAGGTAGGCTTTCAGGCCCGCAAACTCGTCGACGGCTTCGCTCATATGGTGCGCCGCGTGCCCTTCGGCGTTGAGAAGCACGTAATCCTCAAAGCCGGCCTTGTGCAGCATAAGAAGCGCCTTGTGCGTCTCTTCGACGTTCCTTTCATCACTCGGCGACAAAACGATCATTAAGAGATAGCTCTTGATGACTTCCGCCGCGTTGACGGGCATCTTCTCGTCGCTGAAGCTGTGCAGCGCCGGGTCGTAGACGAGCCCCAGGTGCGTACTGTCAACGGAGTCGATGAGATCCAGAGCGGAGCTTACGCTGTCAACAGCGGAATCTTTCACAGGCTCGATGCCGAGGCAGACGTCCAGGTCTTCCGCGAAATCAGCCCCGTCCGCGATGATCTCTCTTATGACTTCCAGCGGCGCCTCGCCCGGCTTGATCCCGACTCTCAAAGAGACGAGTTCGGAGCCGACCGCGTGGGAAAAGCAGACAGCCTTCTTCAGGTAGCTCTTCTCCGCTTCCGGTTCCCTGCCGAACAGCGTCAGACCGTAAAGGCACATCACGCTTAGCTTGTGGTGCTTGGCGTGCCGCAGGAAAGGCAGATCGCTGCCCGGCTTGAGGTTTCCCATATGGAAAGGCGACGTCGGAGTGACTGAGATCGCCATTCCCTCAAGATTCCGCTCGCAGGCTCTGTGCACCGCAAGCTCAAGATCGTCCGAGTCCGGGATAAGAAGATCTGTTGTGCAGGCAAGCTTCATTTATTTCACGAAAAAAGTTTTCTCCCTGCTGGCGCCGACGGAAACTTTCCTGATAACGCAGCCCGTCTCTTTTTCCAGTCCTTTGAGATAAGCCTTGGTCAGTTCCGGCAGATCCTCGTAGCAGGTGCAGTTGGTGATGTCTTCCTGCCAGCCTTTGAATTCGGCGTAGCGGGCCGGCACGCAGTATTTCAAGATCCTGGCGTCCGTCGGGAACTCCGTCAGCTCGTCGCCCGTATTGAGGGCTTTGCCGTTGAAGCGCGTCGCCGGTCCGGTGTAGCGGTAGGCCGTGCAGATCCTCAGCTTCGGCATAACGTCAAGGATGTCGAGCTTTGATAAGATGATGTCCGGCCCGTTGACCGTCACGGCCAGGCGGCAGGCCACGGCGTCGAACCAGCCCGTCCTTCTCGGGCGGCCAGTCACCGTTCCGAATTCGCCGGCTATGTGGCGCAGTATCTTGCCGTAGGTGTAGTCGTCGTTGGCGGTCTTCGCCAATTCAGCGCATTCCTCGTAGCTCATGCGCTTGTCGGCGCTCTCGACCGAGATCTGCTCCTCCGTTCCCAGTTCCGTCGGGAAGGGGCCGGCGCCCACTCTGGTCATATAAGCGGACATGACGCTGTAGATCCTGTCTATGCAGTGCGGCGGAAGGCCGGTTCCGGTAAGGAAGCCGCCGGCGCAGCAGTTGGAGCTTGTCACAAAGGGGAAGGTCCCGTGGTCGATGTCCAGCAAAAGCCCCTGCGCGCCTTCCAGAAGGATCTTCTTTCCGGCCTTGTAAGCTTCCCTCAGATAGACTCTGACGTCCACGCAGCGCGGCAGAAGCACTTTCCCCCATTCCAGGTAAGACTTGATGATGGCCTCGGCGTCGAAATGTCCGTCAGCGGTCAGCCATTCGCCCCCCCTCTGGTCGGGCAGCTTCATCCACTCTATGAACTGTTCCTTAGTGGCGCCGCAGACGTTAAAGACGTATTTTTCCTTCTGCTCGCAGTGCTTTCTGACTTTCTCCGCGAAGAACTCC
Source organism: bacterium (assembly GCA_017539325.1). Taxonomy (GTDB): domain Bacteria; phylum Auribacterota; class UBA3054; order UBA3054; family UBA3054; genus UBA3054. The sequence goes on along the minus strand of JAFYHD010000133.1, from coordinate 10,460 downwards.
TTGTCCTCCAGATCGTTCAGACGGATGCCGCTGCGGGCGATCTTGTCCATGTAGGCCGGGCCGATGCCGCGGGCGGTCGTGCCGATCTTGTTTTTCCCCAGGGCCACTTCCTGGGCCCTGTCCAATATGCGGTGCCAGGGCATAATGAGGTTCACGTCGCCGCTGATGAGAAGGTTCTCGCAGTTGATGCTGACCTTCGCCAGATCCTTCATCTCCCTTTCGATCAAGACCTGGGGGTCCAGCACCATGCCGTTGCCGATTATGTTGACCGTCCCGGGATTAGCGATGCCGGAGGGAACGTTGGAAAGCTTAAGTTTCTTGCCGTCGAAAACGACCGTATGCCCGGCGTTGCAGCCGCCCTGCGCCCTTACGACGATGTCGCTCGACCCGGCGAATTCGTCCGTGAATTTACCCTTGCCTTCGTCGCCCCAGGCGGCGCCGCAAACACCGATCACCTGTTCAGAATCCTTCATTTTTATTGCCTTATGATTATTTACAAAGATACTTGATTATACACTATTCCGAACCGGAAGGACAAGTTCAGAGCGTCTTGTCCAGCGTCAGATAATCTTTCAAGGTGTAGCCTCCCACCGTAGGCTTCAGCTTAAGCGTCACCTTCGAGCTCTTCGAGGTGTCCCGGCCGGACAGTTTGCAGTAAAGCGTCCAGAGATTCTCAAGCGAATTGCCGTTCAAGACCTTCGTCGGGTCGACGTTGGCCTGGATGGTCGCCCTGCTGGTCGCGTTCGGCTCGACCTTTATGGTGTCGTTGTTTATTCCGCTCAGCATCTCCACGTCGTCCAGGAAAAGGATCCAGTCCATCTTTTCCACGCTGGCCGTGCCGGAATGCGGGTTCTCGATGTCGACGAGCGTGTTGAAAGTGAGCTTCGTGTTCTTGTCCCGGAGAGCCGTCAGGATGTTTATGGAGTCGGTCAAAGTCAGGGAGGTCGGGCTCTTGAGCTTGTCAAGCTTCACGCCGGCATAGCTGAAGCCGTCCAGCCCGGCGAAGGTGTAGTTGCACTCCTTCACGGTGTTGAGGGAACTGAAGACTGAGCAGCCGCTCAGAAAGAAAGCGGACGCAAGGCAGACTAAAAAGGCGGCCTTTTTCATAAGTTTCTCCTTATTTCTGTTTTTATTACTTATTTTAGCAAAAGGCACGCTTGACTGGGAAAAGTGAAAGATGTAGAATAGGGGTTGTATTTCCACCATCTTTTAACCAATAAAAGGAGATCACCATGAGATATCTGTTACTCGTCCTCGTTTGCCTCTTGGCCTTCACTGCCTGCAAAAAGGAAAAGACCCCCGGCCAGAAACTCGACAACGTCATCAACGCTGTTCAGGGCAAGTAATCTTATTACTTCCGCGGGCGTAATTCAGCGGTAGAATGTCAGCTTCCCAAGCTGAACGTCGTGGGTTCGATCCCCATCGCCCGCTCCAAAGGCCCTAGTTGGCAACAAAACAAAAAAAGACGCGTACCTTACGCGTCTTTTTTTTGTTATAATTGGGGAAATGACTGATTTCACCTAAACAGGGAGTTTAACCATGAAAAAGATCCTATCCTTATTGATCATCCTCAGCGTGAGCCTTGCCATAGCTGACGATATCCAGACCTTCAAAGGCAAATTCTCCAAAAACCGCCAGGAAGAAGTTGCCTGCGTCGTCACCGTCATTCCCGGCACAGAGGGCAGCACCTTCCAGGTCGTGACAGCGGAAGCCGAGCCCCAGACCTACTCCTTCAAAGGCCAGGTCTCTTTCGGCAGTTTCATCGCCCAGGACAAAGACGGCAAGACCGCGCTCGTAGGAAAAATCGGCAAAGACAATTTCAGAGCCTCCATCGTCGACAAGGACGAGAACACCTTGGCCTGGATCAGGACCGGCGAAGGCGGACACAGAAGACCGGAACCCCCGGCCGCGCCAACCGCCCCGGCAAACGAAGTCCAGCCCGTCCAGGCTCAGCAGACTCAGCAGGCTCAGCCTGAGACTACGGTCCAGGCCGCTTCCGTCGAACAGCAGGTCTACAAAGGCCAGTACATCGACGACGACGGCGAAGTCAAAAGCCTGACGCTGACCGTCGACTTCACCAACAAAGAGACCGGCGCCGCCCGCTTCACGCTCCTCAAAACGGAAGCCGACGGCGACACCGATTCCAGCCTCTACGAAGGCACCCTGAAGAACGGCTCGTTCTCCGCCAAGGAATTCCACCACGGCATCGAGCTGACCCCCGACAGCATCAAAGGCACTGTCGTGAACGGCAACCTACAGGGCGCCAAATACGACGACGGCTTCTTCAAGGAAGCGACCTTCAGCGGCAAACTTCAGGGATCCCCCTCGACGCTGCAGAACGTCGTCACCAAAGGCGAGGCCATAAAGGAAGCCATCAGCGACCCCAACGCCTCCTTCGCCCAGGTCCTGCAGAAGGTCGCCACGGCCTTGCAGAGCGGAGACTACACCTACACCGGCAAATACATTGACGACGACGGCGAAGTGGACAAACTGACCGTGAAAGTCTCTATCGCCCAGAACGGCCAGGCCTCCTTCACGCTCATCAAGACCGAATACGACGGCGACAGCGACACCGACTTCTACCAGGGCAGCGTTAACGGCACCAATTTCACCGCCAGCGAGCCCGGGGAGAGCACTCCCGACGTCATTAAGGGAACTATTACCCCCAGCGGCATCAAAGGCGTCTTCCTGGACGACGGCCGCAAACAGGAAGCCAGTTTCTAAGCCACCAGATAATATTCGCTCTTTTTAAAAATTGAGACCCTTGACCGCCGGGTAGAGCTTGCGGAAGAAGGCGTAGCCTTCGTCGTATTTTTCCATAAGCTCACCTTTAGGTTCGAGGGTCTCTTTTATTTTGACGATTTGCTTTGCCGCAACGGAAAGATCCTTGAAATGTCCGGCGGCGACGGCCGCGAGGATGGCGCCGCCCAAAGCAGGGCCTTCCTCGTTGACGGGAATAAGAAGTTTCAGTTTCAGAACGTTCGCGAGGATCGCGCGCCAAAGCGGGCTTTTGGCGCCGCCGCCGCAAAGCGTGGCGGAATCGATCACAAGGCCCATGCCCCTGGCCACTTCCAGGGAGTCCCTGAGACCGTAGGCTACGCCCTCCAGAACGCTCTGGTACATCTGACTGCGCGTGGTGTCGAGGCTCATGCCGTAGAACATGGCTCTGACAATGGGATCATTGTGGGGGCTTCTCTCGCCCATAAGGTAGGGCAGGAAGAAAACCTTGTTGTCGCCCAGCGTTTTTATTTCCGCCTGTTCTTTGGCGTAGTCCTTTTCCCTCAGTATCTCGTCCATGAACCACTTGTTGCAGCTGGCGGCGCTTAGCATGCAGCCCATCAGATGGAAGGCGCCGTCTGCGTGGCAGAAGGTGTGCAGACTGTTCTTTGAGTCCACCAGGAATTTATCGCTTGTGATGAAAATGGTGCCGGAAGTGCCAATGGAAAGGTTGCACTTGGATGGGCCAATCGCGCCGGTTCCCACGGCGGCCGCGGCATTGTCGCCGGCGCCCGCGGCGACGATCGCTTCGCCCTTTAGGCCGATCTCTGCTTTGATTGTGTCGGAAACCTTTCCCTCCGCCTCATAGCTTTCGTGAAGCGTTGGCAGCTGTTCAGGTCTGACGCCGCAGATATCAAGCATCTCTTCTGACCACCGTTTGTTTTTGACGTCCAGCAAAAGCATGCCGGAAGCGTCGCTGTAATCCGTCGCGAAAACGCCTGTGAGTTTGTAAACAAGATAATCCTTGGGCAGCATTATCTTTTTAATTCTCTTGAAATTCTCCGGCTCGTTGTTTTTGACCCAGAGGACCTTCGGCGCGGTGAAACCCGCGAAGGCGATGTTGCCGGTATAGGAGGAGAGCTTCTCTTTGCCGATCTTTTCGTTGAGATATTCCGTTTCTTTGACGGTGCGGCCGTCGTTCCAAAGGATGGCCGGCCTTATCACTTCGTCATGCTCGTCGAGAATGACGAGCCCGTGCATCTGCCCGCCGATGCCGAGAGCTTTGATCTCAGGGTTGCCGTGCTCGGCGAGAAGTTTCGCGAGACCCGCTTTCGTCTGAGTTAGCCAGGCGTTCGGGTCCTGTTCGGACCAGCCGGGCTTAGGAAAGGATAAGGGATATTCCTCGGTGCGCGCGCCGAGTATTTTTCCCTCCTGGTCAAGCAGAAGAAGCTTGACTCCCGAGGTACCGAGATCGATGCCGACGAACATTTAGAAAGGGTTCTCCGTGGGATACCTGTCGCCCTTGGCGCGGTTGAAGTAGATCTCATCCTTCGCCAGGCCCAAGAGCTTGAAGACTTCGTAAAGCACTTTGCCGTTGTGAGAGAAAGTGACGGCGGTATGGTGCGGGAAATTTTTCTCGATGAGGACATGGCGGTAGAAGCGCGCCATCTCCGGCACGGCGATGACGCCGATGGAGCCGAAGGAATGGGTGGGAACGTTCAATACTTCGCCTTCCGCCGCGTAGGCTCTCAGAATGGAATCCGCGGTGCTTTGCAGTCTGAAGATGGTGACTTTGCTTGGGGCGATGTCGCCTTCCAAGGTTCCGTTGGTGACTTCCGCGGGCAGGCTCCTGGCCATGATCTTCTGGTTTCGCATCTCGCAGAAGGAAAGTTTGCTGCTGGCTGTGTTGCCGCAGTGGAAGCCCATGAAGACGTCGTTCCCCGCGTAGGGATATTTGTTTTTTATGGCCGCTTCGTATTGGTCTTGGGGAACGGTGTTGTTGATGTCAAGCAGCGTGACGATGTCGCGGCTCACGACCATGCCCAAGTATTCGCTCAGGGCGCCGTAAATGTCCACTTCGCAGGCCACGGGGATCCCCTGCCTGGCCATGCGACTGTTGACGTAGCAGGTCACGAAGCCGAACTGCGTCTGGAAGGCCGGCCAGCATTTTCCCGCGATGACAGCGTACTTGCGCATGCCCTTGTGTCCTTCCACCCAATCCAGGAGCGTCAACTCGTACTGCGCGAGCTTATTTAAGATCTCGGGTTTCTTGTTGCCTTTGCCCAGTTCGTCCGCCATGTCTGCCACGACTTCGGGAATGCGCTTGTCGCCCTCATGCTTCTTGAAGACCTCGAAAAGATCCAGTTCGGAATTCTCCTCGACTTCCACGCCCAGGTCGTAGAGGCGCTTGATCGGCGCGTTGCAGGCTAAGAAATCCTGGGGCCTGGGGCCGAAGGATATGATCTTAAGCTCCCCTAGGCCGACTATGGCGTCGGCGATGGTCTTGAATTCCCCAATCATCTCCGCGCATTCCTTAGCCGTGCCGACAGGGCGCTCTGGAATGTAGGCCTTAAGGTTCCTCAATCTCAGGTTGTAACTGGCGTTAAGAAGTCCGCAGTAGGCGTCGCCGCGGTCGTCCAGGAGCTTGTCCTGCGCTTCTTCCGCCGCCGCGATGACCATGGCGGGGCCTTTGAAATATTTTACGAGCAGCGTCTCGGAAGTCTCGGGCCCAAAGTTGCCAAGGAAAACGACCAGCGCCTCGACTCCGTTCACCGTAAGATCCAGGAGAGCCTGCGTGGCGTCCAGTTCGTTTTCCACCACGACCGGGCATTCATGGATGTGGCCGAATCTCTCCGTGTACGCTTCGACTATTTTTTTCCTCCTGTTCTCGGAAAGGCTCTTGGGAAAGCAGTCCCTGGAAACGGCTACTATGCCTAGCTTGACGTCCGGAAGATTGTCGCATAATTGACGCATATCGGTTTTCCCCCTGTAAAAAAAAGAGCCGGAGATCCGGTTCTTTTTTGGTTTGAATTTTACTGCTGCTTGGAGAGGAAGCGGAAGCTGCTTTCGCCTATCTCGCCGTCCATCAGTGCCTGGCGGTCCACGATGACGTCCTGGGATGTGTAGGACGTGACGTAGTCGCCCTTACTTTCGTCATATTCGCCGTCTCTGTTGACGTCGTTCAAAGATTCCGCCAGGATGCGGACCCTGAACTGGTCGCTTCTGGTCGTGATGAGCGCGCAGAGATGGCTGTAGCGCTCGACCGTCATGCCTCTGACGGAAAGGATGTCGGTGATGTTCTTGTAGGGCTTGAGCTCGGCCTTGCCGTTCTGGGCAATGCCGCGGTAAATGTCTTCCGCCAGCTTCGCGCTGACGCCGGGAAGGCTGGCCAATATTCTCGGCGGAGCCGTGTTGATGTTGATTTGACCCATGGTCGAGCAGGGCGTCAGGTAGGCGTAGTCGAACCAGGCGAAGCCTGAGCAGTCGGCGTCATGCAATCCGGAAGGCGTCAGTCTCACCTTGATGCCGCCCTTGCTGGAAACATGCTCGGGGCCTATCAGGCCGCAGAAGAAGCCGTCGGATTTGTTGGCCTGCAAATGGCGGGGAACGGTGATCTGATAAGGATCGTTGATGTCTTTGTCGGAAATGGAAGTCCTCGGGAATTCTTCGTATTCGCCCGTGTCGTAATTGTAAACTTCGACCTTGATGGTGGCGTTGTGGTTCTCTTCGAGGAATTCCGTCGTCTTGATGGAGTCGTTCAGGCCGAAGATGTAGAGGCCGTAGGGCTGTTTCGTCAAACTTTTCTCGACCCATTCCCATTCGCCTTTTTCCTGAGGCTGCCTGGTGTAGAACATAGCGGAGCCGTAGCCGGGGCCGATGGAGAACTTGTCTCCCTTGGTGGCGTGCAGCGTTTCCTGGGCGCCGACAGAGTAGCCGTCAGGCGTAATGGAAGACGCCGTGCTGTTCTTGACAACAAAGACCTGGTCTTTCTGTTTGCCGCTGCTGATCCTGAGTTTCTGGCCTTCCCAGATGCCGGGCTCCCAGTTGACGTCCTTGGCCTGAAGCTTGCCGGCGTCGTTTTTCGCGACCGTGCCGAAAGCCGGCCGCCAGCCGCCCAGATGCGCTCCCTCTTCCTCCGCGTCCATCCTGACGCCGTAGGTCGTGAAGCTCTTGGCGATCGCCTGCATATAACGGTTCGCCTCCTGAGTCTTGTTGCCGGTGCCGATGTTTTCCCAGTCGCCGCTTCTTCTAACTTTCCTGAGTTCGCCGACGGTCGCGTAGGGAGAGTTCTTGACGTAGGCCCTGCTCTCGGCCCTGGAGCGGACGTTGTGGTTCTCCGCTTCCCTTAAGGTTCCTCCGATGGTGGGCTTCGTGGTCTTAACCCAGGTGTAGTGCGTCGGGTCGTTCTTCTGGGTGGAGCAGGTCAGTTCGTTCGGTTTCAATGTGCCGTATTCGACCGTGCGGGCAGCGATCTGGCCGTACTCATTTTTCATGGTCATGGAAAGGAAGCCGCCTTCCCTGGGGATGCCTAAGAACATGGCGTCGTCTCCGCTCTTGGCGCCGTCCGTGTTCCAGCTGATGCCGGGCTGGGCCTGGATCCAGTTGGAACCCGAGTCGTGCACTGATTTCCTGATGCCGGTCACACCGTTGCGGCCGCTCTCGGTCCTGGGGCTGTGGATCTCGATGATCTCGTACTTCATCTGATCGTGCTTCCAGTTCGCGCCGGAGAGCCAGAGCTTGTCGCCGCTGACTCTGGCGATCTTGTACCTGACGCCCCACAGAACGTCGGGCAGTTCGTAGCAGGGGTACGATTCCTTGACGGTGTCGCCCCAGGTGCCGTTCCTGGAAGCGCCGAAAGTATAGTCGAAGACGTGGCGGTTGTTCGTCAGATAGAAGTAGCCGTTGGCCGGGATGACCGGGTTGGGATCATCGTAGAGGCTGCCTATCCTTGAGTTGAAGTGCGGGGCGCTCTCGATGATGGCGATCTGGTCGGCGTAGTCACCGGTGTTGATGACGACGCGCCAGTTGCGCAGCGAAATGTCCCTGTCGCTGATGTTGATCAGCTCCACCACGTCTGGCCGCTGAATGTAGACCACGTCGAAAACGTTTTTGGTCTTCGCAAGGACCGACGAGGAGGTCGAAGCTCCGTTGCGCAGACCTGTAGTCTTGGCGGTGGAGACTATGAGTGGCAGAAGCCCGTCCACGGCCCTTACGGCGTCGCCGTCTTTGTAGGGATAGCGTTTCATCCAGACTCTGTCTTCGCCGCCCGGCATCTTCATCTCGCTGCCTTTCAAGTCTTCCTTCCTGAGTTCGACCATCCTGGTCTCGGAATATTTGTTGGCTTCCCCGTCCAAGTCCATGAATTCATTGAAGCCTTTCCAGGCCACGGTAAAGCTCTTGCCCAAGACCTTCGTCATGACAGAGTCGCCGCTGGTGCCGAAAGATCCGGTGAAGTTCTGTTCGCCGATGAACGCGTAGTAATAGAGATCCTTTGGCGGTCTGATATCGTCCTGGATCTGCGTGGGGAAGGCCCAGATGTCCTGGGCTTTGGGAACGATAGAAATAACGCCGGCGTGCAAGCACTCCCAGCTCCAGCCCGTGTAAAGAGTGGCGTAGAGCGTGTCGTTGGTGAAATGGTCCGCCTTGGCAAGCGTGGTTCCGCATCCGACGTGAATGTCGTTGCCGCTGTTGTCAAGTATGGGATACCATCCGATCCTCACGCTGTCCTTGCTGGTCAAGACAAGCGTGCCGCCCTTCAGAAGGTTCTTGGGTATGCCGCCCCACTTCCTGTTCATCAATCGCTTGAAATTGTTCCAGAGCTTGTTGGGCACCCTGCTGTGATCGTTGGCGAGCTTCACCCTGTAGCCGGACGAGAAACTTTCCCGTTTGCCGAAATAATCGACGGATCCGCCGCTGGAAGGGCTTTTGCTGGTTATGGCGAAGGCCGTGTTCCTGGCTCCGCTGCCGTTCCAGTTATACCACTTGGAAAAGAGGTGCGCGTTGTCGGTCGCGTCGGTGCCTAAAAGGATGCGGTCCGCCTCGAAGCTGTATGAGCCGTCGTTGGCCATTATCTCGTTGAAGTTCACCGCTTCCACGCCGTACTCGTTGCCGACCGTCGTCAAAACATGGTTCTCGTCGCGGTAGTCGATGACGTTCGCGACCAGACTCTGAAGAGCGACGGTGGAGGGCTCGAACTTATAATCCGAATTTGCGCGGCGGAAGATCCTTCTGATCTGTTCGCGCTCAGCCACGTTGATGTTCACGCGGTTGTATATTTTCGACGTGCTGTCAACGTACATGTCCCTTGTGTGCGTGTACGTCGTACCAAGGTGCTTGATCCACTCGGTGGCGGCGCTGCGCTGTCCCGGCATGCAGATGTCGATGACGTCCTGCATGGATGTGAAGGCCATGTCGTCCCAGCGCGGCCTGTCCGGCATGAACTCTTCCGCTTCGTCGAGACCTTCGCCGGCTTCGTCAACTTTCTGGTTGGCGTTGTTGTCAATTTTGTCGCCGGCGTAAAGCGGCAGGTTGTAGTTGTCGTCAACGTTGGCCTGGCCCGGCTGAGCGTCGCGGCCGTAGCGGTGTTTTATGAGTTTCTGCGTCGCTTCCTTTGAAAGCGGCAGTCCTCTGCCCTCCCTGGTCTGGCCGTCGGACAGGATCACTTCCCTGGTGGAGAACCCTTCGTTCTGATCGCTGTCCATCACGGCGGAAGCTATGTTGACGTTGATCTTCGATGCTTCGTCCTCGACCGCGATCGCGTAGCGGCCCTGGATATTCCCGGCGTTGTCCCTGACGTAGAACCAGCGCGAAGGCGGAACAGCGGGCAGATCCTTGGAAGGAGAACGGGAAAGGGCGTCGGAAATGTTCACCTGGTTCGGCGACTTGGGATCAGCCTGAAATTCCTTGCACCAGGGCTCGTCCGGAGAATCCCAGCCCGGGGACGCGTAGACATCCTGACGAAGCACGCTGAGCGCGTGCTCCAGCGCCGACTGGGCCAGAAGATCTGACTGCGATTTGGCCAGCGTCGTGACGCTGGTCTGGCTTTCCATTGTCATGAAAGCGGAAAAAGTCGCCGCCAAAAGCGAAAGAACCGTCAACACAGTCAAAACGGCAAGAAGCGCCACGCCTCCTGGTTTTTTCGTAGCAGTACCTCGGCTCGCGATCATGTGAAACCTCCATATTCGTATCATATTGATTATTTTATCAAAAACATCTCCGACTTTGCCATATGCCCGAACGTTCGCCTTCCGAATGCCCTTATTTATCGTTGTTTCGGGCCTCAAAGTCGGGCCGATTCCGCCTTGGAAAAGGGATGGCGGACTACGTATTGACATAAAGCATTGATTTTATGTATAATTACGCAGTTAAATTTTTTATTACTTTTTTGCGCGCCTTGTCTAATGGTTTGACTAGGCGGCACAAAAAAATCAAACCCAAAAATCTGTAGGAGATTTACTATGGCTACCAAAAAAGCTGAAAACCTGAACAAAGGTCTGTTGGTGGAAGACGTTGTCGCCGCCACCGGTTTGACGAAGAAGCAGGCTGCCGCCGCTGTCGCCGCTGTCCTCGGCTCTGTCCAGAAGACCCTCAAGAAGGGCGGCAAAGTCGCTATCGTCGGCTTCGGCACCTTCGGCACCAGCAAGCGCAAAGCTCGCAAGGGCATCAACCCCAAGACCAAAGAACAGATCAAGATCGCGGCCAAGACCGTGGTCAAATTCAAAGCCAGCTCCGCTCTGCTCGGC